>JARLIT010000097.1 GCA_031291575.1 Ancalomicrobiaceae bacterium
CCATTGCAGCACGGCATTGGCGAAGAGGAGGTCGGCCGGCACCGGCGGTTCCCAGGAGGCGACATCGCCGATCTCGTAGCCGGCGCCGGGAAAGCTCTTGCGCGCCTTTGCCAACATCGCCGGCGAGGTGTCGACGCCGATCACCTTGGCGCCAACAAATCGCTCGATCAGTGGACGTGTCGACAGGCCGGAGCCGCAGCCGAGATCGACAACGAGGTCGGCCGCCGTCAGCGGCACACGGGCGAGAAGATCGCGCGAAGGGCGCTCCCGTTCGTCGGCGAAGCGATCGTAGAGTGCCGGATTCCAATCGTTTGCCATGGCCCGATGTCCCCGATGTCAGTCTTGGGCGGCGTCAGGAGGCGCCCAGCCCCGCCTCGAATTGCAGCTTGGCGAGCCGGGCGTAAAGCCCGTCGGATGCGGCAAGCGTTTCATGCGTGCCTTCCTCGATGATCGCGCCCCCGTCAATGACGAGGATGCGGTCGCATTTCAACACCGTCGCCAACCGGTGCGCGATGACGAGCGTGGTGCGGCCCTGCATCAAGCGTTCGAGCGCGGTATTGACCAGGATCTCGCTCTCCGCGTCGAGCGCCGACGTCGCCTCGTCGAGGAGAAGGATGGGCGCATCCTTCAGGATCGCCCGGGCGATGGCAATGCGCTGGCGCTGACCGCCGGACAGCGTCACGCCGCGTTCGCCGACCGCCGTGTCGTAACCGGACGGCATCTTGGCGACGAATTCGTCGACGAGCGCCAATTCGGCCGCAGCACGAACCTCCGCATCGCTTGCCTCGGGCCGGCCGAAGCGGATGTTGTCGGCGACCGACATCGACAGCATCATCGCTTCCTGCGGCACGACGGCGATGCGGGCGCGCAAGCGCCGCGGATCGAGGCTCGCCACATCGACACCGTCGACCGTGACGCGGCCCGCGGTCGGGTCGTATTGCCGGCCGATCAGGTGGAACACGGTCGACTTGCCTGCCCCCGACGGACCGACGAGGGCGATCTTTTCGCCGGGGCGGGCCGAAAGCGAGAACCCGTCGAGGATCATCCGGCCGGGCGCGCTCGGATAAGCGAACCGCACCGTCTCGAAGGCGACCTCGCCGCGCGGCGGTTCCGGCAGACGCACCGGATGTTCGGGCGCGGCGATGGCGGGCTCGGTGGCGAGCAGTTCGCCGATACGTTCGGCCGCGCCGGCAGCCTGGGCGATCTCGCCCCACACCTGACTGAGTTCGCCCAAGGAACTCGCCGCCAACACCGAATAGAGCACGAATTGCGACAGGTTGCCGGCAGTGATCGAGCCGGCCTGCACGCCCTTGGCGCCGATCCACAACACGACCACGACGCTGGCGAACACCAGGAAGATGGCGCCGGCGGTCAGCATCGCCCGGGAGAAGGTCGAGGAACGAGCCGCTTCGAAGGCGCGCATCACCGCGCGGCCGTAGCGCGAGGTCGCCAAGGCCTCGTTGGTGAAGGCCTGGAACTGCCTGACCGCACCGATCGCCTCGGTGGCATAGGCCGAGGCCTCGGCAAGCGTATCCTGCGCCTCGCGCGACTTCTTCCGGACCGCGCGACCGAAGCCGACCAGCGGCAAGACGATAAAGGGGATGGCAGCGAGCACCAGGGCCGAGAGGTGCGGGCTGGTGATCACCATCATCACCACCGCACCGACGCAGAGGAAGAGGTTCCTGAGCGCGATCGAGGCTGAGGCCCCGACCGCCGATTTCAGCTGCGTCGTGTCGGCCGTGAGCCTGGAGACGATCTCGCCCGATTGCGCCGTATCATAGAAACCGGCGGACAGGTCCATCACGTGGGAAAACACCTGTTGCCGGAGGTCGGCGACGGTGCGCTCGCCGATCCAGGTGACGAGATAGTAGCGGGTGGCACTCGCCAGAGCCAAGGCGCCCGAGACGACTAGCAGCATGAGGAAGTAGCGGTCGATGAAGGCGGGATCGCCGGGACCGAAGCCATTGTCGATCATCCGCCGCACCGCCAGCGGCAGCACCAGCGTCGCACCGGCCGCGGCGACCAGCGCGGCAAAGGCACCCGCCACATGGCCGCGATAGCGGCCGACCAGCGGAGCCAGCACCATCAGCGGCGCGATCGAACGGCGGGGCCTGACGGCGCCGCCATCGACAGCCCCGGACTTCACCACACCGCTTGCTTCGCTCACCACATCATCCTCACGGATTTATACGCCCGCACACTCTACCGGGACCGAGCCCCCGCCCCCGCATAACCGGAGGCGGGCGTCCGCCTGCCCCGGTATCCGCCCCCCTAGAGCGTGTCCCGTTCGGATAGAAGCGATCCGAACGATAAGGACACGCTCACGCTATTGAATCTGGAGCATTTCCTTTCGCTCAGATGAGTCCATCTGAGCGGGAAATGCTCTAGCGCTCATTTCATCTGCTGGGGATGCAGCTGGAACAGCCAGGTCTCGGACAGGGCCTTGTCGCCCTCCTTCAGATAGGCGCGGATGTCGACCGGCTCTGGTCCGTCGACGGCAAGATCGAATTGCAAGCGCCAATTCTTCGACCACGACGTGGTCTCGATGAAGACCGATGAGACCGTGCCGCGGGCCGGCGTGATCACCGCTTCCGGCTTGACGTCCTTCGGCAGCTGATCGAGCTGGCCACCGCCGAACTCGACGACGAAGCGCCGGATCTCCGGCGGGTTGTTGCGGGTGTAGGGGAAGCCGCCGCGGCCGATGCGGGTCGCATTGGCACGGGCGAGTTGCGCCGCCGGATAGGGCTCGTCGGAGAGCCAGTGCATGCGGTAGCGGAAGTCGTGCGCCTGCCCGGCTTGGACATGATCCTTGGGCACCCACATGCAGACGATGTTGTCGAAATCCTCGTGGTCGGTCGGGATCTCGATCAATTGCACCGAACCGGCCCCCCAGGCGCCGATCGGCTCGATCCACAGCGACGGACGGCGCTCGTAGTTGAGCCAGCGATCGAGGAAATGGCCGGGATCTCGGTTGCGCTGCATCAGGCCGAAGCCGCGCGGATTGTTGTCGAAGAACACCGACGTATTGACCGAAGGTGGGTTGACGAGGGGCCGCCAGATGCGCTCGCCGGCGCCGGTCCACAGCGCCAAGCCTTCGGAATCATGCGCAGCGCGGCGCCATTCCAACTGGTAGCCCTTGTCGTATTCGTCGAACCAGTACATCGAGGTCAAGGGCGAGATGCCGAAGCGCTCGACGTCCTTGCGCATAAACAGCTGGTTCTCCACGTCCATCACCACGCCCTCGGTACGGCGGATGACGAGCCGATAGGCTCCGACCACCGACGGCCCGTCGAGGAGGGCAAACACGACCAGCGGCTGCTCCGGCGCAGTCGCCGGTTGCAGGTAGAATTCGGTGAAGTCCGGAAACTCCTCCGGGCTCGGCGACGCGGTATTGATCGCGATGCCACGCGCCGACAGGCCGTATTCGCCGAGCTGCCCGATGCCGCGGAAATAAGAGGCGCCGAGAAACGCGCACCAGTCCTGCGACCGCCAATCCGGGCGCGACTTCTCGCGCACCTGGAAGCCGGCAAAGCCGGTATCCTCCGGCAACTTCTGCGCCGGGCTGTCGTCCGGCATGTCGAAGTATTCCGGCTCGTACAGCACCTCGCGCGCCTTGTCGCCGTCGATCGCATGCATCTTCACCGACTTGGCGAAATATTTGCCGACAGGGAAGAAGGTCACGGGGAAGATGCCGGGAGTGTCGCCGAACAGGGCATCATCGCTCTTGAAGCGAATCTTGCCGTGCTGGGAGTAGTCGATCTGACTGACGATCTCCGGCGACGGCTTATAGGGTGGCTCGTACGGCTTCGTCGCCAGATCGCGGGCGCGTTCGATGAAGGCGGCCCAGGAAAACGGCTTCGGCGGCCCGAATTTCAGAGCTGCCGCCCTGGCCGGCGTGCCGGTACCGGTCATGAAGGCGGCGAAGGTCGCGGCCAGAGCCCCGTTCATTACGTCGCGGCGAGAAAAACGCGCTGTCATGTGTCGTCCTGATCAAGCTTACCCACCACCGGCCGCAGCAAGTGCGGACGCGCTCGTCCACATTCGCCAACGAACCACTCAATTGCCGCCCGTCTCCTTGCCGGCCTCACGGCATAAAGCAGACGCAAGCAAAGCTTTCAATATGTTAGATCGCGCGTCCGGCACGCGTTTGACGGAAGGCCCGCCGCTTCCCGTACCGTTCGCGTCATCGCGCTTCCGCCGCACGCGACGCATGCTCCCATCCATTAGGGCAGGAGCCTAATCACTGCAATCGCGGCAATAGTCAGGCAAAGCCCCGAGGGCCCGCGGCGGGGAGCCACGGCGAGAGCTGAACGGGCGCTCCGGGTTCGCCGCTCCGGCGGAATCGCCTTCCGGGCGCCTGCCCTCTGACGCCTGAACGCCATCTGAATGCCGCAATCATGCCCGGTTCCAACAGGGCGCAGTAAAACTCCTCGCATCAGGCCGGTTCACCCGGCTGACCCGCGAATCGGAGTTTTCAGATGATCCGCAGTGCCGCCGCCGTTACCTTCCTCATCCTCCTCGCCGCAGAAGGCAGGGCGGCCGACGGAAGCACACCCGGCGCGACATTCATGGCCCGACCGGTGATGTCGGTCGTCGGCTCGCAAGCGTGTGCCTCCGCGCTTCGGCCGACCATCGCCCCGCTGTCCGGACCGGAAGCCCGAAACTCCTGACATTTCCATTTCAGAAGGCCTCTCCGTGCCATCCGGGGAGGCCGCCAATTGCTCAGTATCCTTACCAGACGAGCGTATTCCCGAGCCGGCACGTTTCACGTCCCGTTCCGGTTCCGACAGAGAACAAGGCCCGCGATCATTCAATCGCGGGCCTTTTCACGCCTTATGTCCCACGTCTCGGCCGCCAGCGCGTCAGCGCCAACGCATTGGAGACGACCGAGACCGAGCTCAGGGCCATCGCCGCGCCGGCCAGCGCCGGTGTCATCAGCCCCGCCGCGGCGAGCGGGATGCCGACGACATTGTAGATGAAGGCGAGCACCAGATTCTGCCGGATCTTGGCCCAGGTCGCGCGCGCGATGTCGAGCGAGGCCGCAACGAGCCGCGGATCCGGCCGCATCAGCGTGATGCCCGCGGTTTCCATGGCGACGTCGGTGCCCGAGCCCATGGCGATGCCGACAGCGGCGGCGGCGAGCGCCGGCGCATCGTTGACCCCGTCGCCGACCATGGCGACAGTGCGGCCGTCCGCCGAAAGCGAGCGAATGAGGCCGGCCTTCTCCTCCGGCCTGAGCGGTCCGGCGACGCGGTCCAGCCCGAGCGCACGCCCGATCATGCCGGCGACATCGGCACGGTCGCCGGTCGCCATGCGGACATCGATGCGACGGCGATGCAGGATCGCCACCGCCTCGGCGGCTTCCGGCCGGACGGGATCGGCAAGTGCGATGAGGCCGAGCGCCTCGCCCGATTTCGACACGAACACCACCGTCTTGCCCTCGGCTCCGCGCCGGTCCGCCTCGGCAGTGAAGAATGTGAGATCGACGCCGAGGTCCTGCATCAGCGCCTCGTTGCCGATCGCGACCGCACGGCCGTCGACGGTTGCCTCGACGCCGCGCCCGGGGATGGCACGTGCCATGCCGGCTGCAGGGAACGGCCCGCCGTCGAGTTTGGCGGCGGCAATGATGGCGCGGGCAAGCGGATGTTCGCTCGTCGCCTGCACGGCCGCCGCCAGCCTCAGCATGTCGCGCGCGCCGGGACCGACCGTGAAGACGTCGGTGACGATGGGGTGTCCCTCGGTCAACGTGCCGGTCTTGTCGAACACTACGGTATCGACGCCATGCGCCCGCTCGAGTGCGTCGATGTCACGAATGAGAATGCCGGCCCTGGCCGCAGCACCTGTGCCGGCGACGAGCGCCGTCGGCGTGGCGAGGCCGAGCGCGCAGGGACAGGCGATAACGGTGACCGACACGGCGGCAATCAGGGCCGCCTCCAGCCCGGCCCCCATCAGCATCCAGCCGGCAAACGTCAGTGCGGCAATGGCGAGGACGACAGGCACGAAGACGCCGGCGATACGGTCGACCAGCCGTTGCACGGGTGCCTTGGCGATCTGCGCCTGTTCAACCAACCGGCCGATGCGGGCGAGCGTGGTATCTTCGCCGACGGCCCTAACCTCGATTTCCATCGCTCCGGAGCCGTTGATCGTGCCGGCGACCACGGCGTCGCCGATCGCCTTGGCAACCGGCCGGCTCTCACCGGTCACCAGCGATTCGTCCAGTTCGCTCGCCCCCTGGCGCAGCACGCCGTCGACGGCCACGCGCTCGCCGGGCCTGACCAGCACCCGGTCGCCCAGCCGCAAGTCCTCGACCACCACTTCGACCGGACCGGCCGGCCCGATCCGGGTCGCCACCGGCGGCGCCAGATCCATCAGCTTGGTAATCGCCGCCGCCGCGGAACGGCGCGCCCGGGCTTCCAGCAACTTGCCGAGCATGACCAGCGTCAGGATGGTCGCCGCCCCCTCGAAATAGAGGTGCCCATCGGCCGCCTCGCCGAGCACGATCATCTGATAGAGGCTGAAGCCGTAGGCAGCGCTGGTGCCGAGCGCCACCAGCACATCCATGTTGGCCGAGCCCCCCAACAGCGATTTGAACGCGCCGACATAGAAGCGCCAGCCGGCAATGATCTGTACCGGCGTCGCCAGCATGAGCTGGACGACCGGGGTGAACGCATGCACGTGCCGGCCCGTCACCATCACGCCCATGACGACGAAGAACGGCGCCGTCAGCACCGCCGAGATGAGAAACACCGCAAGCGCCTGCATCAGGTCGTGCCGGCGTTCCGCCTCGCGAGCCTCGACTTCGCGCCGCCGCGCCTTCGGGTCGCGCGAACGCAGCCGTGCGCCATAGCCCGCCCCCTCGACGACGGCGACCAACCGGTCGGACAGGGCCCCCGGCGCGGCCACCTCGGCGCTCTCGAGGGCCAGATTGACGGTAGCGCTCTCCACGCCCGGTACGCGCTTCAGCACCTTCTCGATGCGCGCCGCACAGGCAGCACAGGTCATGCCGGTCAGGTCGAGCACGATCGGCTCGGCGGAGGTCTTCATCGCCACGGTCATGCGGAGGGCCCCTCTCGGAGGGTAAAGCAGACGGCCAGACCGGCCGGATCGTCGCCACGTCGCGCACAATTCCGGCGCGGCCAGTGCATCCTATAAGGTATCTGGCCACGCCGAGGTCAAGGTCTGGCCAAAACCGAGGTCCGCCGCTCGTTTCAAGGGAGCGTTGCACAGGATCATGGCTCGATATTTCCGCCCGGAGCGCCCTCCTGCGGCACCGATCCTGGCCCGGTAATTCATTGCCATAATATGTCTTTTAGGACGATAGCCGGTCATTTCGGAGAAGATTGCGCTAGGCATTCGTCAAGGCTTTTGACAAATGAGGACAGGCTGTGACCGATTCGGCTCTGGTCGGGCGGCCGCTATTATCATACGAATATGCCCAGCACGCGGGACACGGTCACGGAATCGGGGCGAGCGCCACGCGAGCGACGAGGTACCGGGTGAAAAGCGGCAACCGGTGCCCTAAGCGAGGAAACACCGAGATGTCGACGTCCGAGCGACCCAGGCTGAGGTCGCAGCTGTGGTTCAATAATCCGGCCAACCCGGATATGACCGCCCTTTACCTCGAGCGCTATCTGAACTTCGGCCTGACGCGCGGGGAGCTGCAATCCGGCAAACCGATCATCGGCATCGCCCAGACCGGGTCCGATCTGTCTCCTTGCAACCGACATCACATCGAACTCGCCGATCGGCTCCGCGACGGGATCCGCGCCGCGGGCGGCGTCCCGCTGGAATTCCCGGTGCATCCGATCCAGGAGACCGGCAAACGCCCGACAGCCGCGCTCGACCGCAACCTTGCCTATCTCGGTCTGGTCGAGATCCTGCACGGCTATCCCCTCGACGGCGTGATCCTGACCACCGGCTGCGACAAGACCACACCGGCCTGCCTGATGGCGGCGGCAACGGTGAACATTCCGGCGATCGTCTATTCCGTCGGCCCCATGCTCAACGGCCACTGGAAAGGCGAACTCGCCGGATCGGGCGTCGTGGTGTGGAAGGCGCGCGAACAATATGCGCGCGGCGAGATCTCCTACGACGAGATGATGGACATGGTCGCCTCCTCGGCACCCTCCGTCGGCTACTGCAACACGATGGGCACCGCCTCGACGATGAACACGCTGGCCGAGGCCCTGGGCATGTCGCTGCCCGGATCGGCCACGATTCCAGCGCCCTATCGCGAGCGCGGCCAATGCGGCTACGAGACCGGCAAGCGCATCGTCGAGATGGTGTGGGAGGACCTGAAACCCTCCGACATCCTGACGCGCAAGGCTTTCGAGAACGCCATCGTCGCCTGTTCGGCCATCGGCGGCTCGACCAACGCGCCGATCCACGTCAATGCCATCGCCCGGCACATCGGTGTCGAGCTGAACGTTGAAGAGTGGCAGACGATCGGCCATAGCGTGCCGCTTATCGTCAACCTGCAGCCGGCCGGAGCCTATCTCGGCGAGGAATTCCATCGCGCCGGTGGCCTGCCGGCGGTCGTCAACGAGTTGATGAAGCGGAGCCTCATCCACGAGGATGCACTGACGGTGAACGGTCGCACCATCGGCGACAACTGCCGTGGGCGGGAAACGGCCGACCGCGACGTGATCTTCTCGATCGACACCCCGTTGAAGCCCGATGCCGGCTTCCTCGTCCTGTCCGGCAACCTGTTCTCGTCGGCGGTGATGAAGACCAGCGTCATCTCCGATGAATTCCGCGCCCGCTACCTCTCCAACCCGGCCGATCCCGAGGCTTTCGTCGGCACGGCGATCGTGTTTGACGGCCCGGAGGAGTACCACGCCAATATCGACAACCCGGCGCTCGGCATCACCGAGGACTCGATCCTGTTCATCCGCGGCGTCGGCGCCGTCGGCTATCCCGGTTCGGCCGAAGTGGTAAACATGCGCGCGCCCAGCTACCTGTTGAAGCGCGGCATCTCGGCGCTCGCCTGCGTCGGCGACGGACGACAGTCCGGCACCTCCGGTTCGCCATCGATCCTCAATGCTTCACCCGAGGCGGCGGTCGGCGGCGGACTCGCACTGTTGAAGACCGGCGACAAGGTCCGGATCGACTTGGCGCGCGCCAGCGCCAACATGCTGGTGCCCGACGACGAAATCGCTCGCCGTCGCGCGGAGCTGGAAGCCAACGGCGGCTACCGTTACCCAGATCACCAGACGCCATGGCAGGAAATCCAGCGCGGCATCGTCGACCAACTGTCGGAGGGCATGGTGCTGAAGCCGGCGGTTAAGTACCAGCGCATCGCGCAGAAGACGGTGGCACGCGACAATCATTGACTGGATTTCGGTTGATATCGGTCACTTTCGGCTACTGGTCAGATCAAGGCATGCTTCGACGTCGCGCCATCCGCCACGCGCTCGTCCCGATGATCGCCTGAATACGAGTTGACAGAGGCATCGGTTCGCATTCAATCGAAAACCGGTTAATGCCGACCGGGGCGCGAGCCGTTTTGGCGCGCGCACCTCCTTGGCCGGGACCCCGCGCGGCGCCCATGCGTGGTTCGCCGCACGCTGGCATTCGCCCGTCCTGTGGTATTGTCGCATCCGGGAGGTTGGACGGAACGCGACAGACGGCGACAAGCCGTGGCACGGGTCCAAATCCGGGAGGGTGCGGCGTGTCCGCACACCGCAGGCACGAGTCCGGGAGACGATCCCGGGACATGGTTGCTGCTCGGGCTCCGGGTTTTCGGCCTGAACGGTGATGCTGGGTGAGCCATGCGGGGACGATCTGCCGTGGTGGCAGCGGGTCTTGCCGGAGGAGCCGGCCGGATTCGAGCCGAGCGGTCGACATATGTCCCGTCTGGATCGAAGCGATTCTGCGACGGTGGGACACGCCCGAACGACCAATTCCGGCGCGTTTTTGGGTTGCAGCACCGGTCGGTCCGATCTGGACATCTCCGCCGCAGGCCTGACACACGGCCAGAGCCACAGGCATGGGGTGCCGCCGGCCTTCAATCTGGACGGCAGCCAGTCGATCCGATTGAACACGGCGTCCGTCCGTCAGATAGTCCAATGACGGCAATCGACGAAAACGCCACCAGACACGAGATCGTCCCGAACCACCGCGCGCCGGGGCGCCCGCGCGACGAAGCCGCGGGCCGTACAATTCTCGACGTCACCCGCCGGCTCGTCGGCGAACTGGGCTATGACGTCGTCACGACCCGCATGATTGCCGATGCCGCCGGCACCGGCAAACAGACCATCTACCGCCGCTGGCCGTCGAAGCCGGAACTGGTGCTCGCCGCCTTCCTCGCGCAGACCGAGGAGACCGTCGATCAGCCGTCTCCGGAAGGCGTGCCCGCGCGCGACCGTATCGCCCTCTTCGTCGAACGGACTTTCGCCAGCCTGATGCACACGGCACCCGCCATCCGCGGACTGATGGCCATGGCCCAGCACGACAGTGACTTCCGCCGCATCTTCCGGCAGAACTTCGTCGAACCGCGCCGCCTCGCCTTCGCCCAACTGCTGGAAGGCGCCATCGCCGACGGCTTGTTCCCGTGCGAACACGACCTCGAGGCCATCACGACTGCCCTGTTCGGCGCGATCTGGCTGAGGCTGCTGCTCGACGAACCACTCGATTCGGGTTTTGCCGGGCGGTTGACGGCCATCGTCGTCGATGGCATCCGCGGCGGCGGCTGACATCGTCCTGTCGAAGTTTCTGACGTCAGAACAGGTTGCCGCCGGTGCGCTGCACGCAGGCGCGGGCCACTTGTGAAGTCGGCTCCTGCGCCAGCCCGTGCTGGCAGGCCGCTCGCGCGCCATCCTTGTCGCCGAGCCCTTCCTGTGCCAAGCCGCGATTGACCCAGACATTCGGGAAGCTGCGATCCAGTTCGATCACCGCCTCGAAATCTTCGAGCGCGCCTTTGAAATCCTTGATCGCCAGCTTGGAGATGCCGCGCCCGTTATAGGACTGCGCCGCCGAAGCATCGCGTACCAGAACCTGATCGAAGTCGGAGATCGCCGCCTTATGGTTGCCCTGCAGCTGATAGGCCAGAGCCCGGTCGTGGAAGGCGGCGAGATTGTCCGGCGAGATCGAGATGGCCGTGGCGAAATCGGCAAGTGCGGCATCGATCTGGCCGGTCTGCCGCTCGACGTTGCCGCGCTCCACGAAGGCGGCGGCATAGTTGGGATTGAGCTGGGCGGCGTGATTGAAGTCGGCGAGCGCCAATTCCAGCTTACCCATACGACGATAGACAATACCTCGGTTGAGGTAGGCTTGGTGGAAGTTTGGGTTGAGCTTCAGAGCCGCGCCGAAATCCTCGAGCGCTGACTGATACTGTCCGGCGCCGGCATAGGCCGTGCCGCGAACATTGTACGGCCCGGGATTGCTGGGGTTGGTCCGGATCACCTCCGACAGCGACGCGATATTGGCCTGGCTGGCATAGGTCGCGCTGGCATCGGGCATTTCAGTGGGTGCCACGCCGCTCGAAGCGCATCCGGCGAGCATCAAAGCTGCAGCCAACCCGGCGACAGCGATGGCAGCGCACCTGGAGCGTGGGGAGGAACTGGCACTACAATTCGGCATCGACGTCCACCACCAAGCTAGAGCGGTCGACCGAGCCCCGGTCGGCATCGCATCTTTGGGAAAGCCACGGTCAGCCTGTCCCAACGGATGAAGCGGTCATTCCCCGGCCGCGTATGCGCGGCGGAATTCCCTCGAAATGCGGCTCGATCGCTGCGTCACGCTCTGACTGACGGTCGGTTAACTCCGCGCAGAGACCCTTTGCAACAATCGCGACCGAACCAAGGCAAAATCATCGGAGCGGCCCGGCATCAGGCGTTTTCGGCCCGATCGGCCTTTTTGCCACAGTGGCTGTCGGCACGTTAGCCGTCGCTCGCAGCCTCCCAAATGAGCAAAACGGCCGCGCAACCTGGCACGGCCGTGTCAAAACGGATAGACGCGAGGAAATCGCAACAGGGATGCGGACAAAGTGCCGCATCCGCCGTCGAACCGCCGATCAACCGCGACGCGGCCCTGCAGCAGCAACCGGCGCGGCCGGCTTGCCGGGCAACAGGCCTTCGCGCTGGGCACGCTTGCGGGCAAGCTTGCGGGCGCGGCGCACGGCCTCGGCCTTCTCGCGAGCCCTCTTTTCAGACGGCTTTTCGTAATGTCCGCGGAGCTTCATTTCACGGAAGATGCCTTCGCGCTGCATCTTCTTCTTCAGGGCCTTCAGCGCCTGATCAACGTTATTATCGCGAACGAGAACCTGCACGCGTGATATCCCGTGTTAGAACCGATCCTCTTGGGATCGGCGAAATGCCTCTGTGAATGCGTCCGGACAGTGGGGACGTGAGACCCCGCGCGCCGACGGCACGTTTTCCGGAAGGCCCGTTGGTTACCAGATGCCGGGGCCGCTGTCCACCCCGTGGCCCGGCCTAAACGGCCGGAAAGCGCCGAATGTGATTGACGTGACCCATCTTTCGCCCCGGCCGGACGGCGCGCTTGCCGTACAGATGGACATGCGCCGATGGCGTCCGCAACAGCTCCACAACTCGCTCGACGTCGCCGCCGATGAGGTTTTCCATCACCACATCGGCATGTCGGCGCGCCGAGCCGAGTGGCAGCCCGGCGATGGCGCGCACGTGCATCTCGAACTGGCTGACGTCGCAGACACTCTCCGTCCAATGGCCGGAGTTGTGCACCCGCGGTGCGATCTCGTTGGCAACAAGCGATTCGCCCGCCGCACCTTCCACGACAAACAGTTCAACAGCGAGAATGCCGACGTAGTCGAGCGCCGCCGCAACGCGCGTGCCGAGTTCGGCCGCGGCCCGGGCGGTATCGGGCATGAGCTGCGCCGGCACGCTCGAGGTACGCAGAATGTGGTCGCGATGCACGTTCTCGGGCACGTCGTAGACTTCGACCGCGCCATCGAGGCCGCGTCCGACGAGAACCGAGATCTCGCGCGAGAACGGCACGAACCCCTCGAGAATCGCCGGCTGCCCGGCCATGGCGGCCAACCCCGCTTCGGCGTCGGCGAGGTCGGCGATCTTCACCTGCCCCTTGCCGTCGTAGCCGAAGCGGCGAGTCTTCAGGATCGCCGGCAGACCAGTCTCGGCCAGGCCCGCCCGCAGATCGTCGAGCGTGTCGACGGCAAAGAACGGCGCCGTCACAATGCCGAGGCCGTTGAGGAAACGCTTCTCCGACAGGCGATCCTGCGCCACGTCGAGCGCCGCAATCCCCGGCCTGACCGGCTTCAGCCGATCGAGGAAGGCCGCTGCAGCAGCCGGCACGTTCTCAAATTCGTAGGTGACGACATCGACTTCGGCCGCAAACCGCGCCAACGCCGCCTCGTCGTCGTAAGCGGCGACCGTATGCGCCCCCGCCACCTCGAAGGCCGGGCTGTCGGTCTCGGGGGCCAAGACATGCACCCGCAAGCCGAGTTTTGCCGCAGCGAGCGCCAGCATGCGCCCGAGCTGGCCGCCACCGAGGATGCCGATGACGAGGGGGGGGAAGAACGTCACAGGCCTATTCCGCCGCGTCGTGCGGTCGTTCGGCGACCGCTTCCGTCTGCAACCGCCGCCACTCGCCGAGCCGTTCGGCCAGCGCCTGATCCTGCAAAGCCAACACCGCCGCGGCCAGCAGTGCCGCATTGATCGCCCCGGCCTTGCCGATGGCCAGTGTGCCGACCGGAATGCCCGCCGGCATCTGCACGATGGAAAGAAGACTGTCCTCGCCTTTGAGCGCCCGGGACTCGACCGGTACGCCGAACACCGGCAGGTTCGTCAGCGATGCCGTCATCCCCGGCAGATGCGCCGCTCCGCCAGCCCCGGCGATGATGATCTTGTATCCGGCTTTGGCAGCGCCGGAGGCGAACTCATACAGCCGCTTCGGCGTGCGATGGGCCGAGATGATCAGGCAGTCGTGCTCGATCGCCAGCGCCGTCAGGGTCTCGCCGGCATGTCGCATCGTCTCCCAGTCGGACTGGGATCCCATGATGACGGCGACCGGCGGCCTCTTCTCAGCCATGCTACCCCCTTTGGAGCCTGTCCCGGTCTGCCGGGCTGCTCTATCGACCGAAGACCGACCCCAGGTCCATGCGCGACCGTATTCTTCGCGTTCGCATGCCAGCAGTCCGAACGCAACGCACGCCGTCGGCGCAGCCCATGCGAGGAACGCATCACGCCGACCCGTCGCAACGATCTCCCGTCGCGCCAAGATTGGCCGGCTCTATAGGTGATCGGCATCGGTCGTGCAAGCCGACCGGCACCAAGCCGAACTCGCCTTTTCGACGGGGGCCGACGGCCTCGCCCAGGACTCAGGCGATGATATCCGGCACCAGCCGATCTTCCAGATGGCTCATCCGATCCTTGATCGCCAGCTTGCGCTTCTTCAGCCGCTGGATCGTCAAGTGGTCGCCCCGCCCGGAGGCAACGAGGGCATCGAGCGCGATATCGAGATCGCGGTGCTCCTGCCGGAGCTGGCTGAGCTCCTGCCTGATCGTGTTGGCTTCTTCTTCAGTCATTCGGGACAGTGGCTCTTGACGACATTCGGACATTTGCCCCGGGCGCCTCGTCGTGAGGGACGCCGGCGAACCGCGGCGGTCGCACGCCGCAAAACGGCAACAGCCCGACCCTCCCGGCCGGCCATTAAAGCCGTCAGTTCAGGCGGGCAAGATACCCCAATTCTGCGGGGATTGGGACCCTTACGGAGGCGGAATCTGCCACATACGCAATTCATACAAGTTACGTTGAATAGACAAGTGAATTTTCAGCCGAAACTTACCGACCCGGCGTCAATTCGCTGGGAATTGCGGTCGCGGCCGATTGCAAACGGCTGCGGCTGTGTCATGCTCTTGTCGTCAAGTCCTGTCAGCTAAGGAGGCTTGAGTATGTCGATCGAATCGCATCTTGCCGAACTTGAACGCCGCCACGCGGCCCTTGACGGAGAAATCCGCAGGGAGACGATGAGTCCCGCCACGGATTCCCTCAAGCTTGCCGAAATGAAGCGACGCAAGCTGGTCCTGAAAGATGAAATCAGTCGACTGAGACACGACGAAGAGACGCTGCACTGACTGGGCAGACGTCCGCATTCGCGCGCGTGAACGCCGCGTTATCAGGTGTGCCATTCCGTCTCCCGACAGCCTTCGAACCCAAAGGGATGAGACTGAGGAACGTTCCGACCGAAGGACAATCCTGCACAGAATTTGGAGACGTATCGCAAATCCTCCCCTGCGCCGCAGCTTAGAAGCTTGCGGCGCTTTCGTTTTGGGGAAGCGTCGACCGTCCCCCACCGCCGTTGCCGGCCTGCAACCGTCCCAACCGATCATCCGCTGACAGAATCGAAACGCCGCCGGGAGGGCCCGGCGGCGCGGCATGGACAGACAGGTGCTTTGGCTTTACGCCGACTTCGCCAGTTCGCGCAGCTTGTACTTCTGGATCTTGCCGGTCGAGGTCTTCGGCAGCTCGGTGAAGACGATATGGCGCGGGCACTTGTAGTGGGCGAGGTGCCCCTTGCACCACTCGATCGCGTCATGCACGGAGAGCGTCTCGCCCGGCTTCAACTCGATGAAGGCGCAGGGCGTCTCGCCCCACTTCTCGTCCGGCTTGGCCACGACCGCGACGACCTGCACCGACGGATGCTTGTAGAGCGCATCCTCGACCTCGATGGAGGAGATGTTTTCGCCGCCGGAGATGATGATGTCCTTCGAGCGGTCTTTGAGCTGGATGTAGCCGTCGGGATGGGTGACACCGAGGTCACCGGTGTGGAACCAGCCGCCGGAGAAGGCCTCTTCGGTCGCCCGCTTGTTGCGCAGGTAGCCTTTCATGACCACGTTGCCGCGCATCATCACCTCGCCGAGCGTCTCGCCGTCCGCTGGCACCGGTTCGAGCGTGATCGGATCGAGCACCGCGAGCCCCTCGAGTGCGCCGTAACGCACGCCCTGGCGCGCCTTCTTCGCCGCACGTTCGTCGTCCGGAAGCGACTCCCACTCCGCCTTCCAGTCGTTGACGACCGCCGGGCCGTAGCTCTCGGTCAGCCCGTAGATGTGGGTGACGTTGAAGCCGGCAGCACTCATGGCGGCCAGCACGGCTTCCGGCGGCGGCGCCGCGGCGGTGAAGAATTCGACGGCGCGCGACAGGGGCCGCTTGTCGCCCGCCGGGGCGTTGAGCATGGTCGACATGACAATCGGCGCGCCGCACAGATGCGTGACGCCATGTTCGGCCAGCGCCTCCCAGATCGCCTTCGGCCTCACCCACCTCAAGCACACATGCGTTCCCGCGACGACCGAAATCGCCCAGGGGAACGACCATCCATTGCAATGGAACATCGGCAGCGTCCACAGGTAGACCGGGTGCTTGGTCATCCCGGTGGTGATGACGTTGCCCTGGGCCACCAGCGCGGCGCCGCGGTGATGATAGACGACCCCCTTCGGATTGCCGGTGGTGCCGGAGGTATAGTTGAGTGAAATCGCGTCCCACTCGTCGTCCGGCATGTGCCAGGCGTAGTTCGGGTCGCCCGACTGCAGGAACTCTTCGTAATCGAGCGTCCCAAGCCGCTCGCCGGTCTGCGGGTATTCCGGATCGTCGTAATCGATGACGATCGGCTTGACGTTGGCGAGGCTCAGCGCCTCCTTCACCACCTTGGAAAACTCGCGATCGGTGATCAGCACCTTGGCTTCGGCGTGATCGAGCGAGAAGGCGATGATCGGCGCATCGAGCCGCGTATTCAGGGTGTTGAGCACCCCCTTGGTCATCGGCACGCCGTAGTGTGCCTCCAGCATTCCCGGCGTGTTCGACATCATCACCGCGACGGTATCGCCCTTGGCGATGCCGAGCCGTTCCAAAGCCGAGCCGAGCCGCCGGCAGCGCTCATAGAATTCGGCATAGGCCCAGCGGTGGCTGCCGTGGATGATCGCCGTGTGTTTTGGGAACACGGTGGCCGAGCGCTCCAGAAAGGTCAGCGGCGTCAGTGACTGAAAATTCGCCGGAGTCTTGTCGAGATCGGTCGAATACCAATTGTGCGCGCCCGACATGTGCGTCCGTGCCTCGTGTTGAGTGTTTCCCCTAAGAGGCGGAATAGACCCCCGGCTTCAATGAAGGGCAAGCACATCCTTCGGCTAGTACGGTATTCTTCGAGTAACGCACGCCGAACCGGCGGCGCGCGAAATCCCCCACGCCATTTACTATCCAGTTGATTATATGCAGATTTTCGCATTATGCCGGGATGACGGCACTTGCCCGGCGCCCGTCTTGCCGAAAAGCAGCCCGCCCCGCCACGTACTTGTCCGTATGCGACAGCCCCCGGCAATGTGCCTCAAACGATGAGGTGCGACAAGCCGATGACCCCGTCCCACACGAGTTTCACCGATATGACGAAAAGCGCCACCGTCACCAACTGGAAGAACAGCTTGTCGGGAATGATGCGCGTCAGCTTGGCTCCGACGAAAGTCGCCGCCACGGCAAACGGAATGAGCCCGACGGCCTCGGTCAGATTGGCCGGAGAGAACTGCCCGAGCGCCCAATAGGGGATCAGCTTGACAGCGTTGATGATGGCGAAGGTGATCGTGCTGGTACCGGCGAACACCATCTTCGGCAGCTGCAGCGGCAGAACGTACATCTGGAACGGCGGGGCGCCGGAATGCGACACGAAGCTGACGAAACCGGTGACCGTGCCCCAGATCAGGCCAGGCGCGACCTTGGCCTCTTTGGCCTCACCGTCGTCATTGGAAAAGAACCAGCGCAGCAGGCAATAGATGACGCCGATCAGGCCGACGATCAGCGTCACCAGGGGTTCCGGCATCCAGGACGCCGTCGCCCAGCCGATGCCAACGCCGACGATGCCTGCCGGAACCAGAATGGCGATGACCCGGACCGAGAACTCGCGCCGGTAGACCCACAGGCCGAACCAGTCTGAAACGATGAAGATCGGCAGTAGCAGCCCGGCGGCGGTGATCGGCGATATGACGAGGGCCAGCACCGGCACAGCGAGCGAACCGACGGCCGGCAAGCCACCTTTCGAAAGTCCGGTCACGACGGCGGCGGCAATGGCGGCGGCTTGGAAGGCGATTTCGGCAGAGGTCATGGCGGGTACGGAACTGCGGCTCGCGCGCCGCGCGGCTCCGGACGGGGAAGCGCGGCCAGAAATCAGTGTCTCGCGGCTCACCCACCAGATTGCCGGGAAGGCCGAAAGCAAACCGCCCGGGCGATCCGATGAGATCGCCGAGCGCTCGGGGCGGCAACAGTTCCTCGAAATCGGACCGCCGGTCAAGCCGCCAATACGATTGACAGATCGCCGGCTTACGGCCGACCGCCCGTCCCGATTGCAACGACTGGATTCAAGCGCAGCTCTTGACGAGATCGTCGAGCGCCCGATGCCGCGACGACATCGAGGCATTGAAGGCCCTGGCCATCGGGACCGCCTGCATCTCGATCACCTTGCCGGTGGTCAGCTCCACCGAAACCTCGCCGACATCGGCGAAATTGACCGAGGCGACGGTCGGCAACCGCCCCACTGTGGCGGCAATCAGCCGCGTCATTTCCTCGACGGTCAGACGTTCTTTAGCGATCAAATGTGCGCTGTGGGTCATTTCGCTAATGCTCATGCGATTTCCTCGTCGTTCCGGACGCGATGCGACTTCAGCCAACACTACGCCGGCTAGCGTTTATGCGAATTTAACCAGCCGTTCAGCGTCCATTCAGCCGCAGACTAACTTTTCGGCCATGGTAAATTTCAGGTATTCGCCGGTACACGACTTGTCGCGGCCAGCCGTCTGCTCGCCCGACGAAGCCCCGTTGGCGGCGGCGCGGATGAAAGCCGGCAAAAGGCGGCGAAGTCGTGGCGCATCGGGAATTTCCCGTGGAGCACCGTCGCGCCCCGCGGTCCGGCTGCGGCAGCGCCCGGCGACGGCTGCGACCGTCTGTATCTGCGGCCTGACGCCCCCGGCAGGGGACAGGCATCGCCATCCGCGCGCGATCACATTGTCGCGACTGCCAGCCCCGACGCCAGCTGTCCGCTGCTCTGCCGGCTCGCCGAACTGCCCCGAAATGGTACGTCGCCCGAGGTTCCCACCCTGCCACCTGTGCCAGGGCGAAGCAGTTTGCCGTGCCTGGCACGCACGATTAACCAAAAATTAAGGTTTCGATGTCATCAACGTATGCATCCAGTCTTCTGGATTTGAGTGGCTCCTATCCACTCTGTTTGACGCCTCCCTGTAATACTTTTCTCGAGCCGCGCGTGGGCGCGGCTCTCTTTTTGACCAAAAGCGACCGCCATCGTCCGCTTCGGCGTTAACGCTATGGTAACATTTCTGCGGATCGTCGCGTCATCGCTCCCCCAAGCGGTACGCTCCCTGCTACCTTCAGCCATACGTCCTGGGCGGGTAGGTCTCTTTAACCCTTTGTGGCACACTCGCGCCCGGACCAGAGCAGGGTGCTCTCCGACGGAATAGCCGCGGCGATCCGTGGAAGAGACGAATGACTGCTCTACGAATGGTTTGGAGCGCTGATCGAACTGTCGCGTGGTTTCATGTGACGGCATCGGGCTTCGAGCTTGGCAACGGCCCCGATCTGGACTGCGGCGATCGCTGCCGCCCCACCGGTGCCGGCAACGTTCGAGTGGACCAAGGACCGAAGACAATGAGCCAGGACCCCATCGAAGAGCACGAGAGCGATGGCGACCCGATTGATTTCGCTCAGCGCTTCGCCAATTCAGAGACATTCCGCAACCTGTTCCGCGAGGGCATGACGCTCGTCGAGGAGACGGCGAGCTATCTCGACGGCCCCGGACGGGTGGAATCGAAGGAGCTGACGCGCTCCGGTTCGCTTGTCTATGCAACCGAATCCATGCGACTGACGACCCGGCTGATGCAGCTTGCCTCATGGCTGTTGTTGCAGCGTGCCGTCAACGAGGGCGAGATGTCGCAGGCCCAGGCCGGCCTGGAAAAATCAAAGGTGCGCATCGAGGGGCCGACCTCGAGCCGTACCGGCCCCGGCTGGGACGAGGCGCCTCCGATGCTCAAGGAGCTGATCGACCGCTCGATCCGGCTGCAGGAGCGCATCAAGAAGCTCGATGCCGCCATCTATGCCGACGAGAAGCCCGAAGCTGGCCTGAACCCCGTCGCCAGCCAGATCGACCTTCTGGCAAGTGCCTTCGGTCGCCAGGACTGAACCTGCCGCGCATGCATTGCCCGCAGTGAAGACCGCCGGTACATCGTCTCGACATTGACAGCGCAACGTGCTGCATAGCCCGCCTCTCCCGTCCGCGTGACGCCGAGATGCGAGGCCAGACCATGTCAACGACCGAAGCCGTCCACAATCCCTATCTCCACGGGCCACTGTCGCTGGTCTTCCTGCGCACGGCCGCGCCGATCATCCTGTTCATGACCGTCAGCGGCCTCTTCACCATCGTCGACGCGCTGTTTCTCGGCCGCTTCGCCGGCTCGAAGGCCCTGACCGCCGTGACGTTGATGTTCCCGGTGATGATGCTGATGGTGGCGCTACAGTCGATGGTCTCCGCTGGCATGGCCTCGATCGTCGCCCGCAAGATCGGCGCCGGCGATATGGCCGGAGCCGAAGGCGCCGTTCATGCGGCCCATCTCCTCGCCCTTGTCGTTTCCGCCGGGCTGATGCTGGCGTTCTTCCTCCTCGGTGCTCCGCTGACGCGCGCGCTCGCCGCAGGCGACGCTGAGATCGCCGAGATGGGGCTCTCCTTCACCGGCATCATGGTCGTCTTCTCGCCGTTCGCTTTCTTTCTGAATATCCAGGGCGATGCGTTGCGCTCGGAGGGCATGGTCGGCACCATGGCGCTGCTCGCCATCATCGCGACGGTCCTCAACATGGCGTTCAACTACGTGCTGATCGGCGTCTTCCAGTTCGGGCCGGCCGGCTCGGCTGCCGGCAGCGTCATCGCGCAGGTGCTGTCGGTCGCAGCCGTCGTGGTCCTGCGCCTGTCCGGGCGGACCCGCCTGCCGCTCATTGCCCGCGGAACCGGCTCGGTTCTCGGCAATTGGCGATCGATCCTGGTGCTCGGCGCGCCGCCTTCGCTCAGTTTCCTCGGCATCAGTCTGGCGTCGGGCCTGATCATCGCCGACATCCAGATCTGGTCGACCGCCAACATGTCCGACACGGTCGCTGCCTATGGCGTCATCAGCCGCATCCTAACCTTTGCCTATTTGCCGCTGATGGGCGCCTCGATGGCCTGCCAGTCGATCGCCGGCAACAATTTCGGCGCAGGCCTGCACGCCCGCGTCCGGGCCTCGCTGAAGATCGGCTTCGTCTTCGCGCTTATCTACAGCGCACTCTTCGAAATCG
The DNA here is from genome assembly GCA_031291575.1 of Ancalomicrobiaceae bacterium. GTDB lineage: Bacteria > Pseudomonadota > Alphaproteobacteria > Rhizobiales > Ancalomicrobiaceae > CAIYYN01. The sequence continues at coordinate 21,303 of JARLIT010000097.1, forward strand.
CCTTCGTCGCCCTGCCGCAGCCGATCGGCGAATTGTTCGTCGACGACCCCGCCGTCGTCGCCGAAGTCGTGCGCATCATGCCTGTCATGTGCGGCGCCTACGTCCTCAGCGCGCCGCTGCTGATCATCGCCGGCTACTACCAGGCACTCGGCATGGCCGGCAGTGCCGCAGTGCTGAGCCTGGCGCGGACCTACCTGATCGGCCTGCCGCTGCTGGCGCTGGTTCCCTTCGCGCTCGGCGAGCCGGGCATCTGGATCGCCTCGCCGGCAGGCGACGTGCTGATGCTGCTGGCCGCCGGCGGGCTCCTCGCCTGGAATGTCCGCCGCAGGCGGATGGATTGGGGCCTGTTCCACCGCGAGGCACCGGCAACGGCGGTGGCGTGAACACGGCCGACACCCGAAATGACAGAGGCCGCTCCCTTGTCCGGAGCGGCCCCTCGTTTTCGAAGCGGATCTCGGCAATGCCTCAGTCGAGGTGCTTGACGATTTCCTCGGTCATCTTCTTGGCGTCGCCGAACAGCATCATCGTGTTGTCGCGGAAGAACAATTCGTTCTCGACCCCGGCGTAGCCGGACGCCATCGAGCGCTTGACGAACAGGACCGTCTTGGCCTTCTCGACGTCGAGCACAGGCATGCCGAAGATCGGCGAGGACGGATCGGTCTTCGCCGCCGGATTGGTGACGTCATTGGCGCCGATGACATAGGCGACGTCGGCCTGGGCGAAGTCGTTGTTGATGTCCTCCAGTTCGAAGACCTCGTCATACGGCACGTTCGCTTCGGCCAGCAGCACGTTCATGTGGCCGGGCATACGTCCGGCAACCGGATGGATGGCGTATTTCACTTCAACGCCGGCCTGCTTCAGCTTGTCCGCCATCTCACGCACGGCATGCTGAGCCTGCGCCACCGCCATGCCGTAGCCCGGTACGATGATGACCTTCTCGGCATTCTTCATGATGAAGGCGGCATCGTCGGCCGAGCCCTGCTTGACCGGCCGGCTCTCCGTGTGGCCGCCCGCCGGCCCGGCCGCCTCGCCGCCGAAGCCGCCGAGAATGACCGAGATGAAGGAGCGGTTCATCGCCTTGCACATGATGTACGACAGGATCGCGCCCGACGAGCCGACCAGCGCGCCGGTGATGATCAGCGCGGTATTCGACAAGGTGAAGCCGATGCCGGCCGCCGCCCAGCCCGAATAGGAGTTGAGCATCGAGATCACCACCGGCATGTCGGCACCGCCGATCGGCACGATGATGAGGACGCCGAGCACCAGCGACACCGCGACGATCAGCCAGAACACGATCTGGCTGGCGGTGATGACCAGGAGAGCGATCAAGACGACCAGCGCCGCAGCGAGTGCGATGTTGATCGTATGGCGCGCCGGCAACAGGATCGGCTTGCCGCTCATGTTGCCGTTGAGTTTCAGGAAGGCGATCACCGAGCCGGTGAAGGTGACGGCGCCGATGGCGACGCCGAGCGACATTTCTACGAGCGCCTGGCCGTGGATGGCGCCGGGAGCGCCGATACCGAAGGCCGACGGAGCATTGAGCGCCGCAGCCGCCACGAACACGGCGGCAAGGCCGACGAGCGAGTGGAAGAAGGCGACGAGCTGCGGCATCGCCGTCATATGGATCCGTCGCGCAGTGATGGCGCCGGCGCCGCCGCCGATGGCGATGGCGACGACGATCGTCAGATAGGACGACAGCGACGGCTTGATCAGCGCCAGCGTCGTAATGACGGCGATCGCCATGCCGATGATGCCGTAGATGTTGCCCTGCCGCGACGTGGCCGGGCTCGACAGGCCCCTCAGCGCCAGGATGAACAGGACGCCCGAGACCAGATAGAGGAGTGCGGTGATATTGGCCGACATGACGCTCTCCTCAATTCTTTTTCTTGTACATGGCGAGCATCCGGGCCGTGACCAGGAAGCCACCGAAGATGTTGACCGAGGCCAGCACCAGCGCGACGAAACCGAACCCGCCGGCAAGCGAGGATCCGGCGCCGCTCGCCTCGACGCCGACGGCGAGAAGCGCGCCGACGACGATGACGGAGGAAATGGCGTTGGTGACCGACATCAACGGCGTGTGCAGGGCCGGCGTCACCGACCACACGACGTAGTAGCCGACGAAAATCGCCAAGACGAAGATCGAGAACTGGAACACGAACGGATCGATCGCCACGGCGCTGGAGACATGCGCCACGCCGGTGGAAATCTGGTCGAGAATCGATTGCGTCTTCTGGGCTGCGTCGGTTGCCTGATGGGCAGCGGCGAGCGCTGTATCGTTCAGGGCCTTGACCTGATCCAGCGCCTCGGCGGGAGTGAGATTGGCCATTGGGGATCCCCTCAGTTCTGGAGCGCAGGATGAACGATGGCGCCGTCCTTGGTGACGAGCGTCGCCTTGACCAGTTCGTCGTCCCAGTTGACGGCGAGCGTTTTCGTCTTCTTGTCCACGAGCGTCTCGACGAAGGCGTAGAGGTTCCGGGCGTAGAGAAGCGAGGCCGAGGCAGCGATGCGGCCGGGCACATTCAAGTAGCCGACGATCTTCACGCCGTTGACCTCTGCGACTTCGCCGGCGACCGCGCCCGCGACGTTGCCGCCGCGTTCGACCGCGAGGTCGACCAGCACGGAGCCCGGCTTCATCGAGGCGACCATCTCGGCCGACACCAGCTTCGGCGCCGGGCGACCGGGGATCAGCGCCGTGGTGATGACGATGTCCTGCTTCTTGATGTGATCGGCGACAAGGGCGGCCTGCTTTGCCTGATACTCCGCCGACATCGGCTTGGCGTAGCCGGCGGCGGTCTCCGCCTGCTTGAATTCGTCGTCCTCGACGGCGATGAACTTGGCGCCGAGCGAGGCGACCTGCTCTTTTGCGGCCGGGCGAACGTCGGTCGCGGTGACGATGGCGCCCAGGCGCCGCGCCGTGGCGATCGCCTGCAGACCGGCGACACCGGCCCCCATGACAAAGACTTTCGCCGCCGACACCGTGCCGGCCGCCGTCATCATCATCGGGAAGGCGCGGTCGTATTCGGCCGCCGCATCGATCACTGCCTGATAGCCGGCCAGATTCGCCTGGCTGGACAGGACGTCCATCACCTGGGCGCGGGTGATGCGCGGCATGAATTCCATGGCGAAGGCGGACACCTTGGCGTCGGCGATCGCCTGGATCGCCTCCTTGTGGCCATGCGGGTCGAGGGTGCCGATGACGAGGCTACCGGCCGGCGCCAGCCCGGCTTCTTCGCCGGTCGGGCGCCTGACCTTCAACACGATGTCGGCTCCGGCCGAGGCTTCGGCTGCGGTCGCGACAATCGTCGCTCCAGCGGCCTCATACTCCGCATCGGTGATCCGGGACTTGACCCCGGCGCCCGCCTCGACCGCGACGTCAAACCCCAGCGCCTTGAATTTCTTGACGGTATCTGGTGTGGCGGCAACGCGCCCTTCACCGGGTTCGCGTTCCAACGGAACGGCAATCTTCATCTGGGACCCCCAATCGCGGCCGATCGAGGCCGGCCGCTGTCTAATCGCCCGGTCACGGGCTTTACGACTCTTCGATGCGGCGAATATTGATCCTGATCAACGATCAGGGTCCGCCCTCGGGGTTCGGACGGACGGCGCGACACTTACGAGTGAGCCCCTAAAGCCTTTTCCGATCCATCGACACTATCGAATGACCGCCAAAATGCTTCAACTTCAATGCCTTGAGCGCGTTCCCGTCGCCCGCATCACAGCGTTCCGAAGGGGCCATTCGCTAAGGCATCACCCGTAGGTAGCAGCATCGCGGCGGACCAAACCGACGGCCGCGACAGGGGATTGGGCCCCGACGTCAGTGGACGAGGAAGAAGGCCATCAGAAGGAGCAGGACCACGACGCCGACGGTCCCCCACTTCACCAGCCCGACGAAGAAGTTGAAGGTCGCTTCATGCTCGGCGTAGTCCATCGTCCCGCCCTGATGCGCCGTATCGTGCTCTGCCATTGCTTCCCCTCCCGCGGCTGCGTCCCGGGGATCCGAGCCCCAGCCAACCGCCGTGTCGACCGATTGAAGTGCTGACGGACGACGGTCGCGCTCTCGCCCGGCCCTACGTAATCTTCCGCAGAACCCGTTATAGCAGAGCATCCTGACACGGCAACGTCGATGACGGCCGCGACCGCCGTTGCAGGCCGTACATCGTCCCTCCCGGCCCGTTCAGACGGTGGCACTGTCGAAGCCAGCTGCCTCCAGCACCCGGGCCTGGCGCGCGGCGAGTGCGTCGCGATCGAACCCGTCGATGAATTCCTCGAACAGGCGGTGGAAATTCAGTTCGGCATCGAGATGCAGGAACACCGCGCCGAGCCCGATGGCCGCACGGTCCATGAACAGGAATTCGGCCGGCGGCGTGACCGTGCCGTGGCGGGAGAGCCCTTCGGCCACGCGAGCCGCTTCCTTGCGCCCGAACTCCGCCGTCGTCACGCCTTCAGCCAACCGTCGCCTGCGGTCGTCGACGAGCGGTCCGTAGAGGAATTTCGCCCAGATATCGAGCGTATCGATCAGTTCGGGCGTCAACCCCTTGAACCCCCAGGCGGCATAGGCGGCTTCGATGCGCGAGCGGTCGCCGTTGAGGTGCCCGCGATAGTGCTCGACGACGCCGGCGACGAAATCCGGCGGAAAGATGCGGACGCAGCCGAAATCCAGGAGGTTGATGCCCTCCGGCCGGCCGTCGACGTCATAGGCGGCATAGTTGCCGAGGTGCGGATCGCCGTGAATGATGCCGAAGCGGCAGAACGGCTTCCACCAGGCGCGGAACATCACCTCGGCCAGATGATCGCGGGTCGCTTGGTCGGACGCCTTGAAGGCGAGGAGCCCGCGCCCGTCGAGCCAGTCCATGGTGAGCAGTCGCCGGGTGGAGAGATCCTCGAACGGCACCGGCACGCGGATCGCCGCCTCATCCGCCAGCATCGCGGCGTAGAGCCGCATGTGCTTCAATTCGCGGGCATAATCGAGCTCTTCCCGCAAGCGCTCGGCAATCTCCCCGCGCAAGTTGCGGGTGTCGATCTGCGGCCGCAGGCGCCCGATGAGCGAGAAGAGGACGTTCAACTGTCCGAGATCGGCCTCGACCGCCGAAGCCATGTCCGGATATTGCAGCTTGACTGCCAAGCCCCGCCCGTCGCGGCCGACGGCACGATGTACCTGACCGAGCGAGGCCGCATGCGCCGGCTCGAAGTCGAAGGAGCCGAACCGGGTCTGCCAGTCCGGGCCGAGTTCGGCCGCCATCCGCCGCTTGACGAACACCCGGCCCATCGGTGGCGCGTGCGCCTGCAATTTGACGAATTCGGTGGCCCATTCGGCCGGGATGATGTCGGGAATGGTGGCGAGCATCTGCGCCACCTTCATCAATGGTCCCTTGAGGCTGCCGAGCGCGGCAGCGAGCAGTTGCCCCTCGCGGGCGGTGTCGTCACCGCCGACGAGCCGGGCGCCGGCAATGCGAGCAGCCGTCGTCCCCATGCTCGCCCCGACCCGGGCATAGCGCGAAACGCGTGAGGAGAGGCGGTTGGCTTCGGTATCGGTCATGGGCCTCCAAAAGGTTTGCCGGCCCCATTCAGGACGAAACCGGGCTTCAGGCGTCTGACAGGCGATCGCGGATCCAGCGAGCGAAACTTTCCTCTGAAACGTCGCTGGCCGCCAGGCCGAGCATGATCTGCGTAGCCTCCGCCTGCGACGGAGCGAAGCGGGCGCCGTTCAGCCGCAGGAGCAGCATCATCGCGACGAATGCGGCGCGTTTATTGCCGTCGACGAACGGATGGTTGCGCGCAATGCCGTAAGCATAAGCGGCAGCCAACGTCGGCAGCTCCGCTCGCTCGTAGTCCCATTTGTTTCGCGGACGGCCAAGGGCACTTTCAAGCATTCCGTGGTCACGTACGCCCGACGGGCCGCCGAAGCGGGCCAATTGCTTCTCGTGCAGCGCCAGCACCTCGGCGAGCGTCAACCAGCGCAGCCCAAAGCCCGCCTGCCGGTGATCGGCGAAACCGGCAGGCGTCGCAACGCCGGTCATTTTGCCAATTCCTTCAGCGTGTCGCGGTATTCGTCCATGATGTCGTCGACGAGCTTCATGCTCGCCGCGAAATCCGGATCATAAGGCGTCAGCCGGATGGCTCCGTCGCCGGCAGCCGCGGCATAGAGCTCCATGCCGGGCTTCAACCCCAAAGCCGTCATCAATTCCTTCGGCAGGATGATGCCGCTGGAATTGCCGATCTTCTTGATCTCGAGTTTCATCGCGCCGCCTCACGTTATACGAAACGTACAACAGACATAGCATGCCGGCCCGTTATACACAACGTACAACACC
>JARLIT010000098.1 GCA_031291575.1 Ancalomicrobiaceae bacterium
ACGCCGTCGGCCTTCGATCGCCCGGCGGCGCGGGTGTCGTTGGCGATGAGCATGGCGGCGCCGGCCTGTTGGGCGATCGGGGTCAGCACCTCAGCCATGCGCTGCAGCGCCATGTCGCTGACGCCTTCCGGCGCCAACAGGACCGAAGCGATGTCGCCGCCGGCCAGCGCCAATTCCAGTTCGGCGGGAAAATGGGCGAGGTCGATCTTCAACGGGGTGACGAGGACGATGCGGGTCACGGGCGGGACTCCGGTCGGGCGGCGCTTGCGGCTGACGGACGTCAGGCGGGCGCATGCGAGCGTCTCCTAGCACAGAAATGACCGCAAGGAGGCGCCCCTGCGGTCATAACCAGGAGAATTCGGCGCCGCTATGGCGTTCGGAGAAAGATGGGATGTGGCGCCGCTACCAAGGCGCCGCATCGCCTTTCCAACCGATCGCTCGCGTGCTGTCGAGAACTTCGGCGTTGCACGCCGGGGCGGATTACTTCCTGAGGATCTCGACGCCGGGCAGCGGCTTGCCTTCCATCCATTCCAGGAACGCACCGCCGGCAGTCGAAATGTAGGTGAAGTCGTCGGCGACGCCGGCGTGGTTCAGGGCGGAGACCGTGTCGCCGCCGCCGGCGACCGACAACAGCTTGCCGGCCTTGGTGAGGGCTGCGGCATGACGGGCGGCAGCCACAGTGGCGGCGTCGAAGGGCGCGATCTCGAAGGCACCGAGTGGGCCGTTCCAGACCAGTGTCTGGGCCTTGTCGAGCTTCACCGCGATGGCAGCGACGGTCGCCGGACCAGCATCGAGGATCATGCCGTCGGCGGCGACCTTGGTGACCGGGACGACCTCGTTGGCTGCGCCAGCCTTGAACTCCTTGGCGACGACGACGTCGATCGGCAGCACGATGTCGCAGCCGACCTCCTCGGCCTTCTTCAGGATGCGCAAGGCGGTCGGGGCGAGGTCATGCTCGCACAGCGACTTGCCGACAGCGACGCCCTTGGCGGCGAGGAAGGTGTTTGCCATGCCACCGCCGATGACCAGGATGTCGACCTTGGAGACGAGATTCTCCAGAAGGTCGATCTTCGAGGACACTTTGGCACCGCCGACGACGGCGATGACCGGACGCTGCGGGCTCCCAAGCGCCGCTTCGAGCGCTTCGATCTCGCGCTGCATGCAGCGGCCGGCGTAGGCCGGCAGGTGATGGGCAAGGCCTTCGGTCGAGGCATGCGCGCGGTGGGCGGTGGCGAAGGCGTCGTTGACGAAGATGTCGCCGAGCTTGGCGAGTTCTGCGACGAAGTCCGGCGCGTTCTTCTCCTCGCCCTTGTGGAAGCGAGTGTTTTCCAGAAGCAGCACGTCGCCGTTCTTGAGAGCGGCGATCGCCGCCGCCGCCGTCGGGCCGATGCAGTCGTCGGCGAAGGCCACCGGACGACCGAGACGCTCAGCGAGCGGGCCGACCAGCTGCTTCAGCGAATATTTGGCCTCCGGACCATCCTTCGGGCGGCCGAAGTGGGCAAGCAGAATCACCTTGCCGCCCTTATCCGCGATCTCCTTGATCGTCGGCAGCACGGCCAGGATGCGGGTGTCGTCGGTGACGACGCCGTTCTCGAAGGGGACGTTCAAATCGACGCGAGTGAGTACGCGCTTGCCGGCAAGGACGGCATCGTCGAGGGTCTTGAAAGCGGTCATTGTGTCACCAGCCTGATGAGGGTGAAAACGGGACCGCGTTGGCGGCCCATGCTGATCCAGCGCTCCGGCGGAGCAATGCGGTGCGACGGGATGTTCTGGTCCAAGCGACCTGGGCCGGCCCTCCCGCCGGTCTGCCGGTCACGGGCGTCTCGCGGCCGTCCACGCCGGAGAAAATGTCATGCTATCGATCGGGCCATCAACCGGGCGGCCGGTTCGCTGCCCAGCGTCGAACGCCAGTCGGCAGCCGGCGCTTCAGTCACCGGGATGGCACGGCCGCGCCGTCGATCATACGGCGCCCGGGATGCGCTCGCCAGGTGGGGAGCGCTCGAGGACGGATCCGTCCAGCGCGCGCAGCCGACCGCAGTTCGAGCAGGCAAGCAGCAGTGGTGCCGGCCGGTCGACAGGCCGTTGCAGGCCCATTTCGACCGGCAGGCGCCTAGATGGCGGGGGCGAGCCGATGTCGGCATCCTCTATCTGGGCGAAATCGTTGCCGCCGCAGATGCGGCATTGCAACTCCGGGACCTCGGCCTTCAGTCGGGAGGCCAAGGCCCGGTATCTTTCGCCCTTGAGAACGCGAACGATGAGTTCGCCCATGGGCTCAAATCCTCAGAGCAGCTTTCCCATGGCGACGGCGGTGTCGGCCATGCGGTTGGAGAAGCCCCACTCGTTGTCGTACCACGACAGGATGCGGACCATGGTGCCGTCGACGACCTTGGTCTGGTCCATGTGGAAGATGGAGGAATGGCTGTCGTGGTTGAAGTCGGACGAGACGTTCGGCTGCACGGTGTAGCCGAGGATCCCCTTCAGGTAGCCGTCGGCGGCGGCCTTGATGGCGGCGTTGACTTCGTCCTTGGTGGTCGCCTTCTTGGCGACGAAGACGAGGTCGACGACCGAGACGTTCGGGGTCGGCACGCGGATGGCAACGCCGTCGAGCTTGCCCTTCAGTTCCGGCAGCACCAGGCCGACGGCCTTGGCGGCGCCGGTCGAGGTCGGGATCATCGACAAGGCGGCGGCACGGGCGCGGTAGAGGTCCTTGTGCAGCGTGTCGAGGGTGGGCTGGTCGCCGGTGTAGGAGTGGATCGTCGTCATGAAGCCGTGGTCGATGCCGATGGCATCGTTCAGCACCTTGGCGACCGGCGACAGGCAGTTCGTCGTGCAGGAGGCGTTGGAGACGACGATGTGGTCCTTCGTCAGCTTGTTGTGGTTGACGCCGTAGACGACCGTCAGGTCAGCGCCGTCGGAGGGGGCCGAGACCAGCACCCGCTTGGCGCCGGCGGTAACCAGCATCGTCGCCTTTTCCTTGGCGGTGAAGATGCCGGTGCACTCGAGCGCCACGTCGATGCCGAGTTCGCCGAAAGGCAGCTGCGTCGGATCCTTGATGGCGGTCACCTTGATCGGGCCGCGGCCGACGTCGATCCAGTCGGTGCCGGTGGTCACTTCGTGCGGGAAACGGCCGTGTACACTGTCGAAACGCACCAGGTGCGCGTTGGTCTCGACGGGCCCGAGGTCGTTCAAAGCAACGACTTCGATGTCGGTGCGGCCGGATTCGATGATGGCGCGCAGAACATTGCGTCCGATACGCCCGAAACCGTTGATAGCGACGCGTACAGCCATGGACAATTCTCCTTCGTGTTGCTTCGGCCCGCCTCGTTCAAGAAGCGGTAAAAGGTGCCCGGACCAGCTCAACGGCTGGTTCGGGGCAGAAGCGAGCGCGACAGATAACAGGCGCCTGTTTCAAGTCAATCGGCGCGCGCGGAGCGCGTCGGCTTTCCTTGGAGATAGTGTGCGCTTCCGATCCTTGAGCCGGACATGACCCTGGCGTCGAGACAGGTCGGTCTCGACGGAACAGGCTCCGGGTTCGGGGTCCGCCCGCTCGGTTGCGCGGGACTTTAAGGCCCCGCGGCGCCTTCGCCATTGACCTAGATAAAAACTGGCGCCTATCCTTGCACTTCGCCGGCAAGCTGGATTGCCGGCGAGCCGCCATTTGGATTAGGCGCAGCCGCGGACGGGCAGTTGCGATTGATTTGAGCGAAGTGTCGGTTCGCCCAAACGATTTCGTTCCAGTCTGGAGATGCAGATGGCCGACGTTTCTCCGGTCGAGACGGCAGTGCAACGGCTTGGACTGGCGCTGACCACGCTCGAGGCGGCGGTGGAGCGCCGGTTCGACCGCGACCGCTCGGTTGCCGGCCTTGAGGAGGAACTGGCTCGCGCCGGCGAGGACCGGTCTCGCCTGGCTCAGGATCTCGACGAGGAGAAGACGCGTGCCGGCCGCCTCGAGGAGACGAACCGGGAAGTGTCCCGGCGGCTCGTCGCGGCGATGGAATCGATCCGCTCCGTCCTCGACGCACACGGCGGCTAATGTGTCCATGACTTCCACCGAATCGACCCAGGTCAGCGTCACCATCAACGGCCGCGTCTATCGCATGGCCTGCGAAGAGGGCCAGCAGGCGCAACTGCTCGCTCTGGCGGCGAAGCTTGACGGGCTGATCCATCAGCTGAGGGGGTCGTTCGGCGAGATTGGCGACCAGCGGCTGACCGTCATGGCGGCCATCATGGCTATGGACGAGATGGCCGAACTGAACCGGCAGATCAGGGCGCTAGAGGCGGAAAACCGCGCGCTGAAGGAGACGCGCGCGATGCTGGTCGAAGAGCGCGACCGGGTCGAGCGCAATGTGGCGCAGGCGCTGGAGACGGCGGCCGGTCGCGTCGAAGCGATCGCGGCGGCCATCACCCGGGCAAAACCAGCGACCTGAGATCGTCCGCCGCGGCTGTCCCCAAGATTTCGACGCCTTCGGTCGTCCGCTGTCGCCGGCATATGGCGGAACTGCGGAAGAAAGACTATATTCATTTCCGACGCGGCTGCACGGCGCGGCAGGATTTTGCATCCCCGGGGCCTTATCGACCCAAACGGGAGCTGTACCTGGGGAGGCTCGTGGGCCTCTTCAAACGGCGCCCACCTACTTTGTAGGTTTCCCGGGATCGATATATCCACCGGCCGAGGCGGCCCCGTCAATTCGATTGAGCACGATGAGGTTCGGCGATCGCCACCGGGGCTGAGGTCCCGGGAGGAATGGTTTGCCCGGCCTGTCCGGACCAACCCTGATCGGCATCTGCCGGACCCCGATTTGCCCGAAATTTTCCCCTTCACCCAATTGCCGACGCCGAACGCCGGCGCACCCGATCGGTCGGCCGAGCCGCTGAAGGCGGCGAAGGCTGCGTTGCGCCGTGCCGCGCTTGCCCGCCGCGACGGTCTTGATCCGGCGGAACGGATCGCGGCGGCCCGGACGATCGCCGCTGACGTTGGCGCCCTGCCGTTTTCCCCCGGTTGCGCCATTGGCGGCTATCTCGCCATCCGCAGCGAGATCGACCCGGCACCACTTCTCGAGGCTCTGCGCGCCGCCGGGCATGCGCTCGCGCTGCCGGTCATCCGCGCCGAT
>JARLIT010000012.1 GCA_031291575.1 Ancalomicrobiaceae bacterium
GCCAAATTCTCCCGCAGATGCGCGCGCGACGAGGTGCCGGGGATGAGGAGAATGTTTGGCGAGCGGTTGAGGAGCCAGGCGAGCGCCACCTGCATCGGCGTAGCGGCAAGCCGCTTGGCGACGGCGTTGAGCGTTGCCGACTGCAACGGCGAGAAGCCGCCGAGCGGGAAGAACGGCACGTAGGCGATGCCGTCCGCAGCGAGCTGATCGATCAGCGCGTCGTCGGCGCGGTTGGCGATGTTGTACATGTTCTGCACGCAGACGACGTCGATCGACTTGCGGGCCTCGGCGACCTGGCGCGCCGTGACGTTGGAGAGGCCGATATGGCGGATCAGGCCTTGGCGCTGCAATTCTGCCATCGCCTCGACCTGAACGGAGATGTCGACGTCTTCCGGCGCTTGGACCCCGTGGATGTTGCGGTAATTGACCACCTCGATCTGCTCGAGGCCGAGGTTGCGCAAGTTGTCCTCTACTCCGCTCCTGAGCTCAGCCGGTGAATTGGCCGGCAACCAGGAGGCGTAGGCGCCGCGCTTGGCGCCGATCTTGGTGACGAGAACAAGGTCGGCCGGGTAGGGGGCGAGCGCCTCGCGGATCAGCTGGTTGGTGATGTGTGGGCCGTAGAAGTCGCTGGTGTCGATGTGGTCGACGCCGGAAGCGACGGCCTCGCGCAACACCGCGATTGCTTCGGCCTTGTCCTTCGGCGGGCCGAACACATGCGGGCCGGCGAGCTGCATGGCGCCGTAGCCGAGGCGGCGGACCTCGCGGTGGCCGAGGCGGTAGGTTGCGGTTCGTTCGATCGTGGGCATCGGGAGGCTCCTCGTGTTGCCGGTGTCGCCAACATAGGGGTTGCAAGATTGGCCGATAAGCCGGCATAATCTGCACATACTGTGCGGGATTGCGAACAATGCTGGCCGATCTTGGCGATTTGAGCGCCTTTGTCGCGGTAGCGCGGGCGGGCGGCTTCCGTGAGGCTGCACGCGCGGGACGAACGAGTGCCTCATCGTTAAGCGAGGCGGTGCGGCGGCTCGAGGCCGAACTCGGCGTCAGGCTGTTCAACCGCACGACGCGCAGCGTGGTGCCGACCGAGGCGGGCAGGGGGCTGCTAGATCGGCTTGGACCGGCATTCGCCGAAGTCGAGGCGGCCCTCGACGTCATCAACGGATTTCGCGACCGGCCAGCCGGCCCGTTGCGGCTGAATGTACCGGTGGCGGTGGCCAAGCTGGTGCTTCCCACCATCGTGCCGGGATTTCTCGCCGCCTATCCCGACATCCGCCTGGAGATCTTCGCCGAGGATACGTTCGTCGATCTGGTGGCCTCGGGGTGCGACGCGGGCGTGCGCTACGACGAGCGGCTGGAGCAGGACATGATCGCCGTGCCGATCGGGCCGCGAGTGCAACGCTATGCCCTGGCGGCGGCGCCGGCCTATTTGGCGCGCTTCGGCGTGCCGACCCATCCGCGCGACCTCTTGGACCACGCCTGCGTGCACGGCCGGTTTTCCAGCGGTGCCGTGCCCCCCTGGGAGTTCGAGCGCGACGGCGAGGTGGTGAAGGTCAACCCGCAAGGCCAACTCGTGGTGCAGCCGGCAGGGGCCGGCGACCTGATCGTCGCGGCGGCGGCAGCCGGGGTCGGCATCATCTATCTGTTCGAGGACTGGCTGAAGCCCGAGCTGGAGCGCGGCGCGCTGGTGCCGGTGCTTGAAGACTGGTGGCTGAGCTTTTCCGGGCCGTTCCTCTATTACCCCGGCCGGCGGCTGGTGCCGGCGCCGCTCAGGGCCTTCATCGACTATCTGAAGACCGCGTGAGACCGGGGCCGTGCCCGCGTGTGCCGACCGCCGCGCCTGAGGGGGCGTGGTGCGTCCGGCGCAGCAGCAGGAGGACCGAGCGGACGAGGCGCGACTTCGACAGCGGATGCCCGGCGAGGCGGTGGATCCCGATCAGGATGCTATGGCCGAGGCCGACGCGACGCGGTGCCGGCCGGGCGCGCGGCGGGCAGGTCGACAGCGCCCTCGCTGCCAGCACGGCCAAAGGGCCGCGGCCCTGGGCGAGGAATTCGAGTTCGTGCGGAGCGAGGGGGCGAGGCGCATCGCCGTTGCTGTCGCGGCAGACGAGGAGGGCTTCCGGCGGCGCGGCCGCCTCCAGGCGAGCGCCTTTGCCGCCGGTTGCTTCGGTCGGGGCAGCCCAGCCGGCGCGCAGGACGTCGGTCACGTCGCATCGCATCGCCGGGGCCGGTTCGCCGCCGGGCGGGTGAGGCGGGAGCTCAGCGACCGGCAGGTGGCAATGCCAGGCACCGTCGAGCACGGCACGGATCTGCGGCACGGTGATCGCGGCGGCAAATTCGCGTTCGGCGCGGGCGCGACCAGCCGCGCCGAGCCGGGCGGCGAGCGTCGGATCGGTGTGCAGCCGCAGCATCGTCGCCGCCAGTCCGTCGATGTCGTGTTCCCGCACCAGCAACCCGTCGACGTCGTGGCGGATGAGGTGGGCTGGGGCGCCGACGGCGAAGGCTATCACCGGCCGGGCCTGGGCCCAGGCTTCGACAATGGCGCGGCCGAAGGTTTCCGGGCCGCCGTTGTCGCTGACCGAGGGCACGACGACGGCGCGGCAGGCGGCGAGCAACGCCGCGGGGTCGTCGACGTGGTCGTGCAAGGAGAGGACGTCGGCGGCTTCGCACGCGGCAAGGTGACGCTCGAGCGCGGCGAACAGCTCGGGATTTGGGCGATGGCCGTAAGAGGCGACCTTGATCCGATGGCCCTGCCGCTTGAGCAGCGCTGCGGCCTCGACGAGGCAATGATGGCCCTTGAAGCCGTTGACCGTCGCCAGATGCAGGAATGGTGCCTCGCCGGCCGGCACATCCTGTGCTGCCGCCGGCAATTCGACCGGGGTCGGCATCACCAGCGCGCGCCAGGAGCCGTTCGGCCATGCGAGCCGCTCGGCGTAGCCCGGCCGCTCGAGCACGACGTGATCGGGGACGAACAGCGTCGACTGCGGCAGGCAGGCTGCCAACGGATCGAGATCCTTCCACAGAAAATCATGCACGAAGAGGAACGAACGTTGGTCGAGCCTGGGATGCCACAGCGCGGCGCGCGCCAGGATCTGCGCGGAATCGAGCGTATTGGCCCAGATCGCGGCGGGCCTGAGTCGCACGTCGAGTGCGATGAGGCGGCGGGCGGCGGCGTCGATGAAATGGCGGTCGTAGACGTCGACGGTTTCGATCGACAGATTGGGATGCCGGATCCGGGCGAGTTCGGCCGTGTGATAGGCGTTGCAGGCGAAGACCACGATGCGGCGCTCGGCAACGAGGTGGCGGACGACAATCTCGATGTTGCGCTCAGCGCCGCCGTAGCCGGCCGCCACGGAGAGGATGATGAGGGGCGGCGCGGCGCTACTGGGGTCGACGGGCATGATTGGCGGCACGTATCGGGCTCTGATCGGATCGCGCTGACCGGCGGCGCAACAGCCGCCAGGTAATGGCCAATAGCGACCGCTCCGGTCGAGGCGGCACCGTCTCATAACTTGCCGACTGTTGGATGTCACCACGGCGCCGGTCGTGGCGGCGCGGTCAGTCCTCTTTGACCCCGAACGGCAAGATGCCCTGATCATTGCCATAGTATTTGTAAGGCAGGAACTTGCCCGACATGGTCACGCGCACGCGGTCGCCGTCCGGGTTCGGCTCGCGCGAGATTTCCATGTCGAAATTGATCGCCGACATGATGCCGTCGCCGAATTCCTCCTCGATCAGCGCCTTCCAGGCCGGGCCGTTGATCATGACAAGTTCGTAGAACCGGTAGATCAACGGATCGGTCGGCGGCATGTCGATGCCTTCGCCACGATTGGGCACTTCATTCAGCAGCGCGATTTCGGCCGGGGAGAGGCCGAACAACTCGCCGGCCTTGGCGGCCAGGGGCTTTACCAGCTTCATCTGGCCGAGGAGCGCACCGACAATCAGGATCGGCGACAATCCACCGATCTGATCTGTGATGAATTTCCATGTCCAGCCATTCTCACGCTTGATGTCGAGGAGCTTCTCGGTCAGGTCGGCACGGATCATCTGTCTCTCCACTCGGTCAGGGCTCGGGGCAGAGTGCATTGCAGCAGGAGTCCGCGTCCGGCGCCAGGGCTGTCCGAAGGGCGAGACAGCGCAAATGTGCGGCAATGGCAGAGCGATCGGACCGCCGCGACGCTCCCGCTCGCGTCCCGCCCTTGATCTCGCTCCCTCAAGCGATTACCCAGGGACCGACGAATTCCGTTTGCAGACAGGCTCGCCCGATGACCGCGCACTTTCGTTCCGCTAAGCCGACCCAGCTGATCAAATCCGCCACCGGCGACTGGGAAATCGTCATCGGGCTCGAGGTGCATGCGCAGGTGGCGAGCCGGGCGAAGCTGTTCTCCGGCGCGTCGACCGTCTTCGGCAATGCGCCCAACTCCAACGTCAGCCTCGTCGATGCCGCCATGCCCGGCATGCTGCCGGTGATCAACGAGGAATGCGTCAAACAGGCGATCCGCACCGGTCTCGGGCTGAAGGCCGAGATCAATTTGCGCTCGGTGTTTGACCGCAAGAACTATTTCTATCCCGACCTGCCACAGGGCTATCAGATTTCGCAGTACAAGAGCCCGATCGTCGGCGAGGGCCGCGTCATCCTCGACATGCCCGAAGAAACCGTCGAGGTCGGCATCGAGCGGCTGCATCTGGAACAGGATGCCGGCAAGTCGATCCACGACCTGTCGCCGTCCTCGTCCTTCGTCGACCTGAACCGCTCCGGTGTCGCGCTGATGGAAATCGTCTCCAAGCCCGACCTGCGGTCCTCGGACGAGGCGAAGGCATATGTCGCCAAGCTCAGGACCATCCTCAGGTATCTCGGCACTTGTGACGGCGACATGGAGAAGGGCAACCTCAGGGCCGACGTCAACGTTTCGGTGCGGCGGCCGGGCGAGCCCTTGGGCACCCGTTGCGAGATCAAGAACGTCAACTCCATCCGCTTCATCGGTCAGGCGATCGAATACGAGGCGCGCCGCCAGATCGGCGTCCTGGAAGATGGCGGCTCGATCATCCAGGAGACGCGGCTGTTCGATCATTCGAAGGGCGAAACGCGCTCGATGCGGTCGAAGGAAGAGGCGCACGATTACCGCTACTTCCCCGATCCGGATCTGCTGCCGCTGGAATTCGACCAGCCCTACGTCGACGAACTGGCCCGACACCTGCCGGAATTGCCGGACGAGAAGAAGGCGCGCTTCATCGCCGACTACGGCGTCACGCCCTATGACGCCATGGTGCTGACGCTGGAGAAGGAATCGGCCGACTTCTTCGAAGCCGTCGCCAAGGGGCGCGATGCCAAGATCGCCGCCAACTGGGTGATCAACGAATTGTTCGGCCGCCTCAACAAAGAAGGGCTCGACGTGACGAAGAGCCCGGTTTCGGCCGACCAGCTTGGGGCCGTCATCGACCTGATCAAGGACGGCACGATTTCCGGCAAGATCGCCAAGGACCTGTTCGAGATCGTCTGGGCCGAGGGCGGCGACCCGAAAGTCGTCGTCGAACAGCGCGGGCTGAAACAGGTGACCGATACGGGCGCCATCGAGGCGGCCTGCGACGCCGTCATCGCCGCCAACCCGGATAAGGTTGAACAGGTGAAGGTCAAGCCCACCATGCTCGGCTGGTTCGTCGGCCAGGTGATGAAACAGTCCGGCGGCAAGGCCAACCCGCAGGCCGTCAACGAGATTTTGAAGGCAAAGCTCGGGATCGAGTGAGGTCGGGCCAGATCTGTCGATCGGCGGGGGCGATGCCATTCGCCCTGTCCGGGCAGCGGCCGGCGCCGGCCGCCGCTCCTATCGGCCCGTAAGCGACGGGCCACCCGGTTTCAAGGCTCTCCTTTCGTCGCGCCGTCGTTGACGACGGCTGCCGCAGCGATCGGCAGCGGGCATGATTTGCCTTCTCTTTTGCCGCCCTGGCGACGTCCTGCCGTAACGCTTCCTTTCCTTCTCTGATGCAATCCTAGCGGCGAGCTTAACCGGCCGGTAGCCGTCTTTTCGCTTCGCCCTATGCGGCGGTGCCCGACGGCTCTAGCGCATATTCGTCCGAACAGATCTGTTCGAGCGGGTGAGCGAAGCGGGCCGAATGGCGTTGTGACGCGTATGGGTGGCGGCTTATGGATTTCGCAACGTTTCTGGGGATCGGCGGTGGCTTCGGTGTGTTGGTGTTCGCCATCATGCTGGAGGGGTCGTCACTCTCCCAGTTCGTCAATCTTCTCGCCGTGAACGTCGTCATCGGCGGCGCACTGACCACGACGCTGGCGCGCTTTACGCTCGGCGGCTTCATGACGGCCTTCACGATGGGCCTGAAGACGGTGACCTTCAATCACCACACTTCGGCCCGCGACATGATCGAGAAGATCGCCGAACTGGCCGACGTCGTCCGCAAGCAGGGCCCCCTCGGGTTGGAATCGGTCGAAATTCACGACCCCTTTCTCGCCAAGGGCATGCGCATGATCGCGGACGGTTTCGAATTGAACGTCATCCGTGAGACGCTCGAGCGCGAACGCGACCTCCATATCGAGCGGCTCGAGGACGCCAACAAGCTGTTCAATTTCATGGGCAACGCCGCACCGGGCATGGGCATGGTCGGCACCATCATCGGCCTCGTTTCGATGTTCTCCCACATGGACGATCCGAAGAAGATCGGACCGGGCATGGCGGTCGCGTTGTTGACCACCTTGTGGGGCGCCATCATCTCCAACGTCGTGGCGCTGCCGATCGCCGACAAGCTGCAGATCAAGGCGCTCGAAGAAGGCATCAACCACACGCTCGTCATCGACGGCGTGTTGATGATCCGCGAGAACAAGAGCCCGGCCATCATTCGCGACATGCTGCTCTCCTACCTGCCGCAGAAGAACCGCGCGGCCTACGAGGAGGCGGCGTGAGCCGCCCGTTGACGGGGGAGTAACGGGCGATGCCGAGAAAGAAAGGGCACGGCGGCGGTGGTGGCCACGGAGGTGCCGCGTGGGTCGTCACCTTCGCCGACCTGATGGCGCTGTTGATGGCGTTCTTCGTCATGCTCGTGGCCGCCGCCAATCAGGACAAGCAGAAACTCGCCGACGCCGCCGGCTCGCTCAAGGAAGCCTTCGGCGTGCAGCCGACGCCGCGCCGCGCCGGCATGGTGGAAACCGAGGGGCTGCCGGTCCGCCAGTTCCTGAAGAACGTCAGCCCGGTCGAGAAGAAAGCCGACGTCGATCAGGCGCCAGAACGCAACGATGCCCATCCCAAGCAGGGCCCGGCCGCCGATACCCACGACTTCGAGCGGGCAGAAAAGGAAAAGCCGCGCGAATTCCTGACCGCCGCGGCGGCACTGCGTCAGGCGCTCAACGATATGCCGGACGTCGCGGAAGTCTCCAAGCATGTCATGTTCGAGGAGACCGCGGACGGGCTCAATATCCGCATCGTCGACCAGGAGGGGCGCTCGATGTTCCCGGAGGGGTCGAAGAGCCCGTATGAATATACCCGCCAGGTCCTCGCCAAGCTCGCTCCGGTGATCGCCAAGCTGCCGCACCGGCTGCGCATCACCGGGCATACGGCCGGCGGGCGCCGCTGGGTCGGCAAGGCCGGCTCGCCGTGGGAACTGTCCTCGGGGCGCGCCGTCGCCATACAGGACATTCTTGCCTCCTTTGGCGTCGCGCACGACCGCTTCGATTCTGTGATCGGCAAGGCCGATTCCGATCCGCTGTTCCCGAACGAGCCGTTCCTGGCCGCCAACCGGCGCGTCGACATCCTGCTGATGCACGAGCCGCCGCCGTTGCCGAACAGCATGCCGAAGTGATGCCTGCCGGGCTTGGCAGCGCGCTGCACACGGGCTAGAGAACCTCATCTATCGGCGCCGACTGCGATCGATCGGCCGCAGGGTAGGGTGCCAGATGCCTCCGTGAGGATGCGTCCGGCCCCGAACGATCGCGCCGTGTCCTTCCCCACCCACGCTTACCATCGGCACGGCATTTATGACGCCCTCTTCCAGCACACGCAGTCCGTCCGACGAAGGCTTTCGGGAGCATCCGCTCGTCATCCGCAAGGCCGAGCCAGCCGACCTGCCGGCGATCATCGCGCTGTTTGCCGACGACGCACTTGGCGGCCACGGCGACACGCTCGATCCCGATGCTCGTCCGGCCTATGAGGCGGCCTATGCCGAGATCGAGGCTTCGCCGACCGATCATCTGTTCGTGGCGGAGTTCGAAGGCGGTGTGGTCGGCACCTTCCAGGTGATGTTCAGCCGCGCACTGCCGCATCGCGGCCGGCTCAGGGCCACGCTCGAGGCGGTCCAGGTGGCAGCCTCGTTGCGCGGTCGGCGGATCGGCGAGGCGATGGTGGCGCACGCCGTCTATTTCGCCCGCGCACAGGGAGCGGCGGTGTTGCAGCTCACGTCCAACAAGCGGCGGACCGACGCGCACCGTTTCTACGAGCGGCTCGGGTTTGAAAAGAGCCACGAGGGCTTCAAGCTCGATCTCGTCTGAGCCGGCCCGGACGCGTCCGCATGCCTGGTGGCAGCGATCACAGGCAGTTGGCCATGAAGGTGTAGAACGCCTTGGCGCCGAGCTTGGTGCCGGGTTTGGCCTTCTCGACCTTCCACTTGGCCTGGCATGCCTTGACGGCCGCGGCCGAGGAATGGCCGCCATCATCGGTGGACTGGGGCGTCGGCGGCGTCGGACTGGTTTCGGCGAGCGCGGCCGAAGCGAGGACGGCAACCGCCACGGCGGCGGCAATGAGGCGAAGCGGCATCTCGTATCCTCCCGAATGCCCGCGGGCCGTTCCCGATCGGGCCGAGCCATCCGGCGATCGGGAAGATGGACCTGATTGCGGCGGTAAGCCTTCTCCGGTCGATCTGGACGGTTCAACCGAAATCGGACATGCCTCGGCGCGGCGCGAGCATCGGTTGCAAGTTAACCGGATTGTGCAGATTGCGCAATTTCGTTTGGGCGCTGTCACCTCGGTGCGTCACCCCGTTCAGGGCCGCTGGCGCGCGAAACATGATCGCTTCGAAGAGGACAATCGATCGCAAGGTGAATCAAGTGTTGCGTCTGTCGTTAGAAGGTGTCTGAGCGCCCATTGAAATATCGACGGAATCGCCGACGCTGACGTGAATCAACAGTTAAATTAAGCAGCCATTTTGATTTTGTTTTGCTTTAATTAAGCGCGTCATTTTACCCCAGCTTCAACGTTTTGGGCGAGGCTATCAGTCAACGAGGCCGGTGTCGAAGACTCGGTCGAGGCCAAGCAGAGTTGAATCATAGCTGGGAGTTTCACCATGGCTCGCTTCGAAGTTCCTGAAGTTGACCTTGCCACGATGGGGCAGCAGGTCAATACCGCCGATTTCTTCTTCGAACTCGGCATCACCTATTCGGTGGGGCGGGGCGTGACGACGGACCGCGTTGCTGCGCACAAGTGGTTCAACCTCGCCGCGGCGCGCGGCAACATCGACGCCGTGCGCTATCGCCAGGAACTTTCCTCGGAGATGTCGAAGACGGAGGTGGTCGAAGCCCAGCGGCAGGCGCGCGAGTATCTGAGCCTGCATTGATGGCAGTCGACGCGCGGGGGGCAGAGGCGCGCGGCCGAGGGGCGAAACGCTCCGGCACGCGTGCCGATCCACAGGCTTGCCCGCAACATTTGCGACTGGACGGTTGACCCGAAGGGGGCGATCCGCTACGCAAGCCGGCACTGGAGTCGTGGCCGAGCGGCTGAAGGCACTCGTTTGCTAAATGAGCATACCCCCAAAAGGGTATCGAGGGTTCGAACCCCTCCGACTCCGCCACTA
>JARLIT010000003.1 GCA_031291575.1 Ancalomicrobiaceae bacterium
GACCTACCCCAACCGCCACTTCAACTTCGGCATCGCCGAACAGAACATGGTCGGTGCCGCGGCGGGCTTCGCGCTCTCCGGCTTCATCCCCTTCGTCAACACCTTCGCGTCGTTCCTGACGCGGCGGGCCTGCGACCAGATCGCCATCTCGGTCGCCTATCCCAAGCTCAACGTGAAGTTCTTCGGCTTCCATGGCGGGATCAACCTCGGCGAAGACGGGGCGACGCAGCAGGCGGTCGAGGATCTGGCCATCATGCAAGGCATCCCCGGCATCCGCTGCTATGCGCCGATCGACGGCAACGACCTCGCCCGCGTCATGAACGAGGTGGCCGATGTGGACGGGCCGACCTACGTGCGGCTGTCGCGTTTCCCCTCGCCGCTGTTGACGCCGCCGATGACGTCGCCGACGGAGAGGGCTGGCGCCTGCCGCCTGCTGAGCGAAGGCGAGGATCTCCTGGTTTTCACCACCTCGACGCTTGCCGCCAAGGTGATCGAAGCGGCAGCCAGCCTGAAAGCCGAGGGAATCGGCGCCCGCGTGCTCGGTATCACCCGGCTGAAGCCGCTCGGCGATGCCGTCGCCGACGAAGTCCGCACGCGCCCGGGCCGGCCGATCGCGGTGGTCGAGGAACATTCGATCCATGGCGGCCTCGCCGACGGGCTGTCGGCTCAGCTTGACGCCGCCGGCCTCGTCCATCGCATCGAGCGCATCGGCGTTCCCGACCGCTTTGGCGAATCGGGCCCCCCGGAACAGCTGCTTGAGTCCTTCGGGCTCTCTGGTGCGCCTCTGGTGGCGCGACTGAAGGCTGCCGCCGCTCGACGTTGAGAATACCCCGTCGTCCGCAACCGGCCATGAACAATGCCGGACCGGGCGCGTCTCGCACCAATCAGTGGCCGGAGGGCGCCAGCGCTCCGGTCGCATGAGGTCGGTCGAATCCGACCGGAACGAAAGTCGGAACGCGGCCGATGCCGTTCAACCGCGTGAACAGCTTTGGGAGGACATCATGAGGAAATTGTTGGTACTCGGCGCTGCGCTTCTGGGAGCCAGCGTCCTGACCAGTGTCGCCTTCGCAGCGGACAAGACGGTCAATGTCTGGTCCTGGTTCATTCAGAGCACGATGCAGAAGTCGATCGACGCCTACGAGAAGGCGCACCCCGGCGTCAAGGTGACCTACACCTATTACAACTACTCGCCGGAATACATCACCGCGCTCAAGGCCGCCGCCGCCTCCGACAGCCTGCCGGACGTCATCGGTCTGCAGCCCGGCTCGCTCACCCAGCAATATCGGGGCTATCTGGCAGCGATTAACGATCTCGCCGCCAAGGAGTGGGGCAAGGACTGGGCGGAGAAGGTGTTCCCGGTCAACCGCAAACAGATGCTGATGGGCAACCCCACCGGCGACGCCAACTACTACATCATCCCGCAGGAATCCCAGGTTCTCTGTATCTGGTACAACCGCAAGACCTTCGAGAAGCTCGGCATCTCGGTGCCGAAGAACTACGATGAATTGAAGGCAGCGGCCAAGAAGCTCTCCGATGGCGGCTTCCTGCCGCTGTTCCAAGGCGCAGCCGACGGTTGGCAGAACGAGAACGTCTTCCTGATGCTGGCCAACCAGTTCGCCCCCGGTCTCACCGACAAGGCGCAGGCCGGACAGGCGCCCTGGACCTCGCCCGAACTCGTCGCGGCCATGAAGGCCTGGAAAGGCCTATTTGACGACGGCATCTTCCAGAAGGGCGCCCTCGGTGCCCACGCCTATCCGACCGGCGCCCAGCTGTTCGCCCAAGGCAAGGTCGGCATGATGGCGCTCGGCTCCTGGTGGATGCAGGAAAGCAAGTTCCCGCCGCCGCTGTCGCAGTACATCCAGAACATGGACGGCTTCGACTTCTTCTACCTGCCGCCGGTCACCGGCAGCAAGACGGCCAGCCCGCCGGTCGGCGGTGTCGACATCGGCTACGGTCTGACCAAGAACGGCGCCAAGAATCCCGATGCCTGGAGCTTCCTCGCCTCGCTGACCAATGGCGAAGCCTTGCAGCAGTCGCTCAACGATCTCAACGACCTGCCGGCCTTCGTCGGACACGAGCCGAAGGGCGAAGTCTCCGATCATGTGAAGGACTTGTACAACCGCTTCATGGCCGACCTGCCCAAGGCCGAGAACCAGCGCTT
Organism: Ancalomicrobiaceae bacterium; assembly: GCA_031291575.1. GTDB lineage: Bacteria > Pseudomonadota > Alphaproteobacteria > Rhizobiales > Ancalomicrobiaceae > CAIYYN01. The sequence goes on from JARLIT010000003.1 coordinate 2,162, forward strand.
CGCCATTCCGGCGATCGGCGAGGCTCTCGACAATGCGCTCGCTGGCGTGGCGGGCGGCAACGTCGAACCGGAAGCGGCGCTGAAGGCGGTACAGGCCGCGACGGACAAGGCGCTGGGTAAGTAAGCGTTCCTCTCTCCCGGCTCCGCGGCGTCTGCCGCCCGGGGCTCAGAGCATCTCCGATCGGAAAGACCCTCCTCCGATTCCTACGGAAATGCACCTGAGCCAAAGACTTGAGCGCGGTTCCATCAGTCCGGTCGGGTCGATCGGACCTGGATGCGCTCTCGGTCCCGGTCAACGGCAGGCGCCCGGAGTTGGAGGCTGCCGGAGCCTTCTGGCGTATGATTGCCTTTCAGAGGCTCCTGCCTCGGGGGCGCCGCCTCGCGGAAAAATCCCCCCTGTTGCAGCCGCGAAAGGCGATGACGTTCGGTCAAGACCATGCACAAGACCAAAGAAACAGAGACTCTTGACGTGGTCGTTCGCCCGGCCGGTGCCCACGGGCGGCGCCCCTCCTCCGCGAGGGGGGGCCGTCGTCCCGCCTCGTTTGTCGCCGTCGGTTTGCCGGTCTGTTGGGGGGAAACATGCCAACGCTAGCCTCACAGGGCGAGACGATCCGCCTGCAGCCGGCAACCCGGCGCTCGCGCCGCTTCGCCGGTCCGTGGACCTACCTGTTTCTCGCCCCCGCGGTGCTGCTGTTCGTCGTCTTCATCGCCTACCCGATCGTCTGGGTCGCTTGCCAAAGCTTCTTCAGCGAAGACCGCGACCACACCGCCAGCTTCGTCGGCCTTGAAACCTACTGGGCCGTGTTGGGCGATCCGGTGTTCTGGATCGTCGTGCGCAACATGGTGCTGTGGGGCCTGATCACCATCCCGGTGCAGATGCTGATCGGCGGCACCGTCGCCTATTTCATCGAACGCCATACCAACGCCTGGCGCGGCTTCTTCCGCACCATGTTCTTTCTGCCGGTGGTGACATCGGTCTCCGTCATCAGTCTGGTGTGGGTGCAGATCTACGCGCCCTACTACGGCATCGGCCAGGAATACCTGCGCCACTTCGGCATCATCATGGCCTCCTCGCCGATCGGCGACCCGTCGACGGCGATCTACGCCCTGATCCTGGTCAACATCTGGCAGTGGACCGGCTTTTCCATGCTGATGTATGTCGCCGGCATCGCCAACCTGCCGACCGAAGTTCTCGACGCGGCTCGTGTCGACGGCGCGCGCGGCTTGCGACTCGCCTGGAGCATCATCATCCCGATGCTGATGCCGGTCACCAAGTCGCTGTTGCTGCTCGGCATCATCGGCACTCTGCAGACCTTCCCGGTGGTGCAGCTGATGACCGGCGGCGGTCCCAACCACGCCTCGGAAGTGTTTGGCACCTATGTCTTCCGCACCTCGTTCGTGCTCGGCGATACCGGCAAGGGCGCGACGATTTCAGTGATCGTGCTGGTGCTGGCGCTGATCCTGTCGCTCGTCCAGATCGTCTATCTCGGCGCCGATCTGGCTCCCTCGGGGCACAAGGAGGAGAGCCGCTGATGCGTCGCCATCATCCCAATATCAGCCGCATCGTCATCCACGCCGCACTGTTTGCGTTGTTGGCGGTCTGGATGATCCCCGAAGTCTACATGCTGTCGATCGGTCTCAGGACGCCCGATCAGGCCTTCGACGCAACGCTGATGGCCTGGCCGCTGACGCTCGACAATTTCGCCACGGTCATTCGCGACAACGCGATCGTCAGCTTCTTCCTCAACAGCCTGATCGTCACCCTGGCCACGGTCGCCATCGTCGTCGCCTGCTCGACGCTGTTCGCCTTCGCCTGCGCGGTTCTGCACCTGCGCTGGTCACTGGTGCTCTACGCCACGCTCCTGACCACGCTGATGGTGCCGCTCGCCTCGCTGGTGCTGCCGCTCGCCATTCTGCTGAAGACCTTCGGCTGGGTGAACACCTATGCCGGCGTGATCTTTCCCTATGCGGCGCTCGGCGCGCCGTTTGCGGTCGTCGTGCTGAAGGCCTTCATGGAGGATTCGCCCAAGGAACTGTTCGAGGCCGCCCGCGTCGATGGCTGCAACGCTTGGCAGACCTACTGGCACGTCGCCCTGCCGCTCATCCGCCCGGCACTGGTGTTCGTCGGCATCTGGCAGTTCATCGTCACCTGGAACGAGTTCTTCCTGGCGCTGATCATCCTGACGCGCAACGAGGTCAAGACGCTGACCATCGTGCCGATGCAGTATTCTGGCCTCTACATGGCCAATCCCGGTGCCCTGTTCGCGGTGCTGACCCTGATCGCCCTGCCGCTGATCCTGCTCTACGTGGTCGTGCAGCGCGCCTTCGTCCGCGGCCTGCTCGCCGGCGCAGTGAAAGGATGACCGAGATGAAGCTGATCGGCATCGATATCGGCACGTCGTCGGTGAAGGCGGTGCGGCTTGGCGTCGACGGCAAGGCGACGGTCGAGGCAGCGGTCTCCAAGCCCTATGCCGCCGATGGCCAGCCGACGCGCGATCCAAGACTGTGGGCCCGGCTGGCCGAGGAAGCGCTCACCGACCTCAGCCTCGGCGAGGACATCGCCGCAATCGGCTTCACCGGCCAGATGCATTCGCTCGTTGCCGTCGATTCCTCGGGCGATCTGGTGGCGCCGGTGAAGCTCTGGCTCGACATGGACGGCGCATCCGATCTCGCCGCTTTCGTCGCCGCCTATCCCGGTCGTTTCGCCGCCGAGACCGGCAATCTTCCGCTGCCCGACTTCACGCTGGCCAAATGGCTGTGGGCGAAGCGGCAGATCCCGAAGCTGGCCGGTCGCGTGGTACGCCTCTACTGCGCCAAGGACTATGTGCGCGCCCATCTCGATCCATCGGCGCCGTTCGCCGTCGACCGCAACGAGGCGGCCGGCATGCAGGTCTACGATCCCTTCGCTGATTGCTGGCACATGGGCCTCCTTGAAGCGGCCGGCCTGCCGAAGAGCGTGCTGCCGGATCTGGCCCGCGGCAGCGATGCTGCCGGACGTTGGCACGGCATTCCGCTCATCATCGGCGTCGGCGATCAGGCGTCTGCCGCGCGCGCCATTGGCGCCCTGATGCCGGGCGTGGTGTCGCTGTCGCTCGGCACCTCCGGGGTACTGTCCTTCCCGCTCGCCAAAGCCGATTTGCCGACGGTGTGGGACGGCTCGTTCCATCTGTTTCCGAGCGGCTTTGACGACAGCTACCAGGTGATCGGCACGGTGCCGGCCTTCGGGGCGACATTGCGCTGGCTGCAGGGCCTGTTCGGCCGCCCGGCAGCGGAACTGGATGCGCTCGCGGCCAGCCGGCCGGCCGGCTCGGGGCGGGCGCTGTTCCTGCCCTATCTTGCCGGATCCGGCGCACCGCACCCGGACCACGGGCTCGACGGCCGGATGCACGGCCTCGATGTCGGCTGCGGGGCGGCCGAAATCGTTCGCGCCGTCTATGATGGTTTGGCGCAGGAACTGGCGGCAATCATCGGCGAGGCGGCGGAGGTCGGTGCGTCGACCCGGCAGCTGATCTTGTCGGGCGGCGCCACCCACCTGCCGGCGCTCGTCTCAACGCTCACCGCCTATCTTCCGGCCGAATGCCGGCTGGTCGATGCCGCCGAGGCCAGCGCCGTCGGGGCGGCTCTGGCGGCGCTCGACCATCTCGTCCCCGGCAACGGCCTCAGCCTCGGCACGGCGGATCTGCCCGCTTCGGCGTCGCACCCCATTCGCGACGATTGGCGCCGCCTGCGCGGGGCGACCCTGGCTGAAGCTCAAATTCATGGAAAGGGCTGACGAGGATGTCGAAGCTCGAGCTCAAGGCCGTATCCAAGCGCTTCGGCGCGGTCGAGATCTTCTCGCCGCTCGATCTCACGGTGGAGCACGGCGAATTCTGCGCGCTGGTCGGTCCGTCCGGCTGCGGCAAGTCGACACTTCTCAGGATCATCGCCGGACTGGAGCCGCCCAGCTCCGGCAAGGTGTTGATCGATGACGAGGACGTCACTGGCCAGGAACCTCCGGATCGCGGCATCGCCATGGTGTTCCAATCCTACGCGCTCTACCCGCACATGAAGGTGCACGAGAACGTCGGCTTCGGCCTGAGGATCGCCCGGCGCTCGGCCGAGGAGATCAAGTCCAAAGTGGCCGCCGCAGCGCAGAAGCTGCGCCTCGACGCCCTGCTCGACCGGATGCCGCGCGAACTCTCCGGAGGCCAGCGCCAGCGTGTGGCGATCGGCCGCGCCATCACCCGCGACCCCCGGATCTTCCTGCTCGACGAGCCGCTTTCGAACCTCGATGCGGCGCTCAGGGGCGGCATGCGGGTCGAGATCGCCCGGCTCCGGCAGAGCCTCGGCGCGACGATGATCTATGTGACGCACGATCAGGTCGAGGCGATGACGCTGGCCGACCGAATCGTGGTGATGAACAAGGGGCGCATCGAGCAGATCGGCGCGCCGATGGAGCTGTACCATCATCCGGCCAATCGCTTCGTCGCCTCCTTCATCGGCTCGCCGTCGATGAATTTCTTCGAGGCCGACGTGCGCGATGGCAATGGCGACGAACTGGTGCTGCGCCTTGCCGACGGATCGGACATGGTCGTCGACCGCGTCATCAGTCCGGTGACGTCCGGCCGGGTGACGCTCGGTATCCGGCCGGAGCATGTCGAACTCGGCACGGCTGCCGGCACCGGCAACTGCATGCCCGGCACCGTCGTGGTGGTCGAGCGGCTCGGCTGCGACACGCTGCTGCACATCGATGCGACCGGCCGTCCGCTGGTGATGCGACAGCCGCGCGATCTTGCCGGCATCCACGCCGGCGAACGCGTGACCTGCCGCTTCCCCGCCGAGGCCTGCCACGTCTTCCTGAACTGACGCGACACCCCGTTCGCTTTCCGGGCGAAACGCCATCTGCGCCGAGGACGGCCGGCGGAGGCCTTCGCTTGCCAAATTGGGACAGGACATATGAACCGACCTGACGCCTTAGCTGATCTTGCCGCGCTGTCCGAGCGACTGACGGTCTGGCTGTTCGATGCCGCCTTACCGCTGTGGTGGCGCCACGGCATCGACCGGGTCAACGGCGGCTTTCACGAGGTCATCGGCCTCGATGGCGCGGCCGTCGCGATGGAGCGGCGGGTGCGCGTGACGGCTCGGCAGGTCTTTGCCTTCGCGCTCGCCGGCAAGCTCGGCTGGAATGGCGACTGGCGCGGTGCGGTCGATGACGGCCTTGCCTATTTCTTCCGGGCCTGCGTCTTGCCGAACGGAGCGGTGCGCAAGGTGACACGCGCCGACGGCAGCCCCAAGGACGATACGTTCTGCCTCTATGATCAGGCTTTCGCGCTGTTCGCCCTGGCGGCCGCGGCGTCCGTCGTCGGCAATCGGGCCGACGTCGAAGCGGCAGCCGTCAAGCTGCGCACCCTATTGCTCAACGACTACAGAAATCCGATCGCCGGCTTCGAGGAGGCCAATCCCCGCTCGCTGCCGCTCAAAGCCAATCCGCACATGCACACCTTCGAGGCGTGCCTGGCCTGGGAGGAAGTCGGCGGCGATGCCTCCTGGAGCCGGCTGGCCGACGAACTCGCCGACCTGTGCCTGTCGCGGCTGATCGATCGCCGCACCGGCTGGCTGAAGGAATATTTCGACGGCGAATGGCGCCTGATGGCCGGCGATCTCGGCCGCATCTGTGAACCCGGCCACCAGTTCGAGTGGTCCTGGCTGCTGACGCGTTGGGGAATTTCGCGCCAGCGCCCCGACGCGATCGCTGCCGCCCGTTCGCTGACGGCGCAGGCCGAGGCGCACGGCATCAACCGGCCTGGTGAGGTTGCCATCATGGAGCTCTATGACGACGGCCGCATCAAAGACGGCACGGCGCGGCTATGGTCGCAGACCGAACGGCTGAAGGGCAATCTGGCGCTGGCCGATGCCGCTGCTGACGCTGGCGAGCGCAACCGGCATCTCGCGGCCGCGGCGACAGCCGGGCGGACGCTGATGCGCTTTCTCGACGTCGAGACTCCTGGATTGTGGCGCGATCGAATGCACCCGGACGGGCACTTCGATGTCGAGCCGGCACCCGCCTCGAGCTTCTATCACATCATCTGCGCCATCGATCAGCTTCGGACCTTCGTGGCCGGCAGCGCTGGACGCACGCGTGGTTGACTGCCGACAACTCGGCCTCAGGGCGCGAGGCCGCCGAGGTCGATTTCGGTGACGTGCCAGCGCCCGAGATTGGCGGAGTAGAGCCTGTTGCCCTTGAAGGCGATGTTGGTCGGATGGGCGAGGATCGTCGCCGCCTCGTCGGCGATGACGATCTGCAGTCCCCGATCGGCTCGCCAGCGGTAGATGCGGCTCGGCTCGTAGCAGGAGATGAACAGCGACCCATCGGCGGCAAAGGCCAGCCCGTCCGGAACGGTGAGAACCTGATCGACGACCAGCCGCTTCGGCCCGGCGCTGCCGTCGTCTGCAATCGGTACGAAGCTGACGCAGCGCCCGTCGCTTTCGACGACAAAGAGACCTGAGCAGTCGGGGGCCATGGCCATGCCGTTGGCGAAGGCGAAGGCCTCGCGGCTCCAGGGGCCGCCCTCGCCGGTCGTCAGATCGTATCGGTAGACGCCGCCGTTGCGGCCTGCGCTGTCGGAGACATACAGCCAGCCGCCGATATCGTCGACGACCGGATAATTCGGGACTTCGATGCCGGAACTGGCAAACGACTGAATCCTATCGCCTTCCGCGTCATAGCGGAAGATTGCCGAGTGCTTCAGATCGCAGGCAAAGCAGTTGCCGACGCGGTCGAAGGCGATGCCGAGCAGGAAGCCGGACGTCGTCGCCAGCCAGTTGATCGACGAGCCATCGGCCGCCAGCCGGACGAGGTCGCCCGTCTCGGTGCCGCACCAGATGGTCCCGTCGGCATGCACGGCGATGCCCTCGGGATGGGCGAGCCGTGGCTCCGAGAAGATGCCGTCGAAGAAGACGCGAGCGGCGGAGATGGGCAACAGGGTCGTCATGCTGACACCTCGAGCGGGTGGGAAACACGGTGTTCGACGGCGAACCGGCCGAGATCCGTGATGTCTGGCCGGTTGGGCTTGACGAGCGCGACGCCTTTCGTCGGTCGAACCTCCCTCAGATGGCCTCGGCCGACAGCCGGTAGCGCGTCTCGAACGGAACGTCCGGGCTGAAACTTCGCGCGGTCGCCACGCCGGAGCGTGCGATCGGATTGTCGGCGGTGGCCGTCGCCGAACCTAGCCCAAAGGGGGACGAGATCGGCTCGATACCAACAGTCAGATGTCGCCCGTTCCAGGGGGAAGCGGTGCGGCCGCGGTTCGACAGCCACAACAGCACGCTGGGGAAATGCGCGACGTCCCAATTCAGCACCACCCGGTAGCCTTCGGCCGGATGGGCGAGTGCGGCGCGGCCGGACGTTCCTTCGATCTGCAGCAGTTCCTCGGTATCGAAGCCAAACGGCAGCGCGGTGGCATCGATCGGGGAGCCACCGTCGCGTGCCGGCACGGCGGCGAGATCGGTGAAGCTGCGATCGGCGGCGAACACCGCCTTGCCCGGCTCCACGGTGGCCGGATAGGTCCGCCCCAGCGCGAAGGGGCCGACGTCGAGGCGGGCCGCGCCGGGCTCCGCCGGCAGACGGAACACCGGATGCAGGCCGATCGGCAGCCGGCACAGCCGCCGAACGGCGATGCGGAACGTCAGGTCGACGGCGGCCGCTTCCGGGTCGGGCCGCACCACGCGCTCGACATAGGCGACGGTACTTGCCGCGGGATAGTTGAGCCGCAGGCGCAGCGCGGTGCCGTCATCGTCGAGCCAATTCCAGTCGTGGTTCGACGCGTGACCGTGCACCTCCTCATCGTCGGCCGGCGGGCCGAGGTGTTCGACCCACTCCGCCGGCCAGTCGTCGGCAGGGACGGAATAACCGAACGGCACGCAAGGCCACTCGCCGCGCAGCCGGCGCAGGATGCCCGGCAATTCGTCGGTGCCGGCTTCCCCGGCCCATGGCGCGACATGCAGCGGGGAAACGCTGCGACCATCGCGCAAGCGGAATTCGACGGGCGCCAGCATGGCGCCGAGGCGCTGCACGGTGAGCGTCCCATGGGCCCAGGCGAGGCAGCGTTCGGGGTCGTTCATGGCTTGGCCTTCGGGGTTGAGCGCTCGGCGAATTCGCGCACCCGGGCGCGGCCGATATCGCTCCGGTAGAGGGGACCGAGCGCGTCGTGCTCCATCTCAAGCCCGATCGCCAGGTCGCCGTCGACCGCGTGGGCGGTGAGCCGTTTCAATGCCTCGATGGCATCAGGCGGTTCGGCGGCGATGGTTTGAGCCAATGCCAGGGCGCGGGGCAGGAGCGCTGCGGCATCGACGACCTCGTTGACGAGGCCGCTAGCGACGAATTCCGATGCCGGCACGATCGAGCCGGTCAAGAGAAGGAAATTGGCGCGATTGCGGCCGAGTTTGGCCACGCTCCTTTGCGTGCCGCCACCACCGGGAATGAGCCCCAGCTTGATCTCCGGCAGTCCGAGTTTGGCGTATTGGCTGGCAACGACGATGTCGCAGCACAACACCAGTTCCATGCCGCCGCCGAGCGCGAAGCCGTTGACCGCCGCGATCACCGGTTTGGCGTTTCCTTCGATCGCCGCATACATTCTGACGCCGGCCCGCTGGAAGGCGTCGAATTCCGCCTCCGTCTGGGCGGCGTATTCCTTGATGTCCGCACCGGCCATGAAGCCGCGCCCCTCGCCGGTGACGACGATCGCCCCAACGTCCGGATCGCCCGACAGCGCTTCGAAGGCCTCGGTGATCTCGGCCATCATCCGCCGGTTCATGGCGTTGAGCTGCTCGGCGCGGCGGAACGTCACCAGCGCCACGCGATGGCTCATCTCAACTGTCAGTGTTTCGAACGTCGTCACGCTCACACCTCGTCCACGGTCATGTCGCCGGATGCCTCGAATTCGGCGATTGCTTCCGCCGAGAAGCCGAATTCCGTGAGGATTTCGCGGCCGTGCTGGCCGACGAGCGGTGCCGGCCGCTCGATGCGGGCAGGCGTTTCGCTCATCTTCACCGCCGGTGCTACCACTCGGACAGTGCCGCCGCGCGGATGCTCGTAGGAGGTGATCATGCCCATGTGCGTCACCTGCGGATCCTCCGCCGCCCGGCGGATGTCCTTGACCTCGGCACACCAGATGTCGGCGGCGAGGAGCCGCGCCAGAAGGTCGTCCTTGCCGAACTTGCGGGTCTCGGCGTTGACCTTGTCGAACACCTCGTCCCGCTTGTCGAACAGCGTCGTCAGGTCGTCGTAGACGGCGAGTTCCGGCGCCTCCAGGACGGTATAGAGCGTCTTGAACGGGCTCATGGCGATCGAGACATAGCTCTTGTCGGCCGTCTCGTAGATACCGAACGGTGCCTGCATGCCGGGATGGCCGATGCCGGAATTCGGGCGGACGAAGTCCTCGCCGAGATTGAGCACGGCGACATATTCTTGGTTGAGGTGGGCCAGCATGCCGGCGAGGAGATTGACCTCGATCTTCTGGCCCTTGCCGGTCTTCTCGCGCCAATAGAGTGCGGCGAGGATGCCGTAGACCATGTTCATCGCGCCGATCTGATCGGCCAGACCCGCACCGGCCGGCACCGGCGGCTGATCGCCCCGCCCGGTATTGGCGATCAGCCCGGCCAGTCCCTGGACCAGCATGTCCTGGCCCGGGCGGTCGACGTAGGGTCCGTCTTCGCCGTAGCCCGAACCCGAACAGTAGATGATGCGCGGATTGACGGCCTTGAAGTCATCATAGCCGTAGCCGAGCTTGGCCAGCACGCCGGGGCGGAAGTTCTGCACCACGATGTCGGCCGATTTCGCCATCTCCATGATGAGGGCGTGCACCTTGCGGCTCTTCAGGTTGAGGGCAATCGAGCGCTTGTTGCGGTTCCAGGCGAGAAAATTCGGGCTCTCGCTACCGCCGACCCATTTGGCGAAGAACGTCATGCCGCGGAACATGTCGCCCGAGCCGGCGCGCTCGATCTTGATGACATCGGCCCCCATGTCGCCGAGCATCTGCGTGGCGAAAGGGCCCTGCAGGAGGTGGCTGAAATCGAGAATGCGGACGCCTTCCAAGGCCTTGTTCATCAGGTGTCTCACTCAGGCTTGATGGGGGATGAAGCGGGGCAGGGCGGTCAAACCGCCGTCGACCTTGAGATCGATGCCGGTGGTGAAGCCGGCCAGATCGCTGGCGAGGTAGACTGCCGCCTCCGCCACTTCCGCCGGTTCGCCGATGCGGCCGATCGGGTGCATGCCGACCCAGGACTGCATCAGCCCCGGCCCGAGCCGGGCGGCCAGCTCCTCGTTCATCGGCGTGTTGATCGTGCCCGGCGAAATCGAATTCACCCGCACGTTGTGTGGGCCGAATTCGACTGCCATCTGCCGGGTCATCGCGATGACCGCGCCCTTGGCGCCGGCGTAGGCAGTCCAGCCGTCAAGGCCGATGTGGGCCTGCACCGAGGCGATATTGATGATTGAGCCCGCTTTCTGCCGGATCATGATCGGCAGCGCGGCCTTACAGCCGCGGAAGACACTCGTCAGGTTGACCGCGATCAGGTGATGCCACTCGTCGTCCATCATCTCGTAGATCGGCATGCCGCCGATGGCGATCGCGGCGTTGTTGACCAGGATGTCGAGCCGACCGGACGAGGCGGCGGCCGCCGCGATCAGTCCGCCGATGTCGCTGGCCTCGGCGACGTCGCAGTGGTGGAATTCGGCTCTCAGTCCGGCCGCGCGCAACCCGGCGGCGGCGGCCGTGCCTTTGTCGTCGGCGATGTCGCCCATCACCACATGGGCACCCTCCGCCGCCATGGCCTTGGCGATGGCGTAGCCGATGCCGTCGGCTGCACCGGTGATGACGGCTGTCTTTCCGAGAAGGCGTGACATGTCGGGTCAATCTCCATGTGCGCGACGGCGCTTCACTTCGTCCAGACTGACGGCGGCGATGATGATCAGACCGGTGATGACGAGCTGCCATTCGGTCGGAAGATCGAGACTGCGCAAACCGTTGGACAGGAATTGCAGGATCAGGACGCCGAGCGCCATGCCCCCGAGGCTGCCGATGCCGCCGGACAGGCTCACGCCGCCGAGCACGGTGGCCGCGACCACCTGGAACTCGAAGTTGAGCCCGGCGATATGCTGTGCCGAGCCGACCCGGGCCGCCAGAATGATGCCGGAACAGGTCGCCAACAGCGAGGAGATGACGAAACAGGCGAACTTGATCCGCCGCACGTCGTAGCCGGCGAGGCGGGCAACCTCGCTGTTGCCGCCGACCGCGTAGACCTGTCTCCCGAACGGTCGGTACCGCAGCACGTAGGCGAATGCCGCCAGCAGGACAATCGCGATGACGGCCGAATAGGGCAGGACGTCGAACAGCCGCCCATCCGACAGGGCGATGAAACTGTCGAGCCCGGCCTCGTCGGCGATGGCGCGCTGGCCGGTGTAGAGATAGACGCCACCGCGCAGCACGAACATCATTCCGAGCGTCACGATCAGCGAATTGAGGCCGACGTAGGCGCAGAGAAAGCCGTTGATCATGCCGACGGCGAGACCGACCACCAAGGCCGCGGAGATGCCCAGGAATAGAGAGTTGGTGTCGTTCATGACGACGATCAGCGGCACCGCCACCGTCGCCAACAGCGAGCCGATCGAGATGTCCACCTCGCCGGAGATGAAGACGACGGCGCAGCCGATGCCGGCAATGAGTGCCAGCGAAGCCTGACCGAGCACGTTGGTGATGTTGCGGGTGGAGAGGAAGTTCTCCGCCGAGACGGAAAAGAACACGAGGAGCGCCAAGAGACAGACCAGCACCGCCACCTCCTGGCGAGCGATCAGACGTCGCCAGACCGACGGCGCGCCCTCGAGCCGATCAGACGCGAAACTCATGCGACGCCCTCCCTTGCGAACCGATCGCTGCGTTGAGGATCTTCTCCTGGGTGGCCTCTTCGCGGGACATGCTGGCCGTGACGCGCCCTTCGCAGAGGACGACGACCCGGTCGGAAAGCCCGAGCAGTTCCGGCATCTCCGAAGTCATCATCACCACCGCCAGACCCGCCCCGGCCAGTTCGTCGATCAGGCCGAAGATCTCTGACTTGGCGCCGACGTCGATGCCGCGTGTCGGTTCGTCGACGACGATCACCTTCAGGCCGAGCATCAGCCAGCGCGACAGAAGCACCTTCTGCTGATTGCCTCCGGACAGGTTCTTCACCTTCTGGAACAGGCTCGGCGTCTTGATGCGGAAGCGCTCGACGTAGGTCTGTACCGCCTGGCGCTCCTTGCCCGCGTCGACGAACCCGTGGGCGGCGAAGCGGCCGAGCGAGGCCAGACTGGCGTTCTGATAGACCGGCAATTCCCCCATCAGGCCCTCGACCTTGCGGTCTTCCGACAGAAGGCCGATGCCCAGCCCGACGCCGACGGCGGTGTTGTGCGGCGTCATCCATTGGCCGTCGACCATGATGGTCCCGGCTCTGATCGGATCGTAGCCGACGATGGCTTTGGCAAGCTCGGTGCGACCGGCCCCCATCAGCCCGAAGAACCCCACCACTTCGCCGGCGCGCGCCTCGAAACTGACGTCGTGCAGCTTTCGTGTCGACAGGCCCTCAACCGACAGGGCGACCCGGCTCGCCGCAGGTCCGCGCTGGCGGGGGAACAGATCGACGATGCGTCGTCCGATCATGTCCTGGATCAGGCTGTCGTCGGTGTGTTCGCCGATCGGCCGCGTCGATATGTGGCGCCCGTCGCGCAGCACCGTGACCGTATCGGCGATCTCGAATACCTCGTCGAGCTTGTGGCTGACGTAGAGGACCGCGATGCCGAGCGCCGTCAGGCGGCGGATGATGGTGAATAAGAGCTTGACCTCTTTCGGCGTCAACGACGAGGTCGGCTCGTCCATGACGACGATGCTGGCCTGATGGGCCAGCGCGCGGGCGATCTCCACCATCTGCTGCTGACTGACCGGCAGCGAGCCGGTGCGGGCGGCCGGATCGATCGCAAAGCCGATGCGCTCGAACAGGTCGGCGCAGTCGGTGCGGATCTTGCGCCAGTCGATGGTGCCGAACCGGTCGGTCGGATGACCCTCCAGAAAGATGTTCTCCGCCACGGAGAACTCGTCGATGAGCGCGATCTCCTGGAACACCACCTTGATTCCCTGGCGCAGACTGTCGCGCGGCGATTTGATCGCCACATCGCGGCCGTGGATCCGCATGGTTCCGGCGTCGCTCTGATAGACGCCGGCCAGGATCTTGATCAGCGTCGACTTGCCGGCGCCGTTCTCCCCCATCAGCGCATGCACTTTGCCCGGCGCGAGCGTCAGATCGACGGCCTCGAGCGCCAGAACGCCGGGGAAGCGCTTGCCGATGCCGCGCATTTCCAGTGCCGGCACGGCGATGTCGATCGCCATCGGCGGCTCTTCTGCGAACAGCGCGAGATCATCGTGCATGGTGCCGGCTCCTCAACAGATCGAAATACGTCGCCAGGATGATGACGACGCCAGGGACCACCATCTGCAGATCCTGGTTCCAGCCGAGAATGATGATGCCGTTGTCGATGACCTTCAGCACCAGCACCCCGAGAAGCGTGCCGATGAGCGAGCCCGATCCGCCGGACAGGCTGGTTCCACCCAGGATGACGGCGGCGATGACGGTCAATTCGAAGCCGCGTCCGGCCGTCGGCTGCCCGGCGTTCATCAAGGAGGCGAGGATCAGGCCGGCCACCCCGACGCAGAGACCAGTGACAACGAACGCCACCAGCTTCAATCGCGCCGAACGGATCCCTGACAGCCGGACCGCCCGTTCGTTGGCGCCGACCGCGTAGAGATATCGCCCGATGGTGGTGAAGCGCAGCGTGACGGCGCAGACGGCGAAGATCGCCACGGCGAGGATGAGCGGGATCGGCACGGGACCGGCATAGCCGGCGCCGAGCGCGGTGAAGGATGCGAGCTGATGATGGTTCTGCACCGCCTCGCGGGTGAACAGATAGACGCCGCCCTGCAGCAACATCATTGTGCCGATCGTCCCGATCAGCGAATTGACCCGGAACAGCGTGACCACAATCGCATTCACCAGCCCGACGCCGCTGGCGAAGGCCAGCGCCGCCAGGACCCCGAGGGTCAGGCTGCCGGTCGCATTGAGGACGGCCATGCTGATGCAGCCGACAAAGGCCAGCGAGGCCCCGACCGACAGGTCGACTTCCGCCGCGATCACCAGCATCGTCATGCCCGAGGCGACGATCAGCACCAGCGCGCATTGCCTGAGGATCGCGATGATATTGGCCTCGGAATAGAACTGCGGCGCGGCGGCCGAGATGCCGAGGCAGAGGACGACGAGGAGGATGCCGAGCACTCCCTGGCCGGAGCCGGTGAGGCTGGCAAGCGACGTCCGGCCGGATGCGCCGGTGCGAAGGATCTCGGTCATCGGGAGCCCATGATACGATCGGCGCGCCGGCTGAACGGATCCGGCAGCGCGCGATCTTGGTGACGAGAGCGGAACGCGTCGGCACCGCGGTGGCCGCACTTCGCGTTGATGCGAGGCGCGGCCGCGGCGTCGGCTTACTTCTTCAGATCCGCAGAGGTCTGCATGCACTTTGCCGGCGGCTTCAGCGCATTAACGGCAGCCCACTTGATGGTCCGGGTGGTGCCGTCGTAGTCGTAGTAGGCCTTCCAGCTATCGCCGAGGATCGGGGCCGTCGGGCTGACGATATGCTCGGGCACAGCTTCGCCGTTGAAGAGCTTGACCGCGGCGTCGATGGCGGTGAAGCCTTCCTTCTCCGGGAACATCGCTGCTTCGATGCGGTACGACGGTTCCTTCTCGATGGCGTTGATGAACGCCAGACCCTCGCCGCCGGTGCCGACGGTCAAAAGCCCGTCCTGCGACTTGCCGGCCGCCTTCCAGGCCTGCAGCCCGCCGAGAGCCGAGGAATCGTTGATGCCGTAGATGATGTTGATGTCGGCGTTCTTGGCCAGCGCCGCCGCCGAGACTTCCAATGCCCGGTCCGGATTGCCGCCGCCGTCGAGATCGTGCACGAGAGTGGCCGAGGCGATCTGGGTGTGGATGCCGTCCATGAAGCCCTTGGAGCGCAGCACCGTCGCCGACAACAGGGGCAACCCGACGTTCATCACCTTGGCGACGCCGCCGAGCTTGTCCTTGGCGTATTTGCCCGCTTCCACGCCGGCATTGTAGCCGGTGTCGTAGTCGCAGATCGCCACCAGCGTGGTCATGCCCTTGACCGGGTTGCCTTCCAGCACGACCGGGATCTTGGCCGCCTTGGCACGGCGCAGCAACGGCACCACGCCTTCCTCGTTGACCGGTGTCAGGATGAGGACGTCGACGCCCTTGGCGATGAAGTCTTCGGCCGCCGAGACCTGCTTGGCGATGTCGAGGTTGGCATCCTGCACCTCGATGTCGATGCCCAGTTCCTTGGCGTGCGCCTTCATGCCCTTGATGACGTTCTGATACCACTCGTGCGTGGCGTAGTTGGTCACATAGCCGATCTTCTTCGGCATGTTGGCGGCCTGAGCCGAGGTCGCGATCAACACCGCGACGGACGCCATGAGAAGTTTCGTGATCGAAGTCATTCCATTTCCTCCCTCGTCGGGCGGTCTTTCCGCCGCCCATTGCAATGGAACCCGCTTGTGCGGGTCAGGTGACTGCGAGCCTCAGAGCGTCTGCTCAGGCGCGCCCAACGCGGCGGAGATCCGCTCAGCCGCCTCGATGGTTCGCTGCAGCACGATCTGTCGATCGAATCGCGCTTGCCGTTGCGGCAGGAACGGCACCGTCAGGGCCGCGATCACCGCACCGGTGTGGTCGCGGACCGGCAGCGAGATGTTGGTGCAGGCATCGACGGCGAGAGAGGACCGCATCTCGTAGCCGCACGCGCGGATGGCCGCGATGCGCGCCTCGATCTCCTGGTGCGAGCCATAGGCCTCGCCGGCCGCGATGATGCGGGCGATCAGCGCCTCGCGCTCGGCTGGCGGCAACCAGGCGATCAGAACCGCGCCCGAACTGGTTTCCAGCGTCGGGAAACGCGAGCCGAGCGCCACCGAGTACCGCATCGGCAGGGGGGAATCGACCTGCAGGGCGATCATCACCTGCAGTCCATCCGGCACAGCCAGGTGACAGCTCTGGTCGGAGCCGATGGTCAGATCGCGCAGGATCGGCAGCGCCCGTTCGATCAGCCGGTTGACCGGCGGGTGCATGTGCGCCAACTCGAACAGCTTCAGCGACAGCCGGATCCGATCGCTCTTGGTGCGCACCAGGTAGCCGCGCTTTTCCAACAGCATCAGGATCCGGTAGATCTCGTGGATGGAACGGCCGAGGCCGGTGGAGATCTCGGTCTGGGTCAGGCTGTCCGACTGGCCGGCCATGAATTCCAGAATGTCGAGCAGCTTCTCCGCCGCCGGCACGCGGTATTCGTTCTTGCGGCCGTCGTCGCCGGCCTGCGTGTCCTCAGCCTTCATGGTGCGCGCCCTCCCTGGCCGACCGCGCCAATCCCGCCTCCGACAGGTGTGTCAGTCGCTGGAAGAACTCCTTCGCCGACATCTCGCCGAGGATGGCGTGGGTCGCCAGCGGTGCTGCCGCGCGGAAGAAGTCGATGAAGCCCGGATCGAGCGGGCGCAGATATGACGCCTGGATGGTTGCCAGCGTGTCGCGGAAGAAATTGCGCGTCACCGCGTTGACCCGTTCGTCCTGCCAGGCGGCGAGCGAACCGGGCTGGCCGCCGGCATCGACGTATTGCTGGCGCTGGTAGGCGGGAAGCGACAGGTGGATGGCATAGGCCATCGCCGCTTCGCGGTATTTCGACTGGCTGCTGACCCCGATGCCAGCGCCGCCGAGCAGTGCCCCGGCATGGCCGGCGGCCGGAATGTCGCAATAGACAAGGTGTGGGCCGTGCTCGGCCGAGGCGTAATTCACATAGCCGAAGGCATAGGGCACATAGACGACGTCGTCGTTCGCCACCATGTGGTCGTAGCAGCGGATCGGGTTCCACTGCCGCGACAGGGGATGCGCCAGGCGGGCCAGCTCCTGCAGTTCGCCGAGCGACGTCTCGACGACGGCGCGGTCGGCAAAGCCGTAGGGAGCGTTGCCGGTCTTCTGCGCCGCGAATGTGAGCAGCAGGCACATGGCGTCGGTCGGCACCATGGGCAGGCCGATCCACTTGTCGTCCGCCCGCAGCCGGCGCGCCAGCCGGAGGAGCGCCGCGTGGTCAGTTGGTGCCGGGCCGTAGCCGGCCATGAGATCGGGACGGTAACTCGCCACCTGACAGGCGGCATCGATGGGCAGCGCCCATTGAGAGCCGTTCCGGGAATAGGACGACCACGACTTGCCGACCGAATCCCGGGCGAATTCCGCCAGTCGATCGGCGCCGAGGCTGGCATCGAACGGCGCGAGCAACTGGCTGGCCGCGATATCGCCGATGAACGGGTGATCGAAGATGATCAGGTCGTAGTCGGCGAGGACATCGGCAAGCGCACCCTCGCCGAATTCATACAAGCTGCGGCGGTCCCACGCGATGCGCAGATCCGGGTGGGCCGCGCAATAGGGCGCGACGCTCGCGTCGAGCGGCCCCCAGCAGCGGCGATGGTCCCACGCCAATCCGCGCAACTCGATCATCGACCGCATTCCTCCCCCGAGCCGTCCGTATTTTCACCGAACTATGCCGATGGATTTTCATTTATGCAACATCATTACGTATATAAAAATAGAGGGCGAGGCGCCGGTGCCGGCTGCGGGCCGCCGCGGTGGGTGTAAATCTTTGGATTCAATCGAGTCCCGCTGCGTCAAACGGTCGCGCATCGCGCCAATCGGCGGCGCGCCGCGCGTTCCTGTCGGAAGGCGTGCCTGGCAAATCCGTCAATCGCTAATGGCGCGTCGGGCCGGCCCGTCGGGGCGGGCCGCGTTCAGGATTGCTCGACGACGATCGTCGCCGCATAGCGCTTCAGGCGCCCCATGCCGTCGACGACGGCGCGCATCTCGTCGTCCGGCAAGCCGTGCAGCAGTTCCTTCAGCCAGCTCTCATGTGCATCCGCCATGCGGGAAAACAGCGTGTGGCCGCGCGGCGTCAGCTTGGCGATGGTGACGCGACGATCGTCGGGCGTGGTTCGCTCCACCAGATCGTCGGCCACCAGCCGGTCGATGATGCCGGTGACATTGCCGTTGGTGACCATCGTCCGTCTGGACAATTCGCCGAGGCGCAAGCCGTCAGGCTCGCGGTAGAGTTGGGCCAGAATGTCGAACTGCGGCAGCGTCGCGTCGAATTCCAGCCGCAGGCGGCGCCGGATCTCCTGCGAGATCAGCTTGGTCGTCGCCAGGAGCCGTAGCCACAGCCGCAATTCCAGCTTGTGGTCATCGCGCCCGGCACGAACGATCGCCTCGAGATCGGAGGCGCCCTCGTCGCTGTCAGGCACCGCTCGGGTCTGGTCCATCGGTAACACTTTCAATCTCTGTCCCCGGTGCTGCTGGCGAAACGCCTGCTCCGCGGCGCTCCGACCCTCGGCTACACCCCTGCCGGCATCTTCGCCAGCATGAAGCCCGATCCGGCGCCCGTTCCGGCGCCCGGCCAGGTTGAGGCCCCGCACACATATAGGCCGGGGATCGGCGTCTTGTAACGGGAATAGCCGGCGAGCGGGCGGAACAGGAAGTTCTGATCGAGGTGATGGCTGCCGGCCAGATTGTCGCCACCGATCAGATTGGGATTGTCGCGCTCGAGATCGAGCGGAGACAGCACGCGCCGGGCGATCACCGAACCCTTTAGGCCCGGGGCGTAGGTCTCGAGACTGTCGAGCACCCGGTCGGCGTAGACCTCCTTGACGCTGTCCCAATCGGTCTCGCCGATATGGCCGGCCGCATCGCCGCGGATCTCCGCCGGCACCACTCGCACCTGGATCCAAATGACGTGCTTGCCGTCGGGCGCCCGGCTCGGATCGATGGCGGTGGGCTGGCCGACCACCAGCACCGGTTCGCGCGGCAATAGCCCTGCCGCCGCCTCGGCAAAGGCCGCCGTCATCATCGCCATGTCCGGCGCGACGTGGACGTAGGCGAAGGACTTCAGTTCGGCACCCGCCGCCCACTCCGGCAGCGCGTCAGTTGCCAGATGGATCATCATCGTGCCCGGTCCCGGCCGGAACCGCGCCATGCCCTCGGAAAACCGCTGCGGTACTTGGCGGGGACCGACGATCGAACCGAACAAGCGCGTCGGATGGATGTTGGAGACGACGGCGCGCCGGGCTGTCAACAGCCGTCCGTCGGCAAGCCGGACGCCCTTGGCGCGCTTGCCGACCATTTCCAGCCCGGTGACGCTGGTGCCGGTGATGAGTTCGCCGCCCTTCGCCTTCAATACGGCGACCATGGCGCGGATGATCGTATCGGCTCCACCGCGGCCGATCGCCATGCCGAATGACTGGTTCGCCATCGATTCCAGATAGGGGAACAGCGCCCCGCCGGCGGTGTCGGGGGGGAAGTCGAGATGCATGCCCCAGGCGGCCATCATCGTCTGCACATGCGGATGCTTGAAGCGGGCTGACAGAAACGCGCGCGGCGTCGACAGGATGAGTCGCGCCGTGTCGGCGAGCCAGCCACTGCCCAATTGCCACCACGCCTTCCACACAGTCTTGGCCGCTGCGACCGACGGCATCGGCGAGCCAAGCAGTCCGAAGATGTGCGGCGCGTCAACGCCGAAGCGGGCAACCAGCGCCCGCCAGGCCGCGGCATCGTCCGGCGATAGGGCCGAAATCGCTTGTGCCGTTCGGTCCAGATCGGTATTGACCCCGAGCCAAGTGCCGTCGCGGAACAGGTTGGCGAAGCAGTTGGCGACGGGCACAAGTTCCAGACCGGCGGCGACGAGATCGTCCTTGTGGCGGGCGAAGAACGGCGAGCCGGCGAACATCGACAGGTTCATGGCGTAGAGGTCGTGCCGGAAGCCGGGCAGCGTCACCTCGGCCGTCTTCACCGCGCCGCCGGCAATATCGCGCGCCTCGACGACGGCGACCGACCAGCCCTTCGAGGCCAGATGCACGGCAGCGGCGAGACCATTGTGCCCGGCGCCCAGAACAATCGCATCGTATTCCATCGCGCCCTCCGATATCGCGAAAGCGTCCTGCGGCCGATTGCCTGCAGACAGCTGTTCCGGATCGTGATAAAGTTGAAGCTTAAAAGATATTTCCGCAAGCCGCAATTGGCCGCATGTGCTCAGATTATATTCATTTCCATATTATTGGGAGCGCGGCGATCGACACAGACGCCGGCTGCGAGAGCCTCCAAATTCATCGTTCGGCTTTATATTGTCTGATGTTACGTGATGGATAGCTGGCCGGCATGCACCGCCTCCGCTCCGGCCCTCGTGTAGCCACGAAAATATGCTTGCAAATGCAAATACCGTCCCATACGCTGTTTTGCAGATGCATTTCCGGGCAGTATCGGCGGCCGCGCATCGAATAATCGGGGCAGGGCGCGCAGCGCCGGTTTTGCCCCCGGTTCGGCGGGCTGCCCTCTGTTTCCAATGGGATGCGGTGTCGAAATCCATGGACTTGGGGAGAGTATGATGGCTGCAGCTGACGTTCTGACGGGTCTGGCTTCGTCGCTCGTTTCCGGTACGGTCAAGGTGGTCGACCTGGCCGCCCCGCTTGGACCGGAAACCCCGGTCCTCTATCTGCCGCCGCAGTTCGGCAAGAACACGCCGAACGTGAAGGTCCACCAGATCTCCCGCTACGACCAGGACGGCCCATTCTGGGCCTGGAACTGGCTCGAACTCGGCGAGCACACCGGCACGCACTTCGATGCCCCGGCACACTGGATCACCGGCAAGGACTACGCCGACGGCACCACCGATCGCATCGCGCCGCAGAATTTCGTCGCCCCGGTCAATGTCATCGATCGGTCGAAGGAGGTTGCCGCCGATCCGGACTACCTCCTCACTGTCGACAGCATCAAGGCGTGGGAAGCCGAGCACGGCGAGATCGAGGCCGGCAGCTGGGTCGTGCTTCGCACCGACTGGTACAAGCGCAACGGCTCAACCGAGACCTTCCTCAATGCCGACGAGACCGGCCCGCACTCGCCGGGCCCGACCGCCGAGGCGATCGCCTACCTGATTTCCAAGGGCATCGTCGGCTGGGGCTCGGAGACTATCGGCACCGATGCCGGTTCGGCCGGCGGCATGAACCCGCCGTTCCCGGCGCACAATCTGATGCACAAGGCCAATCGCTACGGCCTCGCCAGCCTCTGCCACCTCGACCAGTTGCCGCCCAAGGGCGCCATCCTGATCGCCGCGCCGTTGAAGTTCGTCAACGGCACCGGCTCTCCGGTCAGAGCGCTGGCGCTGGTGCCCTGATCCCATCCCGCCCGCAGCCGACCTAGTGGTCCGATTCCGACATTTGCATCCCACTTGCAGCATCCTCCGAAGCAAATGTCGGAATTGAAGGACCACTAGCAACTATTTGACTCTAGTGGAGCTTTGAATTTGCCATTTGAGTCCAATCGCGCTGCCGGCTGGGACTCAAATGTCAAATTCGCTCCACTAGCCGACCGGGACGCCACTCGCTCCCGGCCGGCAGCGACTGTCCGCCGCGTTCGAAGAGGCGAGGGCCCGCCATGAGCTACTATGATTACGTGCTGGTCGGTGCCGGCATCAACGGGCTGACGGCCGCCGCCCTGCTGGCCAAGAAGGGCCGCAAGGTGCTTCTCCTCGAGCGCAACGCTGGCATAGGCGGCTGTCTGAAGACCGAGGAGATCACCGCTCCGGGCTTCATCCATGACGTCATGGCGACGACCTTGGTGCTGTTTCTGACCTCGCCGGCCTATGGCGTCATCGGCAAGGATCTGGAAGCGCGCGGCCTGAAATTCGCCAACAGCGACCTGCCGACCGGGGTATTGCGCCCGGACGGCTCGCATCTCACCTTCGCCATGAACCGGCAGGCGAACGTCGCCGCCTTCGAGGCGGCGGCGACCGGCGACGGCGCCGCCTTCGAGCGCGAGATGGCGAAAATGGCGGCCGACGCGCCGTTCCTGTTTTCCATTCTCGGCGGCTCGCTGTGGTCGGGCGGCATGGTCAAGACGCTTTTGAAGGAAGCCTGGCGGCGCGGTCCACGCAATCTTCTTGCCTGGTTCGGCGAGGCGCTGGCTTCAAGCCGGGCGCATCTGCAATCGACCTATCAGTCCGACCTCGTGCATGCGCTGTGGGCGCCCTGGGGGCTTCACTGCGGCCTCGGGCCGGAGAGCGCCTATTCGGCTGAGATGGTGAAGGTGATCGCCTTCGCCGTCGAACTGGCCGGCTGCCCGATCGTGGTCGGTGGCGCGCGCTCTCTCACCACCGCCTTCGCGCGACTGATCGGCGATTTCGGCGGCGAGATCCGCGTCAGCGCGGAAGTTGCCGCCATCGTGGCGGGCGACGGCGGCTCGGCCGGCGGCGTGCGACTGGCAAGCGGCGAGGTGATCCGGGCAAAGCGCGGAGTCATCTGTTCCACGACTCCCGACCAGCTCTACCGCACGCTGCTGAAGGACTGGCCGACCCCGCTGCCGGACGCTGTCGCCGCGGGGCTCGGCTCCTATCGCTACGGCAAGGGCAACATGCAGATGCATTATGCCCTGAAACGCCCGCCACGCTGGAGGGCGGGCGACGACCTCGCCCAAGTGGCGCTTCTGCATCTGACCCCCGGGCTCGATGGCGTGTCGCGCGCCTCCAACGAGGCAGAACGCGGCCTCCTACCCGTCGAGCCGACCATCTGCGTCGGCCAGCCGACCGCATTGGACCGGAGCCGGGCGCCCGACGGCGCCGCCATCCTGTGGATCCAGCTGCCCGAGGCGCCACGTGTGATCAAGGGCGACGCCGCCGGCACAATCGCGGTGCCCGCGGACGGCGCCTGGACGGACGATGCGCGCGAGGCCTACGCCGATCGCGTCGAAGCGCTGATCGCCCGCCATATCGACAGCTTTGCGGAAAACGTCATCGCGCGGCGCGCCTATTCGCCGGCCGACTTGGAGCGCATGAACATCAATCTCGTCGGCGGCGATCCCTACGGCGGTTTCTGCGGTCTCGACCAGTTTTTCGTCTGGCGTCCGTTCAAGGGCTCTGTTAACCACCGCACGCACGTGTCGAAGCTTTATCATATCGGTGCTTCAACCCATCCGGGTCCCGGCCTGGGTGCCGGCTCTGGTTTCCTCCTCGGCTCGCAACTCGCCTGAAACACGGGCGAAATCTCCGCTGGCCGGCGATTCCGGCAATAGTTCATAGGGATGCGGATCAGCCATGGTGGACAGGTTTGCCGGCACGGTGCTTCGTGATCTCGATGGCGGCTCGGCGCGACCGGCGCTCGGCGAAATCGGGCTCAACCAGTTCGCGCCCTATCTGATGAACCGCATCATGGCCCGCTGGAACGCCAACATGTCGGAGGCGTTGAAGGCGCACGATATGACCACTGCCAAGATGCGGGCGCTGGCGGTGCTCAGCCTGTCGTCTACGGTGACCATCAATGAGCTGTCAGTCTATGCGGTGACCGAGCAGTCGACGATGAGCCGCACGCTCGATTCCCTGGAAGAGCAGGGCTACATCCGCCGCCAGCCGCGGCCTGAGGACATGCGCGTGCGCGACGTCGCCATCACCGAGGAAGGCCGGGTCGCCTTCGAGGCGGTCTGGCCGACCATGTACGAATTGCTGACCCAGTTGTTCGACGGCGTATCCGACGACGAATACACCGCCTTCACCTCGATTCTGCACAAGGTGCTGCGCAACATCCGCAAGTACGAGATCTGACCGGATCCGTGCCGCGACGACCGCCCGCCCGGCTTTCCGCCTGACCGGCCCCTCACCGCCTCACAAGGTCGCCACCGTCTTCAGCGCGCCGTCGAGCGCCGTGCCCGCCTCGTCGAGGAGCGCCGCCTGCCTGAGCCTTCTCAGCCAGGCCGCGCCGTCGTCGCGGGGCAGAAGCAGTGGCAGCGCCGACAGCACGCGGTCGAACTTCGACGTCCCCCGCACATGCGTATCTGAATAGCCCTTGATCAGTCGGCGCGTTGCCACGACCTCGACGCCGAGATCGTAGTTCGCCCTAAGCGTCTCCACTGCCTTGGCGATCCAGGCATCGCGGTGCGCCATCTCGCGGGCGTGCCTGAGCGTGCCGCGCCGGCCTGACCGTCGGCCGGCGACAAGGCTGAGCCCGAGGAACCATAGAAGCGTTCCCGGCCGCACCCGCCGCCCCTTGTTGACGCGTCGGTCGAGCCAATCGAACAGCTTCGGCCGGGATTCGATCCAGGAACCCAACGCCTTCGGCAGCGTGCCGCAGACTTCCTCCATGCGCGGATGCATGTATTCGGTGGTGTAGACGATCTGTTCCGGCTTGGCGCCGACCTCGCCGCGGATGCGTCCGAGACGGTTCGAGCGGATCTTCAGATCCGCCACCCGGATCGGGTCGTCGTAGGCCATGGCGACGGCGAGATATTTGGCCGCGGCGAGGGTGAAGGCATGCGCCTTCGTCGCCCCGCCTGCAGCCCGGTCCTCGCCGAAAAGGCGGGCGAGGAGGTCGAGGTACTCGCCGGCATAGGCCGGATCCTGGTAATCGACGAGCTTCTTCACCCCGGCAAACGCCATGGTCTGCGCTTCCGCCGGCAGCTCGGTGCGGATGCGGGTGAGAAGCGCATCGAGCACCGCATGTCCTGCCATCTGAGGCAAGGGATCGAGACGTTTCGGCGGCGTGCGCGTCACCGCCTCCGGCTTCGGCGTCACCGTCCGCTCGTAGGCGGCGCGGAAGGCGGCGAGACTGGGTTCGATGCCCTTGCCGCCGGATTTAATCGTTGCCTCGAAGTCGTCCCTGCCGAACGGCAGCACGCGCGCTGCGGCGAGCGCTCCGAACAGCGTCGCCGAGACGACGCTGCCGCTTTTCGCCGCCAGCGCGTCCATGTCGAAGGCGATGGTGCGTTTGGCGGCGAAGTCGGTGGCATCGATCACCGCAGTGGGATCGCCGGTGCCGTCGCCCGGCCGCTCCTTCTCGACCACCGCGTAGGAGCGGTGGGTCGAGGCGATCAGCGTGGTCTTGTCCGGCGTCACCAGTCCGCGCAACACCGAGCGGCCGGCCTCCATCAGTTCCGCCGCCAGCACGATGTCGACGTCGCCGGGTGTCGGCATCAGTGCCAAGACCGGGCGCCGGCCGTCCTGCGCGGCAATCATCTCGATGTAGTAGATGGTGGCGCCGGTGCGCTGGGCGACGCCCGGCACCGAGGTGGACTGCGCCATCCAGCCCTTCGTTTCGGCGAGCGCGACGATCCAGTCGGAAAGCACGCCGCCGCCTTGCCCGCCCATGGCGAGAATGGCGATGGTGAGAGGCCTGTCGGCGGACAGCGTCGATCGGTCAATCAAGGGGGCGGTCATGACTCACTTGCCTCGAAAACGATGCGGCCCGCCTCGCGGCGGCGCTGCAGCCAGCCGATCACGCTCGCGCGCAGGCGTGACGACAGCCGGTCGAAGCGGCTCGGATTGTGGATGATGTCGGCTCGGTAGAACGACGGGCAGAGCACGGCGGCTTCCGACACTTCGCCGCAGTTGCCGCAGCCGACGCACGTATTGTCGATCGCGGCGACCGGATCGTCTTTTAAGGGATCGTCGGTGTGCTTGACTGACAGGGACGGGCAGCCGGACAGGCGGATGCAGGCGTGGTCGCCGGTGCAGACCTCCTCGTCGACGCCGAAGCGTTCCTTCACCGCGCGCACGCCGGATTTCACCGCCGCGTTGAACAGCGGTTTGACCCGGCGCTGCTTGTTCAGCATGCACTCCGAGGAGGCCACGATGATCTTCGGGCCGGGCTCGTCGCTGGTCAGGGCTTCTTTGAACGTGTCCCGCATCTTGGCGACGTCGTAGGTGCGGTCGATCTGCCGGACCCAGGTGGCGCCGATGCCCCTGACCGCATCGACGATCGAATTGTTGGTCTTGCGGTGTGGATTCGCCGCCCGCGAGGAGAGGATGTCCTGCCCACCGGTCGCCGAAGAATAGAAGTTGTCGACGATCAGGATCACGCCGTCGTGCTTGTTGAACACGGCGTTGCCGACCGACGAGGTCAGGCCGTTGTGCCAGAAGCCGCCGTCGCCCATCACCGAAATCGAGCGTTTGCCGGCCTTGACGTTGAAGGCGGAGGCCGACGCCGGCCCGAGGCCGTAGCCCATGGTGGTGGCGCCGATGTTGAATGGCGGCAGGATCGAGAACAGGTGGCAGCCGATGTCGGCCGAGACGTGGTGTGTCCCGAGTTCCAGCTCGGTGAGCTTCAATGCCGCGAAGATCGGTCGCTCCGGGCAGCCGGTGCAGAAGCCCGCCGGCCGTGGCGGCACAATCTCGGCGAGCGCCTTCACCCGTGCGTCGGCGAGCACCGGCGCGGGATCTGGCACCGGCGGCCGGTTGCCCATGAGCGCTGGCGCATGCGCGTCGAGGAAGCCGGCGATGCCTTTCACCAGCACCGGGGCGGTATATTCGCCACCCATCGGCAACAGGCCCTTGCCGGCGACCCGCGTCGATAGGTCGCGGCGCCGCAGAATCGTGTTCAGCGACTGCTCGATGTAGTCGGGCGCGCCTTCCTCGATCATCATCACGGCGCGCTTGTCGGCACAGAAATCAACGATTTCGTCGTCGATCAGCGGATAGGCGACGTTCAGCACATAGATCGGGATCAGCGACGTGCCGTAGACATCGGCGAGACCCAGGAGCTGCAAGGCGCGGATCAGCGAATTGTACAGCCCGCCGAGCACGATCAATCCGACGTCGCCGTGGTTGGGGCCGAAATATTCGTTCAGTCGGCGCGCCTTGATGAAATCGATCGCCGCCGGCCAACGTTTCTCGAGTTTTTCTTTCTCGTGCAGGAACGAGGCCGGTGGCAATACGATGCGGTTGACGTCGCGCACCGGATTTTCCATCGCTTCGCTGAGGCTGAAGGCCGGCTTCCGGTTCGCCTTGGCGACGAAGGATCCGTGCACGTGGCAGGTACGGATGCGCACCTCCAGCATGACGGGGGTGTTGGAGGCTTCAGATAGCTCGAACCCTGCTTCCACCGCCTCGACGATCGAGGGCAGATTGGGGCGCGGATCCAAGAGCCACATCTGCGACTTCATCGCATAGGCATGGCTGCGCTCCTGCATGATCGAGGAGCCTTCGCCGTAGTCCTCGCCGATGATGACGAGCGCGCCGCCCTTCACCCCGCCGGAGGCGAGGTTCGACAGGGCGTCCGAGGCGACATTGGTTCCGGCGGTCGATTTCCACGTCACCGCACCGCGCAACGGGTACATCACCGAGGCCGACAGCATCGCCGCAGCGGCCGCTTCGGAGGCGGACGTCTCGAAATGCACCCCCAGCTCGTCCATCACGTCGCGAGCATCGGCAAGCACGTCCATGAGATGAGAGATCGGCGATCCCTGGTATCCACCCACGTAGGAAACGCCAGATTGCAGTAAGGCTTTCGTAATAGCCAGAATACCCTCACCTTTGAAGATCTCTCCATCTCCAAGTTTGAGGTCTTCGACTTCACGGGCAAATGAGCGTTCAGCCATCAGGTATCCTCCGCGTGCCGTCGCCGCCGCGTCGCAGATAGTTGCAAAAGCATATTTTTGCCTAGGGGTCTTTGTCAATGTATCGGCTCGATCAATCGCGCTGCGCTGCGAAAGTCTGCGATAAGTGCGACATTTCATCGCGTTAGAAGTGGCTCGGAAAGGCCCGCGCATGGCCGGATATCCATGTATATGCATAATTAGTTGGCACTGCGGCACAAATTTAGGCCAACATCGAGCATCTCCGGCCGGTATCGAGCTGCGAAGCGACAACTTCCAAAAAACCTAAACATACCGAAAAATGCCTACCAACTGGGCTTGCGGCCATTCTGAACATGATTTAGGGTTCAAATGTTGAAGTTGAGACCTTCTCTGCACGGCGACCATCGCCCGAGGTCGGATCCGCCTCGGGAGCACCTGCCGGGCTCGACTACCGAACGGCGCACCCGTTCCACCCCAATCCGCACCCCGTCACTAGTGGAGACAGCGCATGGAATCGATCTCGAGACGCCAGGTACTGATGACCGGCGCGGCAGCCTTCCTCGCCGACCTCGTGGTCGGGCGGGGGATCGCCGTCGCTGCCGGCACGGACACGCTGACCATCGCCTTCAACGTCAATCTGCCGAGCTTCGACCCGACGGTCGGGCCCTCGGCGGTCAATCCGACCATCCAGGCGATCTATCGGACCATCTTCGACCAATATGTCGGTCAGAAGCCGGATCTGGCGTTCGAGCCGGGGTTGCTCACCGCCTGGGGCTGGAACGACGCCAAGACCGGCATCTGGATGGACGTGCGCACTGGCGTGACCTGGCATGACGGCTCGCCGTTCACGCCTGAGGACGTGGTGTGGTCGCTGACGCGCGCCGGTGATCAGAAGACCGGCAACCCGATCCAGTTCGTCTGGGGGGTGCTCTCCAATTTCAAGGTCGACGGCAACCGCATCACCGCCGACGCCAAGGGCTACGACCCGACGCTGTTCAAGTGGATGGCCTTCCTCACCGGCTACGTGCTGCCGAAGGCCTATTATACCAAGGTCGGGGCGGAAGGCTTCGAGAAGAAGCCTGTTGGCACCGGCCCCTATATGGTCGACGCCTATGAGGGCAACGCCTTCCTGCGGCTGAAGGCCAATCCGAATTACTGGGGTGGCAAGCCGGCGTTCGAGACTGTCGTGTTCAAGTTCGTGCCGGACGCCACCAGCCGCGTCGCCGAAATCGAGAGCGGCGCCTCCGACGTGACGCTGGAAATCCCCTACGAGGAATACGACCGGCTGAAGGCGAAGCCGGGGCTGGCCGGCGTGTGCAAGCCCATCTCCGATATCGGCATGATCTTCATCACCAATATCGAAAAGGAGATGCTGGACATCAACGTCCGGCAGGCCGCGGCCCATGCCATCGACAAGGCGGCCATCGTCGCCCGCCTGTTGAAAGGCTACGGCGTTCCGATCGACACGTTGCAGACGCCCGACTATCTCGCCTTCGATGCCACGACCAAGGTCGCCTACGATCCGGAAAAGGCCAAGGCGCTCCTTGCCAAGAGCGGCTACTCGCCGTCGAAGCCGGTCAAGTTCACCATCCAGACGACGCGCGGCTTCAAGCCGAAAGACTACGAGATGATCCAGGCGATCGTCGGCATGTGGCGCAAGGTCGGCATCGAGGCGACCATCGAGGTCTACGAAATCGCCAAGCATTTCGAGTTGCGCATGGGTCACAAGCTGGCGCCGATGGCCTTCTACAACTGGGGCAACGCCATCGGCGA
The DNA here is from genome assembly GCA_031291575.1 of Ancalomicrobiaceae bacterium. Lineage (GTDB taxonomy): Bacteria > Pseudomonadota > Alphaproteobacteria > Rhizobiales > Ancalomicrobiaceae > CAIYYN01. The sequence continues at coordinate 31,412 of JARLIT010000003.1, forward strand.
CCCGGCGACGTCGACCGGCTTCGCCGCCTTTGGACCCTCGCCGCACTCTGCCTGGAAGTCGGCGGACCTCGATGCCAAGATCGGTCCGTTGTGGGGCGAGGTCGACGAGGCCAAACGCATCGCCGGCTGGAAGGCCGTCGATCGCTATATCGCCGAGGAGGCCTATGTGATCCCGCTGGTGCAGTACGCCCAGCCGATCGTGTTCAAGTCGAGCCTGAAGGTCGTTGCCAACGGCACCGGCGCCCTGCAGCCGAAGCTGGTGTCGAAGGCCTGATCGCGCTCCGGGTGCCGGCGGAGGTCTTCCGCCGGCACCCGCCTCCGCGGCTCGTCGCGCGGATCCCGGCGTTGCAAAGTGGGCATCAGAGATGATGGCATCCGTCCTCAACCGCCTCGTCATGGCAGCGATCACGCTCCTCGGCGTCGGGGCGATCGTCTTCGTGCTGTTGCGCGTCGTGCCCGGTGACCCGATCGCCATGATGATTTCGCCCGGCGCCAGTCCGGCCGACATCGCTGCGCTTCGCGCCCGCTATGGCCTCGACGCCGATTTGGCCACCCAGTTTTGGATGTGGCTGAAGGCCATCCTTGCCGGCGATTTCGGTATGTCGATCTCGCTCAGGCGCGGTGTGCTGTCACTCCTGGCGGAACGGCTGCCCGCCACGCTGGAGTTGGCCTTCGCCGCGCTGATGCTGGCCGTCGTCCTCGGCCTGTTCCTTGCCGTGTTGGGAACGCTGGCACGCCGGTCCATCGGCGAGCCGCTGATCGATGCGGCGAACGGCCTGGCGCTGGCCGTGCCGGATTTCGTCTGGGCCCTGGCGCTCGTTCTCGTGTTCGGCGTGTTCCTGCCGGTCTTACCGCTGTCGGGGCGCATCGACCCGAGCATC
>JARLIT010000099.1 GCA_031291575.1 Ancalomicrobiaceae bacterium
CTACATGTGGGCCTGTCAGAAGTTTCGTGTGCGGTTGACCATCGCTTGCGCCTTTGCGGCCTGGACGCGATTCGCCAAGAAGGTGGCGAACTGGCTCTTGGCCATGGGCTGTTGCCTGAACGGCATCTTCCACTCCTTCTCCGATCGGTTCAAGTTCGGGAAGAGCCGGCTAACAGTGTCGCTTCGCCGAGCAGTTTGGCCAGCCGGACCAGATTGCCGGGTGAGCCGGGAGAGTGATCGATCGCGACATGTGTGAGGCCGCCTATACCCGCGCGTGCGCCGAATGCGTGCCGCTGTCTGGCGTCTCATGGCGCGGGCATCATTGAGGCCAGCGCCCATCGCGGCCGGACATATGGGCTCAGCGCCTACCGCGGGACGTCGAACTGCAGACACGCTGGCCGGGCGGGGGCGCTCCACATATGGTATTGGCGGCCGGGGGTGCCGGGAGCACGGCAGCGGCGCCCCACGACGGGTTCATGACTTGGCCACTTCGGCGGCTGCTTGCCGACGGAGCAGGTTGATTCAGGCTATCGGGTGGTCTAGTGGAGCGAATTTGACATTTGAGTCCCAGCGAGTTTCGGGGAGCCACTCAAATGTCAAATTCAAAGCTCCACTAGAATCAATGAATTGCTAGTGGTTCTGGGACTCCGACATGTGCGTAAGGGCGTGCGGCGAGTGGGATGCAAATGTCGGAGTCGGACCACTAGATGTCGCCGCATTCGCGCGTTTCGCGGCAGCCAACGTAAATCCTCGTGTTGGGAAGCAGACAACTTACGAAATTCACGCCGATTACCGAGGAACCGCTTCAACGGTGGCAATCATCTCAACTAGGGATGCACTAGGATAGGCTCAATCTTGGGGGAATATCTGAGCGAAGATCTGGAAAAGGCTCGAGGTCTGACATCTGGAAGGTGATTCAATGAAACTGTACGGCTACCGCACAAGAACGTTTGTAAAGAAGCTGATAAATGACCTCTGGACCATCTACGACTACGGAAGATACCACCCGATCAGAGGATTGCGCGAGCAATCGTACCGGGAAACCATTGATTACATAATGGAGCGCCTTCCCGGCGTCATGGCATTTTCGACTGAGCGCGGGTTGATGGACTATACGCTAGGGAAAGTGTCGGTCGATGGGCATATGCTCGAGTTCGGCGTTTATACTGGCGGATCGATCAACTATATCGCCAAGAAAGTAGCGGGCCTCGTTCACGGCTTTGACAGTTTTGAGGGCCTTCCAGACGACTGGGACGGGTTCGACAGGCCCAAGAACAGCTTCTCTCTGTCGAAGCGGGTTCCCAGTGTTCGTAAGAACGTCGTTTTGCATGCAGGTTGGTTCGATGCCACCCTGCCGAAATGGGCGGCAGAAAACCCGGGCCCCGTTTCGTTCATTCATGTTGATTGCGATATATATTCATCGACAAAGTGCGTCTTCGATATTCTATCGGACCGTATAGTCCCTGGAACTATTATATTGTTCGATGAATATTTCAACGTTCCAGGATGGAAATTGCATGAGTTTAAGGCTTTCCAGGAGTATATCAGCCAAAGAGGGGTGCATTATGACTATATAGGCTATTCGGTCAAGGAAGTCGCGATCAAGATTATTTAGGGTGTCGTGCGCCAAATTGGATACAAATAGGGTACTCTTCCGTTTTGACTCTCGAGCATCTTATCTGCGTCAGTCGATTGCGGTCGAGCACGGGAGACTCCAGGCAGCATGAAGGGCGAGCTGTGGCGCTCTGCCGGTTCGCCACCTGCTGATTCCCGTCGAGAAGTGGCCTGGGGATTGCGGGTTTCGGGCATGCGCGAGCAGTCGCGGGGGGCACCGGCCTCGCGGCGGGCTTTGCGTTTCGGATCGCGACGTCGGCGAAGGTATGGCTTATCCGGCTCGGGACATATGATGGCCTATCCCCAAATCATACCCCCAATTTGCGCGACTTGGCGCGGGATCGCACGAACATCGGCGATCGGCGCTACGCGCAAGAACCGCATTTCTCCGCGGATTCCCTGGCCATTTCGAACGATAAGAAACTTACACGAACTGGGTCGTGGTGCCGGCGGAGGGGATTGAACCCCCGACCTTCGGTTTACAAAACCGCTGCACTACCGCTGTGCTACGCCGGCGATGGCCGCGTCAGATAGCACGCGGACCGGATCGGGAAAAGCCCGTTGTCGGAAACGGCGGGCGCCAATCTCGCCGGGCGGGGCGGACTGGCCGGAAACGTGCGGCGGCGGACCGGATCAGCCGATGCCGAGCTTCTTGCCGACGACATAGAGCGACAGCACTGCCGCATTGGAGACGTTGAGCGATTTGATCTTGCCGGGCACGTCGATGCGGGCGAGCGTGTCGCAGGCCTCGCGCGTCACCGGCCTGAGGCCCTTGCCCTCGGCCCCCAGCACCAGCACGCTGCGTTTACCGGCATCGGCGTCTTCCAAGGGGACCGGTCCGTCGCTGTCGAGCCCGATTACGGTGAAGCCCTCTTGCCTCAGCGTCGTCAACGCCTTGGCGAGATTGACGACCTCAATGTGGGTGAGAAGGTCGAGGGCGCCCGACGCCGCCTTGGCTAAGACGCCGGTCTCTTCCGGACTGTGGCGGGTCGCCGTCAGCAGCGCATCGGCGCCGAGCGCCACCGCCGAGCGCATGATGGCGCCGACATTATGTGGGTCGGTCACCTGGTCGAGCGCCAGGATCAGCCGCGCCCGGCCGAGATCGGCGAGCGAGACCGCATCGAGCGTCTCGGTTTCGATGAGCACCCCCTGGTGCACCGCATCTTCGCCGACGCGGCCGTCAATCCACCTGACTGCCACTTCCTCCGGCTCGACCGGAAAAGTGACGCCGCGCTCCTCGAGCCGGGCGCGAGCGTTGCGCGTCGCATAGATGGCGTGCACGCGCCGGCGCGGATTGCTGAGCGCCAGTTCGACCGTGTGCAACCCGTACAGAAACACCCGGCCTTCCGGCGCGCCGGAGCCCGGCCGGGGCTTGTGCTTGTGGACGAACTTGGGCGTCGACGGGCGCCTGCCGGCTCGGGCGGCGGACTGGTCAGCGCGCTGTGGCCGATCGGCGCCATGCGGCTTGTCGGAGGGAGGTTGGTTGGGCGGTTCGTTGGACATAGGCCTTCTTAGCGCAGCTTCGGCCCGAACGGAATTGCCGGGGCGAGGCCTTCCCCGATCTTTCCGTGATGGCGCGGCTTTCGGCTCAGCCTCCCGTCACGCTCATGTGACGGGACACGGCAGGCGCCGTGGTGAAGCGTTCGATGACGAAGTCGTGGCCCTTGGGCTTGCGGGTCATCGCCTCGCGGATGGCGGCGATGACATCCCCGTCGCCGTCGGACGCCCTGAGCGGCCCGCGCAGATCGGCGCAATCGTCCTTGCCCAGGCACATGTAGAGCGTGCCGGTGCAGGTGACGCGCACACGGTTGCAGGTCGAACAGAAATTGTGCGTCATCGGCGTGATGAGGCCGAGTCGGCCGCCAGATTCGGCAACGCGCAGGTAGCGGGCCGGGCCGCCGGTCCGATAGTCAGTCTCCTCGAGCGTCCATTCGCGCTCGAGCCGCTCGCGCACCTGCGACAAGGGCAGGTACTGATCCGTGCGGTCGCCGATATTCTCGCCGAGTGGCATCGCCTCGATCAACGACAGATCCATGCCGCGGCCATGGGCGAAGCGGATGAGATCGTCGAACTCATCCTCGTTGAAGTCCTTGAGCGCGACGGTGTTGATCTTGACTTTCAACCCGGCAACGAGCGCCGCATCGATCCCGGCGAGGACCTGATTGATGTCGCCCCAGCGGGTGATCCGGGTGAACCGATCGGGCTTGAGCGTATCGAGCGACACGTTTATGCGCCTGACGCCGCTGCCGTAGAGTTGATCGGCGAAGCGGGCGAGCTGCGAGCCGTTGGTGGTCAGCGTGACCTCGTCGAGCTCGCCCGCCGCGATCCGGCTTCCGAGCGTCTCGAACAGCGACATGACGTTGCGTCGCACCAAGGGTTCGCCGCCGGTGAGGCGCACGCGCCTCGTCCCCAGTTTGGCGAAGGCACCGATCAGCCGGTCGAGTTCTTCGAGGCTCAACAGATCCTTCTTCGGCAGGAAGGTCATGTCCTCCGACATGCAGTAGACGCAGCGGAAATCGCAGCGGTCGGTGACCGAGACCCGCAAATACGAAATGGCTCGGCCGAAGGAATCGATTAGTGGCCCCCCTGGCGGGGAGGCGGTAGCGCGCCTCTCGAGGATGGTCATTGCAGTCTCTTTCTTTGTTCTTGTCGCTATCGGCCGGTCGAGACGCGCATCGTTGCCGATGATCTCCCGCGTCGCTCCGGCACCTCCCGTGCGGTTGTCCGAACTCCGGCAGCCCGCCTCTTCTTCGGTTTTCCTCTTATAGCGGTCATGATAGGACGAGTTGGAAACGAGGCAACAAGGATTTTTACATGACGGAGACTGCCGCGTGGCCGACGGAAGTGCGGCTGAAGAAGGATCGCCGCGCCCTCGCGGTCAGCTTCGATTCCGGCGAACACTATGAGTTACCGGCGGAACTCCTGCGCATTTCGAGCCCGTCGGCCGAGGTGCAGGGCCATTCTCCTGCCGAGCGCAAACTGCAATACGGCAAGCGCGACGTCGAGATCGTCGGCCTGGAGCCGGTGGGTAACTACGCCGTGCGCATCAGCTTTTCCGACTTGCACTCGAGCGGCATCTATATGTGGGATTTTCTGCTTGAACTCGGCCGCAATCAGGATCGGCTCTGGGCGGACTATCTGGCGGAACTGGAAGCTGCTGGCCGGCAGCGGTAATCGCGCCCGCTCCGGCCGCCGGTGGGGCGCCGACGGTAATGACGCGTGATGACCACCCGGGTGCATAAACGACTTCGGGCCGATCCCTTGCGGCATCGGCCCGACGAATTGGGTCTGTCGTGACGCCCGCCGTCAGTTGACGACGATCACCTTGGCGCCGACGTGGACGCGCTCGTAGAGGTCGGTCACGTCGTCATTGGTCATGCGGAAGCAACCGGACGACACGGCCTGGCCGATCGTCCACGGCTCGTTGGACCCATGGATGCGGTAGTACGTCGAGCCGATGTACATGGCACGAGCACCAAGCGGGTTCTCCGGGCCACCCGGCATGTAGCCCGGCAGGTTGGGGACGCGCCGGCGCATTTCGGGCGGCGGCGTCCAACCGGGCCACTCCGCCTTGTTGGTGACGTAGTGCACCCCGGCCCACTGGAAGCCCGGACGGCCGACGCCGATGCCGTACTTGAGGGCGGTCCCGTCACCCTGCACGAGGTACAACCGGCGCTCGGCGGTGTTGATCACGATCGTCCCCTTGCCGTAGGGGCCGTGATACTCGACCGTTTCGCGCTGAATTGGCGAATACGAGATGCCGGTCGGATTGCCCTGATGCAACTTGAAGAATTCGACGCCATCGACCGGATTACCGCTCGCGTCATAACGGGTTTCAACTGCCGGGTTAAATTCGGCGTGTGCCGCCGGGACGAAGGAAAACATCCCGGCAAAAGCAAACGCCGCGATGAACACAAAATTGCGCATACCGCGACCTCTCATTCGAACGTCTGCGAATCTAATCGATTCTCGGCAGCAAACCGCCTGCCAAGAAAGTCGTCCCATATTGTTCAATGGGGACGAATACGCAAGTGCCGGGCCGATTCACGATCCGTCGAGTCCGTCAAATTCCCGTGTGCTGTGACCTCTGTGACACGACTTCGGAATTCTTCATTGCCATATCTGACAGTTAGCTGTCGGTTGCCGGCGTTTTGCTCATCTGTCATCTAATACCGCGCGGCGGTTGAATAAGATGATAAAAATGTAGCGAGTTTGACGAGGATTGTTTCAGATATTTACAGTTTGACTACTTAGTCCAGACCATCCGCGGAGAATTAACATTTGGGAAATATTGCCTATGGTACAAACCAGCCAAGAGCAATGACCCCATCTGCCGGCTTCAACCGTGCAGAAGAAGGATTGCGCTCACGAACAAGTCACATCAAATCCTCCACAAGACTACCAGTCGGGGAGCTAATGGTCCAGGTCGGGGCTGCCTTGTACAAGATGGGGTTGGAGGAAATCGCGCGTGATGCATCGGTCGAATCGCGCGGTCAGCTACTCACGTCATTGAGCGATCTCGTGTTCGATCAGCGTCGGCCGACGGCCGACGAAGTGGTCCTTCTGTGTGATGTCGCCCGACTTCTACTGAAGGCGGTCGACCCATCCGTCCGCTCATACTTCGCCTCCGTCATCGCCCCGAGCGCCTTCGTGCCGCGTGACGTGGTGTTCCTTCTCATCGACGACGAACCGCCGGTTGCGACGCCGTTGCTGCGCTACTCACCGATTCTCACCGATGCCGATCTTCTGACGATCGCCGAGGAGAAGCCTGATCCCTATCTGGCCGCGATCGCTGCGCGCAGCCGTGTCGGCGAGCATCTGGTCGAGATCCTGGTCAGGCGCGGCAGCCGTTTCGTGCAGATCGCGCTCGTCGAGAATTCCGGCGCCTACCTGTCCTCCGGCGCCCTCAGCGCCCTCGTTGCCAAGGCCGAGACCGACGAGGACATCTGTCGCTCGCTCGTTCGCCGCCCGGAAGTGCCCAAGGCCGACGCCGAGCGGTTGGTGCATCGCATCGCCGAGATGCTCAAGGCGCGCATGTCCGCCAACAAGCTCGCCTGGTCCCAGAAGAGCGAAGCTCTGTCGCTGGCGGCGGCGCGGCGGGCCAGACTCGCCAATGCGCAGGTCGCCGAAATCGTCGCGATGGTCGAAAGCGGATCGGAAGGCATCGACGAAGTGGTCAAGATGCTGGCCGAGCAGGACCGCGTCAACGATCTGTCGATGCTGGTCAGCGCGCTGACCCATGTCGAAAGCATGTACGTCATGCGGCTTCTGGTGCGCGAAGATGCCAACGGCATCGCCATTCTGCTGAAGGCGCTCGGTGTCACCTCCAAGGCCTATGCGTGCGTGGCGCATGCCCGCCGTCGCCGGCTGAAGCACACCGACAACAAGTTCCGCTTCGAGCAGGAAGACTTCCTGAAGCTGAGCCAGATCGAGGCGCAGGGCATCCTGGCGCAGCTGTTGAGCGGCAGCCCCGAGCCGATCTGATCCCGGCCAGACGAACGTCCGGCTCTGTCCGTAAACATCGCGAGTTGACCGGCTTGGTACTCAACGGTACCAAAATGGGCGACTGACGATGCCGTCATGTGCGGCAGCTCACCGGCAGGCGGCAAGCCGTCGAGGCCGTCGTCGGATCGAACGGCAGGAGGGTCTGATGGGCTTGGCCGCCATGGTCGCCGTCGCCGGCATCACATTCACCGTCCTGCACATCGCCTCCTCGAACCTGGCGCGGCCAAGGATCGTGGCACGCTGGGGGGAACAGGCCTTTCTCGGCATCCACTCGCTTCTCTCGGCGTCGCTCTTGACCTGGCTCGGCATCGCCTACTACCTCGCCGATCCCGGCGAGCCGCTGTGGGACGTCGGCGACGGCCTGTGGATCGCCGCTTCCGTCCTCACCGCCTTCGCCTCGGTACTGCTGATCGGCTCACTGGTGAAGAACCCGGCCGCGATCCCGCCGGCCGAGCTGCCCGACCAGCCGCCGCCGGCCCTCGGGGTCTATTGCGTCACCCGGCATCCGATGATGTGGGGCATTGCGCTGTGGGCGATCAGCCACATCCTCACCTATCCGTTCTGGCCGCAGGTATTCCTGTCGGCATCGATCGGCACCCTGGCCCTTGCCGGCTCGGCCTTCCAGGACGTCAAAAAGCGTCGTGCCTTGCCGGTGTTCTGGCCGGTCTGGCAGGCGCGCACGAGTTTCTGGCCGTGTTGGGCGCTGCTGACCGGGCGTGCGCGTTGGGGCGGCTGGCGGCCGCTCCCGCTTCTCATTGCCGCCGTGTTCTGGTTGGCGGTCACATGGGTCCATATCCCGCTCGGCAACTGGCCCGCGGGCATCTGGCGGTGGCTGTGAGGGGGGCGTTGGTCGGGGAG
>JARLIT010000004.1 GCA_031291575.1 Ancalomicrobiaceae bacterium
AGACGGCGTCAGCGCATTGGAGACAGTCGCGGAAATACGGCAGGATAACGGATTGGCGGGATTGCCAGCGCCTCGCATACTGCAAATATGGTATCGATAAACTGTCTGCAGCCATTTCAGGCCATCTGCGATGAACGAAAACAACAAGTTGGCGTCTTCCATCGGCAAGATGCCGACAATGGCGGATGTGGCGCGCGTCGCGGGCGTCTCGCCTATGACGGTGTCGCGGGCGCTGCGCAAGCACCAGTTCGTCTCGACGAAGACGATGGAGCGAATCGAGCATGCAGTCGACCAGCTCGGCTACGTTCTCGACAAGTCGGCGGGGGCCCTGTCGTCGCGTCGCACCGGATTCGTCGCCGCCCTGGTTCCGTCGCTGAACAATTCGAACTTCGCCGACACCGTGCGCGGCATCACCTCCGGCCTGACCCAGTCCGGGCGCCAGGTGCTGCTCGGCTACACGGACTACAGCATTGAAAATGAAGAACAGTTGATCGAGGGCATGCTGCGCTGGCGCCCGGAAGGCATCATCGTCACCGGTGGACGCCACACCGCCCGCGCCCGTAAGCTGCTGCAGAATGCCGGAATTCCGGTGATCGAAACCTGGGACTTGCCGCCAAACCCGATCCAGAACGTCGTCGGGTTCTCCAACGCCGAAGCCTGCCGGGCGCTGGTCTACCGGCTGTACGAGCGTGGCTATCGCAAAATCGCCTTCCTCGGCGGCACCACCACGCGAGACACCCGTGGCGCGGACAGGCGCCTCGGCTACCAGCGTGCCGTCGACGAACTCGGCCTGCCGCCGGGTCGAGTCATTTCGTTCGGCTCGCCGCCGATTTCCATGCAGCAGGGTGGCGAAGCGATCGTGCTGTTGTTGCGGCAATGGCCTGACGTCGACGCGGTCGTCTGCGTGTCCGACCTGTCGGCCTTCGGCGCCATTGCCGAATGCCAGCGCCGTGGCCTCGATGTGCCCGACCGCATCGCCATCGCCGGCTTCGGCGACTTCGAAGTCGCGCGCTGCAGCCATCCGCGCATCACCACCGTCGCGGTCGACGCCGAGGCGATCGGCCAGCTTGCCGCCGGCCAGTTGATCCGGGCCCTCGACAGCAAGGACCTCAACACGCCGGAAACGCTGGTGGTCCCGTTCACCGTTCTCGAGCGCGAGAGCACTCGCAAGGCGTGACGGTCGCTCGGTCAAAACGCGATCTGCACCTTCATATTGTGTTGCCGGTCGTTGGCCGCATCGAAGGCGGCGACAGCATCGGAGAGCGGATAGGTCGCGGTCAGGACTGGCGACAGATCGACGCGGCGCTCCGAGATCAGTTTGACGGCAAGCGCGAATTCCGGGTGGAAGCGGAACGAGCCGATCATGCTGAGTTCCTTGGCGACCAGCACGTTGACCGGAATCGAGATGTCGCCGCCGAGCCCGAGCTGCACGATCGTCGCCCGCGGGCGCAAGCAATCGAGCGCGGACCGGAGCGCCTTTTCGTTGCCGGAACACTCGATCAGAACGTCGAAATAGCCCTTGTTAGCCGAGTAGGCGGCGAGTTCATCGGGTGTCTCGGCGACATTGATGGTGCGGTCGGCGCCGATCTTGCGCGCCCGCGCCAGCGGTCCGCCGATCACGTCGGTGGCGACGATCTCGGCGATGCCGTGATGGCGAAGGGCGGCAATGGCGAGCGTGCCGATCGGGCCGCAGCCGGTGATCAGCGCGCGGCGGCCGACGAGCGGTCCGAGGCGGCTGGTGGCATGCAACCCGACGGAAAACGGTTCGGCCATCGCCAGCAGGCCGAAATCGATGTCGCTCGTCGTCGCTTCGCACTGGATGGCGTCGCAGACCAATTGCTGGCGGAAGGCCCCCTGGATGTGCGGCATCGGCATGGCGCTGCCGTAGAAGCGCATGTTGAGGCACTGGTTGGGCAAGCCCTCGAGGCAGTATTGGCAGCGCCGGCACGGGCGGGATGGGTTGACGGCCACCTTGTCGCCGACCTTCACTTTGGTGACATCCGCCGCGACGGCGGCGATGACGCCCGACACTTCATGGCCGAGAATCATCGGCTCCTTCAACCGGACGGCGCCGAAGCCGCCGTGGTTGTAGTAGTGCATGTCCGAGCCGCAGATCCCGCCGGAGCGGACATCCACCAGCACTTCACCGGCAGCGAGCGACCCGACGCCGCGCTCCTCGATCCTGAGATCGCGCGGGCCATGGATGACGACGGTCTTCATCGGGAAATCTCCTCAAACAACAGGCGTAATCAGAGCCTTGCCGGCGAAATGGGCGGCCAGATTGTCACGTACCAGCTTGCCCATGGCCTGACGTGTCTCCACCGTGCCGCTGGCGTGGTGCGGCTGTAGCAAGACGTTGTCGAGCGTCAGCCAGCGGGGGTCGATATTCGGCTCGTTCCAGAACACGTCGAGCGCGGCACCGGCGATCGCCTTTGCCTCAAGCGCGGCGATGAGGGCCGGTTCGTCGACGGTCGAGCCACGCGACACGTTGATGAGGTAGCTGTCGGGTCCGAGCGCGGCGATCACGTCGGCTCCGATCAGGCGCTGCGTTCCTGCCCCGCCGGCGACGGTGACGATCAACACGTCCGACCATTCGGCCAGTTCAGTCAGGCTCGAGAAGAAGCGGTGCGGGCTGTCGGCGCGTGGCGCGATATCGAAATAGCCGATGTCGACGTCGAAGCCGGAGGCGCGGCGGGCGACGGTAGTGCCGATGCGGCCGAAGCCGACGATGCCGAGCTTCTTGCCATAGAGGCGGGTGACGAGCGCCATGTTGGCCTTGGCCCAGGCGCCGGAGCGGACATGGGCATCGCCGGCCGGGATCCGGCGCAGCATCGCCAGCGTCAGGCCGATGGCAATGTCGGCGACGTCGCCGGTCAGCACATCGGGCGTATTGGTGACGCGAATTCCGCGCTCCCGTGCACAGGCCAGATCGACGGCATCGGTGCCGACCCCGTAGATGCTGACGATCTCCAGATTGGGCAGGCTCGCCATCAAGGCGCGGCTGGCGCCCAGTTCGCCACGCGTGGCAATCGCCCGGATGCTCGGCGCCACGGCAGCGATGGCGGCGTCGCGGTCGTCCGCCTCCCACAGTTTGGTCAGGCGGTAAGCTGCTTCCAGCGGTTGCATGTCCCAGGCAGGGTAGGCGCCCGTCATCAGGACGCAGGGGCGCTCGACCGGAGTTGTGGCGGGGCTGGGATTGCTTTGATCCATCTTGGCGTTTCCGAGAGTGTTGGACGGCCGGCGCGAGCCGACGCGCTCCGTTCGACCTGTTGTTATCGATATCATTCCAAATGTCAGGCTTTGGCAAGGGGGTTTTCCCTGAGTTTTCGGCAAAGTGCGCGTCGGATCGCACGCGGGATGTTCCGGCGAATGCGTATTGACGTGTTTTGATGTTATCGATATCATTTTTCCCAACAGGCCGGATTGGGGCCGACCGAGGGTTTGCCAAGCCCGACAATTCTGCAAGGGACGGAACGATATGAGCGGGCTCTTCGACCTGACCAACCGCATCGCGCTCGTCACCGGGTCGTCACGCGGCATCGGCCTGGCGCTGGCGCGCGGTCTTGCGGCAGCCGGCGCCCATGTGGTGCTGAACGCCCGTACCAAGGATCTCCTGGAAGCCGCGCGGCATGCGCTCGCCGAAGAGGGGCTGACGGTCTCGGCCTACGCCTTCGATGTGACGAACTCGGGTGAAGTCGCCGCAGCCGTCGAGGCGATCGAGCGCGATATCGGGCCGATCGACATCCTGATCAACAATGCTGGAATGCAGTTTCGCACCCCGCTTGCCGATTTTCCGGAAGAGCGTTGGCACCAGCTGTTCTCGGTCAATGTCGACAGCGTCTTCTTCGTCGGACAGGCGGTCGCCCGGCGCATGATCCCGCGCGGGAAGGGCAAGATCGTCAATGTCTGTTCCGTGCAGAGCGAACTCGCCCGCCCCAATATCGCCCCCTACACCGCGACCAAGGGCGCGGTGAAGAACCTGACCAAGGGCATGTGCACCGACTGGGCGAAATACGGGCTTCAGATCAACGGATTGGCGCCCGGCTATTTCAAGACCGAGCTCAATGCGGCGCTGGTGGCCGATGCGGCATTCTCGGGCTGGCTGGAAAATCGCACGCCAGCCGGGCGGTGGGGCGACGTCGAAGAATTGGTCGGTGCGGCCATCTTCCTGTCGTCGGACGCATCGAGCTTCGTCAACGGGCACATTCTCTATGTCGACGGCGGTATCACATCTTCGCTCTGAACCTGGCCCGCCGTCGCCAGTCGGCGGCCTGGCGGGCAATTGACGGCTTCCTGCAGCGCGGAACCGCGGAGGAACGCATATGACGGCGAAAGATCTCCCCAGCGTCGGCGTTGTCGGCGCCGGCATCATGGGGACAGCGATCGCGACGCGGCTCCTGGAGCGCGGCCTGCCGGTGTACGTCTACGATCTCGATGCGGCGAAGGTCGCAGGGCTGGCGGCGAAGGGAGCAATCGTCGCGACTTCCGCGGCGGACTCCACGGCAGCGGCCGATTTCGTGATTCTCAGTCTCAATTCGGCGGCGATCGTGCGCGCCGCAGTGTTCGGGGCAAACGGCGTCGCCGAGGCGGCGAGTCCCGGCAAGCTTCTGATCGACATGTCGTCGATCGACCCGAAGGCGACGGTGGAGCTGGCGGAAAAGCTCCGCGCCGAGACCGGCATGGGTTGGGTTGATGCGCCCCTGTCGGGCGGCGCGCCGGCGGCCGCCAAAGGCACGCTGACCGTCATGGCCGGCGGCTCGGCCGAGAATGTGACGCGCGCCCGTGAGGTGATGGATCACCTCTGCGCCAACTATACCCACATGGGGCCGAGCGGCGCCGGGCAGACGACCAAGCTGATCAATCAGCTCCTGTGCGCCTTCGCGTTTCAGGCGGTAGCCGAGGCGGTGAAACTGGCGGAAGCTGGCGGTGTCGATGCGACCCGCATCCCGGCGGCACTTGCCGGCGGGCGCGCCGACGGCCGCATCCTGCAGGAGTTCATGCCGAAATTCGCCCGACGCGATTACACGCCGACCGGCCGGATCGACAACATGCTGAAGGATCTGGAGGCCGTTCAGGCCTTCGCTGCGGTGGGACGGACGCCGCTGCCGGTGACCGGGCTGATCACCGAGCTGCACCGACTGATGGTCGCCGCCGGCATCGGGGGCGAGGATACGGCGGCGATGATGATGCAATTCGACGGATTCAAACGCTAGCGCATTTTCCGACCGGATCGAATCGATCTGGTCGACAGGAAATTATGCAGATTCAATATCTTGAGCGTGTTCTTGTCGCTCAAGTCTCGTCAACTTGAGCGGAACACGCTCCAGATCGCGACAAATCGCACGCCGGACAACGGTGTGTCCCTGCCCAAGACGGTTGGCAGGGAAGGGGAGGAACGATGCAAGGGCAAACCCAACCGAGCTCGGGTGGATTGCAATTCACCAACGTGATTAAGAGCTTCGGCGGCACGCGGGCGCTGAAGGGCGTCAGCATGACGGTTGCCCGCGGCGAGATCGTCGCGCTTCTGGGCGAGAACGGAGCCGGCAAGTCGACGCTGATCAAGGTGCTCGGCGGCATCTATCACGCCGACGAGGGCCACGTTTCGATTGACGGCGTGCCCTATCGCCACCACCCGCCGCGTGCCGGCGCGAACCAGCCGGTCTCCTTCATCCACCAAGACCTTGGTCTGGTCGAATGGATGACAGTGGCCGAGAACATGGCCTTGGCCCAGGGCTACGGCGGCCGCATGGCCGGGCTGTTCGGCCTCATCGATTGGCAGAAGACTGAGGAACGGGCGCTGCGGGCCTTGCGGCTCATCGATTGCGACATCGATCCCGGAATGCGCGTTCAATCTCTGTCACGCACCGAAAAATCGCTTGTCGCGATCGCCCGCGCCCTCGTCACCGACTGCGATTATCTCGTCCTCGACGAGCCGACTGCCTCGCTGCCTGCCGACGAGGTCGGGCGGCTGTTTTCCGCCATGGCGCGGCTGAAGGCCGCCAATGTCGGCATGATCTACGTCTCGCACCGGCTGGACGAGGTGTTCCGGATCGCCGATCGGGTGGTCGTGCTGCGTGACGGACAGAAGGTCGGCGAGGCCGATATCGCCAAGACGACGACGGACGAATTGATCTCCTGGATCGTCGGGCGCACGCATCTCGACCGCTTCCGCAAGGAAGGTGGACAGAAGGGCCGCACGCGCCTGAAAGTGCGGGACCTGCAGACCCGCAATGCCGGCCCGCTGTCCTTCGATGCGTATGAAGGCGAACTTCTCGGTCTCGTCGGCTTGCGCGGCGCCGGCCAGGAGGAGGCGGGCAGGGCGCTGTTCGGCGCCACGGCGCATCGCGGCGATATCCGGCTCGACGGCCGGCAGCTCGATCTGTCCAATCCCGCCGCTGCGATGGCCGCGGGCATCGGGTTGATGGCGCGCGACCGGATCGAGGAATCGCTCGCCTCGTCGCTGTCGATCGCCGAAAACACCTTCCTCAATCCCGGTGCCAGTGGTCGCGGGCTGCTCTCCTATCTGACCTGCGGCCACGAGGAAGACCGGGCCTCGTCGATCGGCCAGAGCGTCGGTCTCAGGCCCAACATTCCGTCCATGGCGATCGAAAGTCTGTCCGGCGGCAATCAGCAGAAAGTGGTGGTGGGGCGCTGGCTGGCGACCGGCCGCAAGCTCCTCGTCGCCGAGGATCCGACGGCCGGCGTCGACATCGGCGCCAAGGCCGAAATCTACCGGTTGATCGCCGAAGCCCTGACGCGCGGTCTCGCCGTTATCGTGGTCTCCACCGATTTCGAGGAGATCGCCCACATCTGCCATCGTGCGCTGGTGTTCAACCGCGGCCGCATCATTCGCGAACTTGTTGGTGCCGACGTGACGACGGAGGCGGTGATCGCCGCCGCCTCGGCGTCGGAAGCAGCCTGAGACAGTCTGGGAGGACTTTATGAACTCGCTCGAATCGAACGCGCTCGAGCCGACCAGGTCGGAACTCAAGGGGCTGCCGACGGTGCAGCGGCTGGCGCGCCTGATCCCCGTTTACGGCCTGCCGATCCTGACGGCCCTGCTGATCATCCTGTTCTCGGTGCTGTTGCCCGATACGTTTCCGACCGCGCTCAACGCCCGCTCGATCATCTCCGACAAGGCAATCATTGCCATGCTGTCGCTCGCCGTGATGATCCCGATGGCCGGCGGCAAGATCGACCTGACGGTCGGCTACGGCATCGTGCTCTGGCACGTGCTCGCCATCAGCCTGCAATCGTGGCTGGGCTTTCCCTGGCCGGTCGCAGTCATCGCCGTGATCGTGATCGCCGCCCTTGTTGGCCTCTTCAACGGTCTCCTCGTCGAGGTCGCCCGCATCGACTCCTTCATCGCCACGCTCGGCACCGGCACGGTGCTTTACGCGCTGGCGCTGTGGCACACCGGCGGCCGCCAGGTGGTGGCGGTGCTGCCGCAAGGCTTCATCTCGCTCAACGGAACGATGGTATTCGGCCTGCCGATCACCGGCTTCTATGTGCTGATCCTGGCCGTCGTGATGTGGCTGGCGCTCGAACGCATGCCGATCGGCCGTTACCTCTACGCCATCGGCGCCAACCCGAAGGCGGCCGCGCTCAACGGCATCCCGACGCAGAAATACGTCATGGGTGCCTTCATCGCCTCGGGCGCGCTGACCGGGCTGGCCGGCGTGCTGCTGGCCTCGAAGCTGCGTATCGGTCAGGCCAGCGTCGGCCTGGAATACCTGCTGCCGGCGCTCGTCGGTGCCTTCCTCGGCTCGACCACCATTCGGCCGGGTCGGGTCAACGTCTGGGGCACAGTGGTCGGCGTCGCCATCCTGGCGGTCGGCATCGCCGGCATCCAGCAACTGGGCGGCTCGTTCTTCGTCGAACCCCTGTTCAACGGCGTGACGCTCCTCATCGCCATCGGCATCGCCGGCTACGCCCAGCGCCGCCGCAGCGCCGAGGCCGCCCGGCTGCCGCCTCCTGAGCCCGCCAAGGGCCAGCCTCGTGAATGAAATCAACAAGGAACCCGCAGGGTTCGTTATGGAGGAAGCACTTATGTCCGTGATCTCTCGCCGCATGTTCATGAGCACGACCGCGGGCATCGCGCTCGCTGCCGGGTTTGCCGCTCGCTCGTTCGCCGATGCCATCAGCGACGCCAAGGCGATCGTCGAGAAATACGCCAGCCCGGCCTCCAAGTGGGATGGGCCGACGACCGGTCCGAAGGCGCAAGCCGGCAAGAGCATTGTCGTGCTCGCCGCCGACATGAAGAACGGCGGCATCCTCGGCGTCACCAACGGCATCCTCGAGGCCGCCAAGGCCATCGGCTGGAACGTCAAAGTGCTCGACGGCGCCGGCTCGGTGTCCGGCCGTACCGGTGCGTTCGGCCAGGCTCTCGCCCTGAAGCCCGACGGCATCGTCATCTGCGGCTTCGACGCGGTCGAGCAGAAGGTCGGGCTGGAGACCGCCGCTGGCACCAAGCTGCCGCTCGTCTCCTGGCATGCGGCGCCGGTCAACGGCCCCGTCGCCGGCACGCCGGTCGTCGCCAACGTCGGCACCGATCCGATGGAAGTGTCGAAGGCCGCCGCCGCCTGGGCGTTCAACGATGCCGGCGGCAAGCCGGGCGTCGTGATCTTCACCGATTCGACCTATGCCATCGCCATCGCCAAGGCCGACAAGATGAAGGCGGTGATCGGCGAACTTGGCGGCACCGTGCTCGAATATGTCGATACGCCGATCGCCGACACCTCCACCCGCATGCCGCAGCTGACCACATCGCTGTTGCAGCGCTATGGCACCAAGTGGACGCACGCGCTCGCCATCAACGACATCTACTTTGACTTCATGGGCCCGTCGCTCGAAGCCGCCGGCATCCCGGGCAACGGCGCGCCGAAGCTGGTGGCCGCCGGCGACGGCTCGGAATCCGCCTATGCCCGCATCCGCGCCGGCGAACATCAGGCCGTCACCGTGGCAGAACCGTTGACGCTGCAAGGCTGGCAGCTCGTTGATGAATTGAACCGCGCCATCGCCGGTGAGAAGTGGTCCGGCTACATCTCGCCGCTGCACGTCGTCACCAAAGCCAATGTCGAACTCGACGGCGGCAAGACGAATGCCTTCGACCCCGACAACAACTACCGCGACGCCTACAAGAAGATCTGGGGAAAGTGATTGCCCCAGCCCTGGGGGATCGCCCGAACGGAGCGCCGCCGGATCGACGAGATCCGGGTGGCGAACCGCCATCCGAGCCATCGCACTAAGGCTGCTTCCGACCGGTCTGGACCTCCCGTCCGGTCGGGAGAGACCTGGGCGATCCCCCTTTTTTCGTCTGCCCCGTACACCTGTCCGGATCCACACATCAGCCGGCACGACCGGCAGATCCGCGATCGCGGACGCTGAAAGGACCATCCGATGTTCATCCGTTGCGCCTTCTTCCGTGGACGGGCCAAGCCCGGCCAGGAAGCGGCCTTCACGACTTACGTGCGCGAAAAGCTCGTGCCCCTGTGGACGCGTTTCCCGGGCGCCGAGGAAGTCCGCGTGCTCCGGCAGGTGGAGTCCGACACCGCCGAGCCGCATCTCGAAATGGTTCTGGCCATCCGCTATCCCTCGCGCGAGGCGATCGAGACCGCGCTCGCTTCGGACGTTCGCTACGAAAGCCGCGACGTGACCAAGGGATTGCTTGCGCTCTACGATGGCGACATCTTCCACACGGTGTTCTCGGCCGATGAATTTCCGTTGGCGAAGGCCTGATCGGAGCGAGTTCGGTGCATGAGTGATTATGTCGTCCTCGATCCCCGCTTCCAGGCGCTGATCGTGCCGCACGCCAAGCTGGAGAAGCTGTGGACCGGTGCGCGCTGGGGCGAGGGACCGGTCTACGTGCCCGCCGCCAAACATCTGTTGTGGTCCGACATCCCGAATGACCGGGTGATGCGCTACGACGAGACGTCCGGCGCGGTATCCGTGTTCGAGCATCCGTGCGGCTATCAGAATGGCCACGCGCTCGACGGCCAAGGCCGCGTCGTCGCCTGCGAACACGGCGGGCGACGCATTTCCCGCCTCGACCACGACGGTGAGTGGCGCACGCTCGCCGACCGTTTCGGGGGAAAGCGGCTGAATTCGCCGAACGACGTCGTGGTGAAATCCGATGGCTCGATCTGGTTCACCGATCCGACTTATGGCATCGATAGCCACTATGAGGGGCACAAGGCTCCGAGCGAACTGGGCGTCTCCAACGTCTATCGCATCGACGGGGCGACCGGCGACATCACTGCCGTCATCACCGACATGGTCAAGCCGAACGGCCTGGCATTTTCGGCTGACGAGAAGCTGCTGTTCGTCGGCGATACCGGCGCCACTCACGTCGACATGAAGCGGATCATGAAGGTCTACGACGTTTCGGCTGACGGCCTGAGCGTCGCCAATGGCCGCTTCTTCGCTGAAAGCGATGCCGGCTTCTTCGACGGGTTCCGCACCACGACGGAAGATATCCTGTGGACGTCGACCGCCGACAGCGTCCGGGCCTATCTCTTCGACGGCACGCTCATCGGCAAGATCCTGATCCCGGAGTTCGTCTCGAACCTGACCTTCGGCGGGAGGAAGCGCAACCGGCTCTACATCACGGCGCAGACCTCGCTCTACGCCATCTATCTCGCGCGCGGGGCTTGGGGGTAAGGGTGCCGTACCGGCTCCCTCCGTATCTGCTCGTCGGGCGTATCCGTGCGCATCTCCTCAGCAATGAGCAGGCCGGCGTTCTGTGCAGACTCGCTCCGGCCACTGATTTTGACGGCAACGGGTGTCAGCAAAAAGCACGAAGTCGATACCGCGATGGAACAGTAATTTCGATTGATCTTGTGACTATCCGGCCGAGTATCTGCCTGTGCAAGTTCTGGGCGCAAGATATATTTCAATCGGCGCCGCTGTTGATGTTATCTATCTGCTGATCGGCTTTGATTATTGCATTTCGGTTTGATCAAATGCAGAACTTGTGGCATTGATGCTGCATCGAAGCAGGTACGGACCAGATCCATGTCGCACCATCCGGCTGCGTTGAGCGCTGGGAGCCGCGTATTCGCGGCGCGTCAGTTCGCCGGCTCCGACGCGGTCGAGCGCGACGAACCGGTCGCGATCGAACTGCCGGTGGCCATGGTGTTCAATGGCCATTCCTTCGCCGTCATGCTGGCGACCCCGATGGACCTTGAGGACTTCGCCCGTGGTTTCGCCTTGACCGAGGGCGTGGTCGAGGACGTGGATGAGATCGGCGCCATCGAGTTGCGCCCGGAAGAACGCGGCATCGAGGTTCGCGTCGAGATCCCCGAACCCAGAGCCCTCGCGCTCAGAGCCCGCCAGCGCTCGCTTGCCGGGCGCTCCGGCTGCGGTATCTGCGGCGTCGACCGGTTCTCCGAAGCGTTGCGGCCGGTCGCGGCGGTGAAATCGGCGACGCGCTTTGCGCCGCCCGCCCTGCGCCGTGCCGTCGCCGACATGGCCAGCCATCAGGTGCTGAACGCCGACGTCGGCGCGGTGCATGCCGCCGCCTTCGCCGACCTCGAGGGCGGGATCCGCTGCCTCCGCGAGGATATCGGCCGCCACAATGCACTCGACAAGCTGATCGGGGCGCTGGCGCCGGCCGGCATCGGGCCGAACGACGGCTTCCTTCTGGTGTCGAGCCGCTGCTCCTACGAGTTGGTGCACAAGACCGCCGCCGCCGGCATCGGTCTGATCGCAGCGATCTCGGCGCCGACGTCACTCGCCGTGGAACTGGCGGAGAAGGTCGGTATCGGCCTCGTCGGCTTCGCGCGCGAAGGGCGCTTCACCGTCTATGCCTCGCCTTGGCGGATCAGCGAGGACGGCGCGGACTGATCGGGCGCGGCCGCCGGACGGTTCGGCGTGATCGACAATCGCGGGAGGGCGTTCACGGCGCGCTCCTCCCAACGAAGGCGACTTCCTCATTCAGCAGCGGCAGGCGAGCGTGCACCTTGCTTCGGCAGGGGCGTGATGCCGCCGAGGCCCTTGCGGTAGATCAGCCAGTAGACGGCGCCGACGAAGCCCGCGCCGCCGACGATATTGCCCAGCGTTGCCGGGATCAGGTTGTGGATTATGCTGGGGAGCGTGATCACCGAGACGTCGAGCCCGGTGGGCACATGGCCGGTTTCGACCATCAGCCAGGCCATCGGCAGGAAGAACATGTTGGCGATGCAGTGCTCGAACCCGGCGGCGACGAAGGCGGCCACTGGCAGCACCATTCCGGCCATCTTGTCGGAGACCGAGCGACCGGCATAGGCGAGCCAGACGCCGAGGCAGACCAGGATATTGCACATGATGCCCTTGAAGAAGATGGTGACGAAGTCGGGGCTGAGCTTGCCGATGGCGAGCTTCAGCATGCCGATCCCGACGTTGCCGCCGTTGAGGTCCGGGAAGTGGCACATCCACAGCAGGAACACGAGACCGAGCGCGCCGATCAAATTGCCGACCCAGACGATGCTCCAGTTCTTCAGAACTTCCAGGGATGAGATCTGCTTGTTGGCCCAGGCCATGACGATCAGGCAGTTGCCGGTGAACAGTTCGGCGCCGCCGATCATGACCAGCGCTAAGCCAAGAGCGAACACCACGCCGCCCATGACGCGCTGCACGGCATAGCCGAGAGTGGG
Source organism: Ancalomicrobiaceae bacterium (assembly GCA_031291575.1). Lineage (GTDB taxonomy): Bacteria > Pseudomonadota > Alphaproteobacteria > Rhizobiales > Ancalomicrobiaceae > CAIYYN01. Next base: position 12,633 of record JARLIT010000004.1, read on the forward strand.
ATCGCCAAGCACGATACAGAAGAACATGCCGCCGATGCCGATCGAGCCACCGGCAACGATCGACAGCACGAGTTCGGGCAGGAACGGCATGCGCGCCTTCTTGACGCCGAGCTTTTCCACCTTGTCCTCAATTTCGGCGGGCGAGTAGGCGTCGGATCCGAAGAGTGCCGGCGCGTGGGCGGATTTTTCGTCGGCCATGAAGGTCTCCTTGGCAACGCGATCCCTCGGTTGGTGCTGCCGCCCACGGGGGATCGCCGAGGGCGGG
>JARLIT010000100.1 GCA_031291575.1 Ancalomicrobiaceae bacterium
ACTTACGCATTCGACGATATGCAGAGGCTGCTCGCCCAGCCGACGTTCGATCTCTGTGTACGGGAGTTGGCGCGTGGCTTCGCGGCAATCAGGGAAGCCGAACCGCGCATCGGATCGCAATTCGCCATCCAGCAGCGCTGGCTGATGTCGCATGCCGCCCTGGCGCTGTATTTCCGCACGCTCAAGTCGGCCGAGCCCGGCGTGACCCGGCTCGAATTCGTCAAGGCAGTGCTCGAACACAATCTGGCCAGTCGCAATACCGCCGAGGCCTATTTCGCCGAAGCCTACAAGTACGGCCTGCTGAAGCCCATCGCCGGTGGGCACAATGCCCACCACGCCCGCGTCGAGCCGACGCCGACGGCGGTTCTGACGCTCGGCAACTGGTACCGGCTGCACCTCAGCGCGCTCGACCTGCTCGATGGCGGCCATCGCACGGACCATCTCGCCGTCGACGGGACGGGCGTCTTGACGGCGATCGAACCAGCCGTGGCCGAGGCGCTGCTGACCGGCGCGCCGGTGGATCCAGCGCAGACGCGCGCGGCTCCTTTCATCTGGGTCAAGGATGGCGGCGTTCTGATGGACCGGCTGATTGCCGGCATCGATCCCGCGGCCGGGCCCGACGACGAGCGGGTTCTCACCGACGTTACATCGATATCGAGCCTGTCAAAGTCGGTCGACCTGTCTCCCACCCATACGGGACGCAAGTTCGCCGCTGCCGCAGCGGTTGGCAGTCTCGGCTGGAGCGGCCGGCGCGGACGCTCGGCCATCTGGCTGTCGCGCGGTTTCCGCGCCGAATACGCCCGCAGCCAGGCCTTCAAGCTGGCGATCATCGACCGCGCGTTTTCCGACTATGTCGCGAGGGCATCTGCTCCGGACACTTGAGCCCTCCGCGTGGGACGACGGCGCTGGCGACCCGGGCCGTCACTCCGCACGCACGCAGATCGACGGCAGCCCGGCAATCGAGCCGACGGCCGTTTCTCCGGCCTTCAGCAGCCGCGCGCCACCGAAGGCACCTGTAGTGACGACCTCTCCCGCCCTCAAACCGCGGCCACGATCGGCAAGCGCGTTGGCGAGCCAGACCAGCGGGTGGAACGGGTCGCCGGACGGATGCTCGCCGCACTGATCGATTTCGCAGCGATCACCGATCATCAGCCGAACAGGCACATCGGCGCGCACGAGGCGACGCCAGTCGGCGACCGGCTCTGCCCTGACCAGCCCCCAATTGCCCATGGCGTCGGCGCGTGCCGCGATGGGCGAGGGTTTGGGATCGCTCGGGAGCCGGTTTTCCAGCAGTTCGAAAGCGGCAAATGCGCCGCCAACAGCCTCGGCGACCTCGTCGGCGCCATAGCGCCTGCCGTCGCGCCGGCCCGGCAGATCGCGCTCAAACCGGAAGGCGATCTCCAGTTCGATGCGACGCCCCTCCGGCGGCACGGCCAGACTCACCGGCGCGGCGAAGATGCGCGAAGCCGGGATGAGGCCGAGATGGCCGGGATTGGCCGCGACCTGGAACACCTTGTAGCCGCCGACCACCTCGCCGAGCAGGGCGAGCGTCGCCTCTTGTACGGCATCGGCATCGCCGGGTTCGAGGCCGGCGAATTCGACCGTGAGTTCGGGCAGCGACCGGCCGGAGCGGCGCGCCTCGGCCAGAATGACGGCGAGGCTGCCGATCTTGGTTCTATCGAGCATGGGACATGTCTTTGATTGGGCCACGCCGCGGCTGTCAGGACTGCGGCGGAGGGCGGGACTGGCGTCGGATGCCTTGAAAAGAGCGCCGCGACTTCGGACGGACCGAAGCCGCGGCCAAGGCTTCTCTCAGGAGGAGCGCGGGAGTTCAAATGACAGGTGCTTGATTGCCTTGCGGAACCAAGTATAGGCGACATGGACCCGGCCGTCCGCGTCCTGGACGATCGAGGGATAGGACAGTTCGCGATTTTTGCTGTCCTTGGAGTTGTTGGAGAGGCAGAAGCCGTCGCCCTGTTCGAGATCGATGCGAACAGGCCAACTGCGACCGCCGTCGGAGGAGACCACCAGCGTCATCGGCGCGCGCGGTGCCCCCCAAAAGGCCGTCGGGCGCAGGCTTTCCGGCACGATCTCCTTGGCCTTGCCGGCCCCGGGATCCTCGATCTCGTCGTAGAGCGACAGGCGCCGCTCCTTGGCGTCTTCCCGGCTCGACCAGTTCATCACCATGGCGAGCCGCCCATCGGAGAGCCGTGTCACCTGGATCGAGGCATTGTTGTTGGGAAGGTCCAGGTCCTCGACCGGCGACCAGGTCTCGCCGCCGTCGAACGAACGCGAGGCACGCACGTGGTCGGCCCAGCGGGAGCGGAAGAACGCGGCAAATTCGTTGCCGGCGATCGCAACGATATTCATGTGCACGGCGCCGAGACTGTCCGGCACTTCGACGCGCCGCCAGGTCCTGCCCTGATCCGTGCTGATGGCGACCGCCGAAACGTCGTCGTCGCCGACCCAGGCGATGCCGGGTGTCGTGCGACAGAGGAACAGCGGCATCAGCCAGGCGCCGTCCGGCCGCACGACGAGCGGCTGCCGGATGAAAGTGCCGGGCTCCTCGATCGCGGTCTCGATCGCGCCCCAGGTCGCGCCGTTGTCGGCGGAGATGCGGCGGCGAACGAAGGCCGTGTCCTGGCGGCCGTTCACCTGTGCCGTCCAATACAGCTGCAGCGTGCCGTCGGGGGCATCGAACAGGATGGGGTTCTGTTCGGATCGCGTGGGATCGTCCGACAGCTTCCTCGGCTCGCTCCAGGCGGCGGCGTCTTTGGCCAGACGCGCGAACCAGATGGAGATGTCGGGGATGCCTTCCTGCGTGCCGCCGAACCAGACGCAGGCGAGATCGCCGTTCATCAGCGGCATCAGGTTGGCGGCATGGTTCTGCACGCAAATGCTGGGGATCAGGGCTTCGCTGCCGCCGAGGGCATGGGCGGCGGCGCGCAGCACGCCGTCGCGCGGTGGATCGAGGCTGACGACTGGGGTGTTCATGGGCGCCGCTCCAGCGGGTCGAGGGGGTGGGGGCGGCTGGCTCCGGCCGCGCCCCGTCGGATTTTCCGTCACGTCATTCGGCCGGAGCGGCCGTTCCTGTCGTCGGTGGGGCCGACTGCTTCAGCCCGAAGACGATCTCGATCGCGCGCTCGACGGCGATGAACACGATCGGCGTGACCAGCGCCACGTACATATTATCGATGCCATACGGGTTGTCGTAGTAGTACCAGACGCTTGTCACCACGGTGGAGACCAGGAGACCGCCGATGGCGCCGATCGAGGTGCGGAAGAACGGCAGGTAGAAGCCGACCAGCGCGACGATCGAGATCGACATGCGGATCGCCCGGGTGAAGAACGACAGGCGCAGGATTTCCGGCAGGAAGAAGCAGAACACCAGCGGCGCAAGGCCGATCACCACCGACAGGATGCGGGTGGTCCTGAGCTGCTGCTCTTCCGTCGGTTTCTTCCAGGGAATGTAGAAGTCCTTGATGATCAGCGAGGCGATGGCCAACGCGACGGTCGCCACCGACACGAACACCGAGGCGACAAGCGCGATGGCGACAACGCCGGCCAGAAGCGGGTTCATGTCCTGCAGGAAGACGGGAAGCGCGTAGATGCTCTTCATCGTCGGGTAGAGGAATTTGGCGCAGACGCCGATCAGCCCGAGCGCGATACCTACGGGAATGCACAGTGCCGCGGCGTAGAAGCACGAGCGGCGGGCATCATTGGCCGACTTGTTGGCCGAGATCGCCTGGATGACGAACTGGGTGGAAAAGATCGAGCCGACCGTACCGATGATCCAGGCGAAGATGGTCGCATAACCGACCTTGCCGGAGACGGTGAAGTATTCCGGCGGCAGCTTTTCCATCATCGGCGAGATGCCGCCGGTCATGTACAGCGCCACGCCGAGGATGATGGCGATGCCGACGAGCTTCACGCCCGAGTGCAGAAGAGTGACATAGGCGACGCCCTTCAATCCCCCGTAGGTAAAGTAGAACGTCGATATAATGCCGATGATGATCATCGACCAGGGGATATTGATCTTGAGAATGGTCGACAGCGCCGCTGCGCCTGAGATGTAGTTGCCGACATTCACCAGGAACAGCGCGTAGATCATGATCAGCGAAACGACGACCATGGTGCTCTGGCCGTACTTCTGCTTCAGCACGCCGGAGATGGTGTATTCACCGGAACCATAGACCTTGCGCACGAAGAACAGGCCGAACAGCAGATAGCCGACGCCGGCGGCGATCACCGACCAGGCGGCGGCGGCGCCGGAGGTGAAGGCTTCCTGAGAGGTGCCGACCGTCGACTTGGCGCCGATGAACTCGGACATCAGCAGCACGCCGACAATGGCCGCCGGCATGGCACGCGAGGCGACCATGAACTGGGAGTTCGAGGTCGAGCGAAGCCGGACGGTCAGCCATCCGGTCCCGAGGATGTAGGCGACGATCATCGTCACGATGATGATCGTGTCGAACGTACTGAATTCATGCATGTCCGGTTCCTTCCCTTGACCAAGTTTATCGTTGTCCGCTGCGATGGGCGGGCTTTCGTGGCCTTACGCCACAGCGGCGGCCGCGGGTCGGCCGAGTTGGTACTTCA
>JARLIT010000101.1 GCA_031291575.1 Ancalomicrobiaceae bacterium
GAGAAGGCGCGCCGCGAGGAGAGCTGGACCCGGCTCGAAGAGGCCTTCAACAAGAACGAGAAGGTCGTCGGCGTCATCTTCAACCAGGTCAAGGGCGGCTTCACGGTCGATCTCGATGGCGCCGTGGCGTTCCTGCCGCGCTCCCAGGTCGATATCCGTCCGGTCCGCGACGTCGGCCCGCTGATGCAGGTGCCGCAGCCCTTCCAGATCCTCAAGATGGACAAGCGCCGCGGCAATATCGTCGTGTCGCGCCGGACCGTCCTGGAAGAGACCCGCGCGGAACAGCGCTCGGAACTGGTGCAGAGCCTGCAGGAAGGCCAGATCGTCGACGGCGTCGTCAAGAACATCACCGATTACGGTGCGTTCGTCGACCTCGGCGGCATCGACGGCCTGCTGCATGTCACCGACATCGCCTGGCGCCGCATCAACCATCCGTCCGAAGTGCTCAACATCGGCCAGACGGTTCGCGTGCAGATCATCCGCGTCAATCCGGAAACGCACCGCATCTCGCTCGGCATGAAGCAGCTCGAGACGGATCCGTGGGACGGCATCGCCGCCAAGTATCCGGTCAGCACCAAGCTGCATGGCCGCGTGACCAACATCACCGACTACGGCGCCTTCGTCGAACTGGAGCCGGGCATCGAAGGCCTGATCCACGTCTCGGAGATGAGCTGGACCAAGAAGAACGTCCATCCCGGCAAGATCGTCTCGACCAGCCAGGAAGTCGACGTCATGGTGCTCGAGGTTGATCCGGTCAAGCGCCGTATCTCGCTCGGCCTCAAGCAGACGCTGTCGAACCCGTGGGAAGTCTTCACCGAGAAGTACCCGCCGGGCACGGTGGTCGAAGGCGAAGTCAAGAACAAGACCGAGTTCGGTCTGTTCATCGGCCTCGACGGCGACGTGGACGGCATGGTCCATCTCTCCGATCTCGACTGGAACCGTCCGGGCGAGCAAGTCATCGAGGAATTCCGCCGCGGCGACAAGATCAAGGCGGTCGTTCTCGATGTCGACGTCGACAAGGAGCGCATCTCGCTCGGCGTCAAGCAGCTTGCCGGCGACCCCTTCGAGAAGGCCGGCGACCTGAAGCGTGGCCAGATCGTCACCTGCGAGGTCATCGAGGTGAAGGAAGGCGGGCTCGAGGTTCGCATCGCCGACCAGGACCTGACCACCTTCATCAAGCGGTCGGAACTGGCGCGCGAGCGTGCCGACCAGCGGCCGGAGCGGTTCGCCGCCGGTGAACGGTTCGACGCCCGCGTCATCCAGTTCGATCGCAAGACCCGCAAGATCCAGGTCTCGATCAAGGCGCTGGAAATGGCCGAAGAGAAGGAAGCGATCGCCCAGTTCGGTTCGTCCGATTCGGGTGCTTCGCTCGGCGACATCCTCGGCGCAGCGCTGAAGGCTCGCAGCGACGACAAGTGACGAGATGGCCCTGCCGGGCCGGATTGCGCTGACGACCATCACCCGCAGCGGGCAGCCGCTGCGGGTTTTTCATTGCCTGCACCCTGCTTTCCACCATAGAAGCGGCGACATTTTCCGCTTAAGAACGATGCGCTGCCCGGCCGGATCGCGGCGGCGAAGAACAAGAGACCCGCCATGAGCTTCGACCGTTCGATCAAGATCGCCCCCTCCATCCTCGCCGCCGATTTCGCCGATTTCGGCAGGGAATGCCGAGCGATCGAGGCGGCAGGCGCAGACTGGGTGCATGTCGACATAATGGACGGACACTTCGTCCCCAACCTCACTTTCGGCCCGGGGATCTGCGCGGCGATCCGCCCGCACATCAAGGGCGTGATGGACGTGCACCTGATGATCGCGCCGGTCGATCCGTACGTCGAGGCCTTCGCCAAGGCCGGCGCCGACATCATCACCGTGCATGCCGAGGCCGGGCCACACCTCGACCGCACGCTGCAACTGGTGAAATCCTTCGGCCGAAAGGCCGGGGTGTCGCTCAACCCGTCGACGCCGGAGAGCGCCATCGAATACGTCCTCGACCGGATCGACCTCGTTCTGGTCATGACGGTGAATCCCGGCTTCGGCGGGCAGTCCCTCATTACGGCGCAACTGGAGAAGATCCGCCGCATCCGGGCGATGATCGGCGATCGCCCTATTCACATTGAGATCGACGGCGGCGTGTCGACGGAAACAGCGCCATTGGTGATCGCGGCCGGAGCCGATGTGCTGGTCGCCGGTTCGGCCATCTTCAAGGGCGGTTCGCCCGACGCTCCGCACGTCTATGCGGAGAATATCGCGACGCTGCGCAAGGCGGCGGAGAGCGGGCGCCAGTAGCGGCCGGCTTACTCCGGCTTCAGGATCGCCCTCAGGCCGACGATCGAGCCGATCACGGTGATGGTCGGGGCTTCGACGCCGGCGGCAAGCATATCGGCAACGGCCTCGCCGAGGGTGGTGACGACGACCTGTTCCTGCGGCGTCGTCGCTTTCGACACGAAGGCGACCGGGGTTTCCACTGCCATGCCGGCGGCAATCAGCTCAGGCACGATCCTCGGCAGGCTGTTGGCCGCCATGTAGAGGATCAGCGGCGATTTCAACGCGGCGAACGCTGCCCAGTCGATCTCGGACTCGGATCCGGCCGCCGGGTGCCCGGTCATCAACGTGATCGCCTGGTTGGTCTCACGCGTCGTCGCCGGGATGCCGGCAAGCGCAAGGCCGCCGAGGCCGGCAGTGATGCCGGGGACGACGCGATAGGGCACGCCGGCAGCGACCAGCGCCATCGCCTCTTCGCCGCCGCGGCCGAACACGAAAGGATCGCCGCCTTTGAGGCGCAGCACCCGCTTGCCGCCGCGCGCCAGTTCGATCAACCGTTCGGTAATGTCGCGCTGCTTGGCCGATGGCTTGCCGCCGCGTTTGCCGGCGAACTCGCGCGCGGCCGCGGGGGGAGCGAGCGACAGAACCTCATCGCTGACGAGCGCGTCGTAGACGATGACGTCGGCCTGACCGAGCGCATGGATAGCAAGGGCGGTCAACAGCCCGGGATCGCCCGGCCCGGCCCCGACCAGCCACACCGAACCGGGCACGAAGATCGGCATTTTGGAGGTCAGGGGACCAAGGTCGACAAGGCAAGACATGAAGCGAAGGCTCGCGGATGGAACGGGCCTTCCGCTTGGGCCCTCAGGACGAAAACGTCAAGGGGTGCACCGCCTGGAGACACTCAGGCGGGTACACTGCGGTCGGTGACGAGCTTGGCCGGCAGCACGAATTGCGCGATGACGCCCTGCGGCTGCCGACCGATCAGTTCGAGACTGCCGCCGTGCCCTTCCGCGATCGAGCGCGCGATGGAGAGGCCGAGCCCGAAGCCCTCCGCCTCGTTCATGGTGCGCGCCGCATTGCCGCGGCGGAAGGCTTCGAACAGTTCCTCCGCCTCGCTCTCGGCGATACCGGGCCCGGCGTCGATGACCTGGATGACGACGTCACCCTTGGTCGTGCGATTGAGTTCGATGTGCGCGTCCTTGCCATAGCGCACCGCGTTCTCGACGAGATTGGTGACGGCGCGCTGGATCTCGTGCGGTCGGACCCGCAGCACGAGCCGCGGCGGCGCCTGCAGCGGCACCTCGTGGCCGAGATCGGTGAAATGATCGCAAATCGCCTGCAACAGGCTGGGCAGATCTGCGGCGACCGTCTCCTCGCCGCTCTTGCCATCGCGCAGGTGCATCAGCGCGCCCTGCACAAGCGCCTCCATGTGGTCGAGATCGGCGAGCATTCGCCGCCGCTCGCCGTCGTCCTCCATGAACTCCGCCCTCAGCCGCAGTCGGGTGATCGGCGTTCGGAGATCGTGGCCGACGGCGGCCAGCATTTTCGTGCGGTTGCCGACCAGAATGCCTATGCGTGCCTGCATGGCGTTCAAGGCGCGGGCAAGCGTCTGGATCTCGGCCGGGCCGACGGATTCTTCCAGCCGCGTGCCGTCGTCGGTGGCGCTGAAACGGTCTGCGGCCACGGCGAAATCACGCAGCGGGGCGACGAGCGCCCGCGCCGCCCAAATGCCGAGTACAACGATCGTAGCCGTCAGAAAGATCATCGTGCCGATGATGATGGGACCGGAGGGAAACGGTAGAAGGCCACGCGGCGGCGGCGGGCGCAGGCAATTGGGGTTGGCCTGCCCCAGTTCCTGAACGGCGGGACTGATCTGATGTCCTTCGATCTGGCTCTGCGGCGGGGCGCGCTCAAGGCCGAACCCCGGTCCCGGCGGCTCGCAGCGCCCGAACTGTGAGTGGTCCAGCCCTAACTGCTGCGACAGCATGTGCTCGACGGAAAACGCGACCATAGTCATGACGTTGAACATGACGGCCGCTATGACCATCAGCAATGCCAACTGGCTGGCGATGGTCCCGGGCAGCATGGAAACCAGCCGGCTCATGACTCGGCCGACACATCGGGCGTGAAGACGTAGCCGCCGGACCGGATGGTGCGGATGAGATCGCCCGCGGGAGGATCGAGCACGATCTTGGACCTGAGCCGCGAGACGAGAATGTCGATCGACCGTTCGGAGGAGCCGTTCTGCCTCCCTTGCGTCAATTCGATCAACTGGTCGCGGGCAAGCACCCGTCCAGGGCGTTCGCAGAACGCCTTCAACAGCAGGAGTTCGGCGCCGGTGATCGTCACGCGCGTTGCCTGCGGATCCAACAGGACGCCGGTCAACGCGTCGAGCGTCCAGCCGGCGAAGGTAAAGCGGCGGGCGCCGTCAATCGCGGTATGGCTGCGGCTGCCGGTCGAGCGGCGGAGCACGGCGCGCAGCCGTGCCAGCAATTCGCGCGGATTGAAGGGCTTGGCCAGATAGTCGTCGGCGCCGACCTCCAGGCCGACGATGCGGTCGATCTCGTCGCCCTTAGCCGAGAGCATGACGACGGGAAGATCGTGCGCCTGTCGCAACCGTCGGCACAACGTCAGGCCGTCCTCGCCGGGCAACATGATGTCGAGGATGACAGCGTCGATGCGCGAATCACCCAGCACCCTGTCCATTTCGCGGCCATCCCGCGCCTGACTGACACGGCAATCGTTGGCGCCGAGATAGCGTGCGACAAGGCTTCTGATCTCATGATCGTCTTCGACGATCAGCACATGGGGTTGCGCATTCATTTCCGACTCACGGTACGTAAAGAGAATTGTTTCTGTTCGTTTCCCATGTCGGCCCAGAAACTATCCGCAAAGAAACCTTAACACTTGGTTACCTAGCATTAACCTATGGCAGTCCATTTTGCAAACGCAAGTCCTGTAACACGCGTATCCCCACCACAGGAGCCAATGATGACCTCCATTTCGTCGACATCATTTGGCGGGCAGCAATACTCGCCAAGACAGTTACTACAGAAGGAACTCGACTCCGAGGTATCCGCAGGTACGATTTCTTCCTCGGATGAAAGTGCGCTCTCCAAGGCCATCGATTCGATCGACTCGTCGCTGAAGTCAGACTCGACATCACAGTCGAGTTCGACCACGTCGACGAGCCCGACGGATATGAAGACGAAGATCTCGAGTCTGATCGATTCGCAGGTGTCGTCCGGAACGCTCACCTCATCGCAGGCCAGCGAACTGAAGTCGGTGTTCGACAGCACGTTCTCGCAGAGTTCGTCGGACGCCACCTCCGCCACCAGCGGCATGCAGGGGCCGCACGGACCGCCTCCCGGCCCGCCGCCGTCCAGCACTGATTCGTCCGATTCCTCGACTTCTTCGAGCACGTCGACGAGTTCGACTGATTCGTCGACGCAGACCGATATCGAGAAGCTGCTCGCAGACTTCGTAAAGAACCTGCAATCCTCGAAGTCGACGTCCTATGCCTCGAGCGGCACGACTTCGGCGACCGACCTGTCGTCGCTGCTGATGAACGTCTCGGCCTGATCCCCCCCACTCACAGGCCGGGAAATCCATCACGAGCCGCCGCCGATCATTCGGCGGCGGTGTTCGTTTTGGCCGGACGTTGTACGGGGTGGGCGATCATCCTGGCAAACCGGCCCATCCGACCGGACCGGCAGAAGCGCTCTCTTCGCTTGCCACGTGCCGCTTGCCGGCGGCCGGATCAGGTCGATCGGAATGAGGTCCGCTCGGCAGTCGAATTGCCGGCCACCCGCTCGACGATGGCGACGGCCTCGGCAAAGGCGGCCTCGCGGTCGAGATCGGAGGTGTCGAGCCGGACGGCATCGTCGGCAGCCTTCAACGGCGCCGTGGCGCGTCCCGAATCACGCGCGTCGCGCGAGCGGATCTCCGAGAGAATGCGCGCATAGTCGACGTCGCGGCCCTTGGCCAGCAGTTCGTCGGTGCGGCGGCGAGCGCGCACTTCCGCCGAGGCGGTGACGTAGATCTTCACAGTAGCGTCGGGGCAGATAACCGTGCCGATGTCGCGCCCGTCGAGCACGGCCCCGCGATCGCGGCCGGCAAATTCGCGCTGGAACCGGACAAGCGCGGCCCTGACCTTTTGGTGCACGGCGACGCGCGAGGCCAGCTCGCCTGCCTCGTGGCCCCTGAGGCGCGGATCGCGCAAGTCATCCGGATCGAGGTTTTCGGCGATGACCGCGGCCAGGTCCTCGTTGTCGACGTCGAAGCCGCGGTCGGCCATGATTCGGCCGATCGCCCGGTAGAGCAGGCCGGTGTCGAGATGCGGCAGGCCGAAATGATCGGCGAGGCGGGTGGCGATCGTGCCTTTTCCTGCCGCTGCCGGCCCGTCGATTGCGATCACCAACGGCTCGCGCCCACGCTTCAGATCCATCGTTTGAGCCTCAGTCGGTCCCGGCATCAGAAATCGAGGTCGGCGTAGGCCGCCGCCGGTGGCATGGCCAGAACTTTTTCCAACAGGAGCGGCCGGAACGAGGGACGCGATTTCACCCTTGAGTACCAATTGCGGGCGTTCTCGTCCTCGTCCCACGGCACTTCGCCGAGATAGTCGGCGCAGGACAGCGCTGCGGCGGCGGCAAGGTCGGCAAAGCTGAGACGCGGGCCTGCGAGCCAGTCGCGCGTCGCGGCCAGATAGCCGATGTACTTCAGGTGGTGCCGCATGTTGGTCCGCGCGACCCTAAGGACGGTCGAATCCGGTTCGCCGCCGCCATCGGCGCGCGGGATCTCCAGCTTGAACAGCTTCTCGTGCACCAGGTAGCCGACCGCTTCGGCATCGAACTTGCCGCAAAACCAATCGACCAGCCGGCGCACTTCGGCACGGGCGTCCGGATGATTTGGCATCAATCGCTTGTCGCCGGCGACGAAGCCGCGGGTCTCGTCGAGATATTCCATGATGGGAAGCGCCCCGACGATCGCCGGACCGTCGTTCTCAACGACGACCGGCAGGGTACCCGCCGGATTCATCAGCAGGAACGCGTCGCGGCGCTCCCAGGGTCGTTCAACGACGCATTCGACCTGAATTCCATATTCGGCCGAGGCCAGCCGAATGAAGCGCGACTGGACGGAAAAGGGGTGGTGATAGAGCGTGATCATCTAGGTCCGGTTTCACCCGTCTGAAGGCGGCCGAAGAGCGTCTCGGCGGTTCTCGGATAGGTTGAAGCGCTCTAACCTGCGTCTCTCGCCAATCCCGGACGGCAAAAGCACTTCGCCGTTTTCGCAGAATTGTCGTGGGCCGCCTTCGTGGAAAGACTTGCTGCATACGCCCCGATTGTGTCAATCGCGGCGCCGCAGCAGACAGTCTTAACCTTAAGGCCCGGTAACCAAAGTCGTCCCTCCCGCTCGCCCAGACGGTCAGGCGGGATGGCGGTCGTACTGACCGCGCGACCGATAGGTCCACAGGTACGACGGCGCGATCGCCTCCACCGCATGCGGCGTGATCCCGAGTCCGGCGAGCGTCAGGCCGGCGGCCTTCGCCTCCTCCGAGACGACCGAATCCGACTTCAGCAGCGTGACCTGATCGACCGTCAGCAGTGGGTTCGGCAGAAGTTGCAGGAAGCTCGCCTTCAGTTTGGCCAGCGCGAAGGGAATCGGCACCAGCAGGCGCCTGCGCTCGGTCTCGGCCAGGACGAACTCGAAGATCTCGCGCAAACTCATCACCCGCGGCCCGCCGAGCTCATAGGTCGCGCCGGGCGTGGCGCCGCCCTCGATCGCTACAGCAATCGCCTCGGCCACATCGACGACATAGACCGGCTGGAACTTCGTCTTGCCGCCGCCGATGAGCGGCAGCACAGGCACCATCGTGGCGAGCGTGGCGAAGCGGTTGAGGAAGGTGTCGTCAGTCCCGAACAGCGCAGAAGGGCGGAAGACGACCGCGTCCGGGAAAGCCGCCCGGATCGCTGCTTCGCCGGCCGCCTTGGAGCGGGCGTAGCGGGAGGCCCCGGCCGCCTCGGCCCCGAGCGCGGAAACATGGGTCAGGCTCGCCACTCCGGCCGCCTTTGCGGCCTCGGCGACGACGCTTGCCCCCTCCGTCTGCACGGCGTCGAAGGTCTGCTTGCCCCATTCCGACAGGATGCCGACCAGATTGACGACGGCGTCGGCGCCTTCGACCGCACGCTCGACCGAAGAGCGGAATTCCGGCCTGAGGTTCGCCTGAACCGGTTGGATCTGGCCGACGGCGCCGTAGGGCTGCAGCTGACCGGCAAGATCGGGCCGGCGTACAGCGGCGCGCACCCGCCAGCCGCGCTGCGCCAGGGCCCGGACGACATATCTGCCGAGAAAGCCTGAGCCGCCGAAGACGGTCGCGAGTTTTCCGTTGAGGGCTGCGTTCATCTCGCCTCGTTCCCTGATCTGGGATATTTCCGTTGTCAACGATTCGGTCGGATGCGCCGGATGGCATCGACGACCGTGCCAAAAGGGTACATACCGGCTTCGCCGCCCGCTGTGAAGGTGTTGGCGGCCGGATCAGGCATTCGAACGAAACGAGGGTGGCGTGTCGGTGAGCGAAGGACAGGCGCGCAGGATTGCAGTCGGCTCCGGCGGCAAACGCCGCGACGTTGCGGTTATCAGGCGCGAAGGAGCCGCTCCGGGGCTGTTTTGGCTCGGCGGCTTCCGGTCCGACATGACCGGGACCAAGGCGGTTGCGATCGATCGGCTCGGCGCGAGCCTCGGCCTCGCTGTCACCCGCTTCGACTATTCCGGCCACGGCGTTTCCGGCGGCCGCTTCGAGGACGGCACCATCTCACACTGGCTGGAGGATGCCCGCGCCGTGTTCGATGCCGAGACGGATGGGCCGCAGGTGCTCGTCGGCTCATCCATGGGCGGTTGGATATCACTGCTCCTCGCTCGCGCCGAACTGGCACGGGCCGGACGGGCCAACTCGCGCATCAAGGGGATGGTGCTGATCGCGCCGGCACCCGATTTCACCGAAGACCTGATGTGGGCGCGCCTGCCCGAGACGGCACGCGCCGAAATCCTGTCGACCGGCCGCCATCTCCTCGGCTCGCCTTATTCGCCCGAGCCGACGCCGATCACGCGCGGCCTCATCGAAGACGGGCGCAAGCATCTCCTCCTTTCCGGCATGATCGAGACCGGCTGTCCCATCCACATCCTGCAGGGTCGGCAGGACGTCGACGTGCCCTGGAGCCATGCCGAGCGACTGATCGAACGCCTGGCGAGCGACGACGTGATCCTCACCTACGTGCGCGACGGCGACCATCGCCTGTCACGGCCCGAAGACATCGATCTGCTCGCCCAAGCGGTCACGCGCATGGTGGCGCGCTGCGGCCTGACGACGACATTGTTAAGCGGTCGTTAAGCCTTTGGGTCAAAGTTGAATTTGGTTTCCTGTGAAACCGAGCCGCCCGGTGTGCGCCACCAGGAGCCTTGCCATGCCGCGACTGTCCCCGAGCATCCCGGTCACGATCCTCGCCGCGCTCCTCGCGCTCGCCAATCTGCCCGCGCTCGCCCAGACCAGCGGCACCGAGGGCACCCGCGAAGTGCAGGCGGCGAAGGCCAAATTGCCGCCGGATGCGGCCAAGGTGCTGTTCGGCAGCCAGCCGATCCCGGCCCCGCTTGAAGCCCGTTCCATCGGAGCCTACGCCCGGGGCTGCCTCGCCGGCGCCATCGCACTGCCGGTCGACGGTCCGGCCTGGCAGGTGATGCGACTGTCGCGCAACCGCAACTGGGGCCACCCCAACCTCGTCGCCTTTCTGGAACGGTTTGCCACCGCGGCGCAGAAGGAGGGCTGGCCCGGTCTCCTCGTCGGCGACATGTCGCAGCCGCGCGGCGGGCCGATGCTGACCGGCCACGCCAGCCACCAGATCGGGCTCGATGCCGACATCTGGCTTCTGCCCATGCCGAGCCGGGAGTTGACGCCGGGAGAGCGCGAGACCGTCAGCGCGGTATCGGTCGTCAAGCCCGACAAGATCGAGATCGATCCGAAGATCTGGACGCCGCTGCACCAGCGGCTGATCCGGCGCGCGGCGCTCGATCCGGAAGTGGCGCGCATCTTCGTCAATCCGGCGATCAAGAAGGCCTTGTGCGATGGCGCCGGCACCGACCGCGATTGGCTGTCCAAGGTCAGACCCTGGTACGGTCACAACTATCATTTCCACGTTCGGCTCGCCTGCCCGCCCGGCATGGCCGACTGCCGCGCGCAGGAGCCGCCTCCTACCGGTGACGGCTGCGGCAAGGACCTTGCCTGGTGGCTCGGACCCGAGCCCTACAAGCCGGAGCCGCCGTCGCCACCGAAGCCGCCGTTGAAGCTCGCCGACCTGCCGCCGGCCTGCTCGCAAGTGCTCTTGGCGCATTAACACGGACACGACCGGCCTCCGTCGCAGCCCTTGCCGGCCTCGCTTTACTGTCGGCCGACAAGGTCGACCCGCCGCTACGCAGAAATGCGGGGCACATCGGCAAGTTCGCCGGAGTGTCCGTTCCCCTAGCAGACAGAATAGCTTAGGCAATCCTGTGGGCGACGCGCCGAAAACGTTTCGGCGACGTCAATCCCGCCCAGTGTGGCGGATGAGACTCACTTGAATGCAATCTGTTGAAAAACGACATCCACCCACTGTTTTCGATTCCGGCCCGGTTGCTGCCGAGTCTAGGGGTGGTGTAGTTTACCTCTTGTTAAGCACGACATGTCGTGCAGCTGAGCCCATCTTCGACGCCACGGACACGAAACCTGGCGCTCACTAGAGGATTGGCCGGCTAGGCGCAACCCAGTGACACGTCCAGGGCGAAGTGCGGGCTCAACCCGAACGATGCGGGATTCGGCCGATTCCAGTGAAGGATCGGACAAAGCGACATCGGACGGCGACGAAATGCCTGATCGATCAATGCGCTGCGGCGCAGATATCGGATGGCCCTGGTTATTCGAGCCGGAGCATGCTCCAAGGGGGAATAATGCTGAGCTGGACTGACGAACGGGTAGAGCAGCTGAAGAAGTTGTGGAGCGACGGGTTCAGCGCGAGCCAGATCGCGGCCGAACTCGGTGGCGTCACACGCAACGCGGTCATTGGCAAAGTGCATCGGCTCGGGCTTTCCGGACGTGCCAAGACGCCTGTCGCGCAGCCGGCGCGCGCCAAGAAGGCGCCAGCGCGCCAGCCGGGCAACCCGCATATCCGCCCGCACGGCGGTCTGGACTCGGTGGGCAATACCGCCCTCAAGATCGACTTCGTGCCGCAGTCCAAGCCGCAGATCGTCGTCCAGCCGAAGATCTTCACGCTGTCGGACGCCCCGCTGGTCGAGAACGCCGGGATCCTCGAACTGACCGAGGCGACCTGCAAATGGCCGGTCGGCGACCCCGGCGATCAGAGCTTCCACTTCTGCGCCCGCCGCTCGGAATCCGGCATTCCCTATTGCGGCTACCATGCACGCGTCGCCTATCAGCCCGTCTCCGACCGGCGCCGCGACAAGCGCGTGGCCATCGGCTGACCCACACGGCCGGTCCGCCGCTCCCCGGCGGCGGCATGGTCGCTGCCAATTTCACACTCACGCGGCGGCATGGTCGCCGTCGCTGGCGGCGCCCGTCAGGCGATGGGCAAAGTGCCGCGGCCGCTGACAGTAGAGTGCCGCGCCGAGCGCCATGGCGCGTTTGCGCAAGCGCCGTTGCCGCTTGGTGAAGACTGCAATCACCCGTCGTGCTGCCTTGCCGTCGCCGGCAATCGCCGGTTCACGCTCCACCGCATGGGTGAGATTGGCGAGATCGTTGCATTCGCCGAGGATTTCGGCGAGCGCGTCCAGATCGGCCAGGATCTGGCGCAGCTCGGTGGTCGGCGTCCAGAGCGCCGTCAGATGCAGCCGATGCTTCACCGCTTTGCGCCAGGCGTGCCAGGCACCCGGATCCGCTTTGGCTTCGACGGCACGGAAGGCAGCCCGCCCCTGCTTGTAGGCCGACGCCAATTCGTCGGCAACCAGTGCCTCGGCGTCGAAGTCGGCCGGCAATTGGACGGCTTTCCGTTCCGCCGCCCGCAATAGCTCGGCGATCCGCGCGATCGGCAGTTCGGCCTCGTGAGCGCGCCGGGCCAGGCTGGCGAACGACGCGACCGTCGCCGCCAGCACATCGACCGAGCCCCCCTTCGCCCGCTGCCAGAGGCGCTCGACCGTCGCCAGCATGGCATCGGCATCCCGGGCGACGGAGAGGAGCTTGAAGGCCTCCTTCACCGGTTGGAGCCGTCCATCGCGGCCGAGTCCGGCGACCGGCTGCAGCACCCGGTACAGGCTCCTCGCCCGCTTCAGCGCCCGCCGCGCCCGGTGCACGGCCATCGACCGGTCGACGTCGTCGGGCGCATCGAACTCCGCTCTGGCCGCCGCAAGCTCGTTGACGAGCCTCGTCTTCAGTCCGGAGCCTGTGGAAGTCTCCATCAAGCCAGCACTCGCCTTCGGCCTGCCCGATCGCGCCCGTCGCGCGGTTCCCCGGATCGACCGCACCAGCCAGCAAAAGCCGGAGCGGACGGGGTCGGGCCCAGCCTCAGGTGGATTTTACACCTATGCCGACCGGGCAGGAAACCCCCGTGCCGTTCGCAACGGTGCCCGTGCCGCCGTTCTCACCCGACGGCGCGCCGATCGGGCTTGCCGCTGGCACCAGACGGTCCGGCACAGCCGTACAAGATGGCGCGGCACATGCGCCGATACCGCTCCAGCAATGTCGCAGCTGGGCGCAGCGGCAGCGTCTGATTGACACCCCTCGCCCCGTCGGCAAGCAATTGCGCCATCTCCGCCGGAGCGAAGTCCGGGTGGAGCACCAGTTGGTCGCGATTGACCAGACCTTGTAGCAGCCCGGCGATCCGGTCCTGGAAGGTCTGGGCGGAAGCCGACATGATGTCACGGCAGCGCTGAAAGGCTTCTCGGTTGATTTCGAGCGCATGCGGCGAACGCTCCAGGTCCCGCCGCGCCATGCCATACCGAACATCGA
>JARLIT010000013.1 GCA_031291575.1 Ancalomicrobiaceae bacterium
GCCCGGCGCCTCGCTCGGCTCGGCGCGTTCGCGGCTCAAATCGCTCCACTGGAGCGATTTGCCGGCAGCTTTGCTGCCGTCGCCACTCACCCCGCCAACTCCCTTGACCGCTTCGCCGCCGCAGCCACCGCCTTCGTCATCAGCTCCGTCATGCCGCCCTCCTTCGCCATCAGCACATCCAGCGCCTCGGCGGTCGTGCCTTTCGGCGAGGTGACGTTTTTCCGCAAGGTCGCGGCATCGAGCGGCGACTGGAACAGCAGTTCGCCGGCGCCCTCGACGGTCGCCCGCGCCAAGCGAAGCGCCATGTCGAGGTCGAGCCCGGCCGCGGCACCCGCAGCCGCCAGCGCCTCGACCATGTGGAACACATAGGCCGGGCCGGAGCCGGAGACGGCAGTGACCACGTCGATCAGCGCCTCGTCGTCGACCCATTCGACCGCACCGACAGCAGAGAGCAGCGCGGTGACGAGCCGATGATCGTCCGCCCCGACATGGGCGTTGGCGATCGCTGCGGTGATGCCACGACCGACCTGGGCCGGCGTATTGGGGATCGAGCGGACGATGGCGGCGCTCGCGCCGAGGAAATGCGCGATGCGGGCGAGCGTCTTGCCGGCAACGACCGAGAGGACGACGGTTTCCGGCCCGACAAGACTTGCCACGCCCGGCAGCACATCCTCGAGGATCTGCGGCTTCACCGCCAGGATGAGCGCCCCGGCCTTGGTGCCCGCCGGCGCGGTCGGCTCGTGCCGCAGGTCCTTCACCCCGATCAGGGCGGCCATCTCCGGCGGTGGCGCCGGATCGACGACGATCACTGCCGCACCCGCAAGCCCGCGCGACAGCCAGCCAGCGAGCATGGCGCCGCCCATCTTGCCGGCCCCGACGAGAACGAGCGGGTGATCGGGGGTCAGGCGGCTGAGCGGCGAGGGGGCTGTCATGGTGGGATCCCGGTGGTTCTAGAGCGCAGTGCGTCCAATTGGACGCACATAAGGCGCTCTACCTTTTTGAGTCTAGAGCATCTTGTCTGCGTCAGCCGATTCCGGCTGACCGCAGGATGCCCCAATGCGGTTCGGCCGGCGTGCGGCGGCCTCGGCTTTGTCGCGCAAATGCCGGCCCGGCTCAAGCGCGGTAATTCCTTGGCCGGCGTGCGCTTGGGGCAGGGGATCGCCTGCCGGAGAGTCAGCCAATCCAGTCCGCCACGATGCGGGCGGCCGAAGCGATGATGTCGTTGCGCGCCTTGGCATCCTTCCGCGTCTGCACAGTGTAGATCACCATGACGATCGGGGCGCGCGAGCCGCCGGGCCAGACGAGGCCGATGTCGTTTGCCGCGCCGTAGTCGCCGCTGCCGGTCTTGTCGGCCACCTGCCAAGCTTTCGGCACGCCGGCGCGGATACGCGCATCGCCGGTCTTGGTGCCGAGCATCCACGTCTTGAGCTGGTCACGGCCTTCGGGCGAGAGTACGTCGCCGAGAAGAAGCTTCTGCAGGCTCCTCGCCATGGCGGCTGGCGTCGTGGTGTCGCGGGGATCGCCGGGGATGGCGGAATTGAGTTCGACTTCCCAGCGGTCGAGGCGGAAGTCGGTGTCGCCGATGGAGCGGGCAAAGGCGGTCAGCGCTGCCGGTCCGCCGATCTCACGCAGGAGCAGGTTGGCAGCGGTGTTGTCGCTCATCTGGATGGCAACGGCGGCCAGTTCACCGAGCCGCAGGCCTTCGCCGACGTGCTTCTCGGTCACCGGCGAATACGGGACGAGATCGGCCGCCGTATAGGCGATGGGCTTCGACAGCAACTGCGGATCCTTCGGCAGCCGGGCGAGGAGGGCGGAGACCGCCATCATCTTGAACGTCGAGCAGAACGGAAAGCGTTCGTCGCTGCGGTGGCCGAGGGTGCGCCCGTCTGCCGTGTCGACTGCGGCAACGCCGATGCGGCCGTCGAAAGTCTTTTCCAGCGCAGCCAGCGCCGCTTCTCCCGCCGCGGTGTCGGCCGCTTCAGCTCGGCCGACGGCCATCAGCGGGGCGGCAGCGAGAGCCAGGAGCAAGCCCCGGCGGTTCAACAGGGTCGACATCGGTACTCCTCCCGGACATCTCGGTCATCTGAAACAGCAGCGGCCCGGTCTTTGCCCCGAATTGAGGCAAATAACGGGCCGCGCCGAACTGCACGAAATTCCGTCGATGGTTCAGGCCTCGCCCGCCGTCTCGAACATCGCCATCTCCAGCGCCTCTTCCGCTGATCTTCCGGCCCAAACGACGAACTGGAAGGCCTGATAATAGCGTTCGCAGGCTTCGATCGCCGCACTCAGCATGCCCTCGACCTGGCGGGAGGTCGGCGCAATGCCACCTGACAGCAACAGACCATGGCGATACATCACGACACCCTCGCGCGACCACAGATCGAAATGGCCGAGCCAGAGCTGTTCGTTGACCTGCGAGATCAGGCGCGCCACCTCGGTACGGCGGGGCTCGGACACCTTCAAGTCGAACGCGCAGGCAAGATGAATCGCTTCGACCTCCTCCATCCAGGAAAAGGACACGTGGTAATCGCACCAAGCACCGTTCGTGGAAATAGTGATCTCGTCGTCACCGGACCGTTCAAAGATCCAATCTTCCAGCGCAGCGACGTGTTCGATCACGTCGACCGGGTTGGCTTGCCGATCGAAGTCATATTCGATGAGGCTCATGGGCCATATCCTCGCGTGTCAGAGGCGGACTTTACGCGGGAAATACAACGCAACAAACGCTACAGAAACGAATTTGCAACGTCTGCATAAGAAGCGGTGGTCGACGTCACACATAGAAAGCCCCGGATTTCGCGGCCGCTTCGGTCTATTCACCGACGGTGCCGAATCTCTGTTGAGATTCAGTATACGAATCCCTAACGAGGCAGCGACAGGCAGTTTTCACCGCGTCTGTGACAATGATGTGGATATGTGTCGTCATCGCTTCACGCGCGGCGGAACAAGCTGTGGAGAAACGCTTGAAGGTGACCGTCGGCAGCCGCCGGTTCCAGCCACGGCGCGCACGGTCGCGACGGTCCGCGAACTGCCTGAGGGTCCCGACGGTGCAAAGCGTGTGGCGGGGCGTTACCCGGCCGAGGGCGGCGCCGCTTCGAGCAGGGCGACGCGGGCCTCGAGCTTGGCGATCGCCTCCTTCAGCGCCGCATTCTCCTCACGGGCGCGCGCCGCCATCTCGCGCACCACGTCGAATTCCTCGCGCTTGATGAGATCCATGTCGCCGACAAAGCGTTCGGCCTGCGATTTCACCGCGGTCTCGACCTCGCGCTTCATGCCCTGTGCCACGCCGGCGGCGTCGGTCATCAGTTTGGCGAATTCGTCGAGGAGACGGTTCGAACCCTGTGTCATGCCGATCACCCCTTGCCGATCCTGTCCCGGCCGGTGGCGGCGACCCGCCGCATCAGACCGATGGACTGTCCTGATGGGGGCAAACTTATGCGCGTTCGCAGGCGCCGCCGCAAGACACCGCAGCGAACCGGGCCTCCGTCTCCGCCGTCTGGTCCGGATCCACGCCGATGGCGCCAGCTTCGGGCCGATGCCGGCTTGACGGCGCTCCCCGGCTCTCCCACTGTCGGCGTCCAATCGAAGAGGCTTACGTCGCGATGGTCTTCGCCTATCTGCCCTTTCCTAACTTCGATCCGAATGTCTTCAGCTTCGGCCCATTCCATCCGACCTGGCCGATCGACATCACGATCGGGCCGATCGCAGTGCGCTGGTACGCACTTGCCTATATCGCCGGCATCCTTCTCGGCTGGCTGTACATCCGCCGCCTGATCGCGACGAAGCGGCTGTGGGGCGAAACCAAGGTGCCGGAGTTCTGGCAGATCGATGATTTCGTCACCTGGGCGACGCTCGGCATCATCCTCGGCGGCCGGCTCGGCTATGTGATCTTTTACGATCCGATGCACTATCTCGCCGAACCTCTCGACATTCCGCAGCTCTGGCACGGCGGTATGTCGTTCCATGGCGCTGTGATCGGTCTGTGGCTGACCATGGTGCTGTTTTCGCGCGGGAAAGAGTTCTCCGCCTTCACCCTGTTCGATCTGGTCACTGCCGCTGCGCCGCTCGGGCTGTTCTTCGGCCGCATCGCCAACTTCATCAACGGCGAACTCTGGGGCCGCGCCAGCGACGTGCCCTGGGCGGTCGTCTTCCCGCGCGCCGGCAACGTGCCGCGCCATCCGAGCCAGCTCTATGAGATGGCGCTGGAAGGGCTGGTGCTGTTCGTCGTCCTGCGCCTCGTCACCCATGTCGAGCTCAAACTGAAGCGGCCGGGCACGGTTGCCGGTGCCTTCACCGCCTGCTACGGGCTTGCCCGCATCACCGCGGAGTTCTTCCGCGAGCCGGACGTACAGGTGGGCTATCTCGCCGGCCAGTTCACCATGGGGCAGCTTCTGTCGGTGCCGATGGTCCTGCTCGGCGTTGGCGTCATCCTGTGGGCCAACCGGCGGCGCGGCGCCAAGCATGAGGCGGCCGGCTGAACCGGCGATCGATAGATTGGAAGAGACAGCACGGGCAGATGCCGGGGACGACAATGGGGGCCACGCCGCTCGAATACCGGCTGAAAGCGCTGATCAGGCTCGGCGGCCCCTTATCCATTGCCGACTACATGGCGATCTGCCTCGGCGATCCCGAACACGGCTACTACATGGCGCGCGATCCGTTCGGCGCAAACGGCGACTTCGTCACCGCGCCGGAGGTCAGCCAGATGTTCGGCGAACTCGTCGGCCTGTGGGCCGCGGACATCTGGGTGCAGGCGGGGCGCCCGTCGCCGTTCAGCCTCGTCGAGATCGGGCCCGGGCGCGGCACCTTGATGCTTGACGCGCTCAGGGCCTGTCGCATCGTGCCCGGCTTCATGGCCGCCGCGCGGGTGCTGATGGTGGAGACCAGCCCGCGGCTCGCGGCCATCCAGCAGGACCGGCTGTCGCGGGCGGGCCATAACGCCACCTGGGCGACGTCGACGACCGGCATTCCCGATGGCCCGGCGATCATTCTGGCCAACGAATTCTTCGACGCGCTGCCGGTCCGCCAGTTCGTCCGTGTCCAGGGGATCTGGCGCGAGCGCGTCGTCGGGCTCGACGCGGACGACAATCTCGCCTTCGGCATCGGTCCGGCGGTGTTGCCGACGACCGACGTGCCGGCGCACCTGCGCAGCGCCGACAATGGGTCCATCCTGGAATTGGCGCCGACGGCGGCGGCGATCGCCGAGCAGCTTGCCCTGCGCATCGCGCGGAGCGGTCTGGCGCTCCTCGCCATCGACTACGGCTATACCGAAACGGCTGTCGGCGACAGTTTCCAGGCGGTCAGGGCGCACAGCCCAGTCGACCCGTTGGCACGGCCGGGCGAGGCCGACCTGACCGCGCTGGTCAATTTCGAGGTTCTGCACCGGGCCGCGACGAAGGCCGGGGCGGGCGTGTCGGGGCCGATCGAGCAGGGCGATTTCCTGCTGAACCTCGGGCTGGCCGAACGGGCCGGGCGACTTGGCGCCGATAAGGACCGGGCGACGCGCGAGGGCATCGAGGCGGACGTCCACCGGCTCGTGGCGGCGGAAGAAATGGGAAGCCTGTTCAAGGCCATCGCCTTTTCGAAGCCGGGACTCCTGCCAGCCGGCTTCGGGCGGTAACAGAGGGCGCCTTTGACAGGACCGCCGGTGACCATCATCCTCCGCGCCGTGGTCGAAGGAGTATTCGCTTGATTCAGTCGTCCCTTCTGGGCTCGCATTCCGCCATCCGCCACGAGTTCTTCACCCGAGAGGGGGGCGTGTCGAGCGGGCTCTATCGCAGCCTCAACATCGGTCTCGGTTCCTCCGACGATCGCGCGCTCGTCATCGAGAACCGCGGGCGCGTCGCCGATCGGCTGGGTGTGGCACGCGGACGCTTGGCGCTGCCCTATCAGGTGCATTCGCCCAACGTGTGGATCGTCGATGTGCACGCCGACGTCGCCGATCCCCCGCGCGCCGATGCGGTGGTGACCCGGCTCGCCGGCACAGCCATTGGCGTATCGACGGCCGACTGCGGCCCGATCCTGTTCGCCGACGCGGGCGCTGGCGTCATCGGGGCGGCGCATGCCGGCTGGAAGGGGGCCATCGGCGGCGTGATCGAGGCGACGATCGCGGCAATGGAGACGCAGGGGGCAACGCGTGCCGGCATCCGTGCGGTGCTGGGCCCGACGATTTCGGCCGTCGCCTACGAGGTCGGACCGGAGTTCGTCGACCGGTTCGTCGCGGCGGACGCTGGCAATGCCCGGTATTTCGGGCCTTCGACAAGGCCGGAGCACGCGATGTTCGACTTGCCCGGCTACATCATGGCGCGGCTGGCCGCCGCCGGCGTCGGAGCGGCGGAAAATCTCGGCCTCTGTACCTATTCCGACGAGTCGCGGTTCTTCTCCTACCGACGGACGACGCACCGCGGCGAGCCGGACTACGGACGGCTGGTCTCGGCAATCGCGATAGGCGAGTGAGGTGGGTTCGGTGCCGAGATCGCGTTGGCGCCGAAGTCGCAGCGCAGAAGAATTCGCCGATCGGAGCGGGGCGCTCGGTGGACCGGGCGCGCATTTGCCGCTAAATCATCGATGGTTGGCCGCCGTGCCGGTGAGGCTCGGTCCGGCCGGGGCGCCGTCGGATGCGGGCCGCCCGGAAGGGTGTCGAAGGATTGGCATGGCGCTTGAGATGAAGAACTTTGGAGAGACTTTTCGAGCCGTCGTCCTGGTCCTCGGCGCGCTCGTCGCTGTCGTCTCGCTCGCGTCCTGCCAGACGACGACGGGCATGCTCGACCGGACCGATCTGATCGGCAGTTCCGACAAGCTGCCGGCGTTCACCGCACCGAGCAAGGGGCGGGGGACAGTCGTGTCGTTCCTGCCGTTCATTGGCGCGCCGGTCAACACGGCTGACAACATCTACAAGTTCATCCGCGAGAACGCCGAGCGGGTCGGCGTCCGGCTGGCGCTCAGGCTCGACGAGCCGGCGACCTATCGGGTCAAGACCCACATCAATGCCGTCGGTGGCGAGACGGCGATGACCTACGTCTTCATCGTCGAGATCTACGACGTGTCGGGCGAACGCGTGCACCGGTTCGTCGGGCAGGAAACCGGCGCGGGTTCCAGCGGCGATCCGTGGAACGGAGCCAGCAGCGGCACCAATCAGCAGATCGGCTGGCGTATCCTCAGCGGCGTGCAATCCTGGCTCACGCGCAGTGGCGCTTGATCCGCCCGGCCTGCTCGGAGTTCCTCATTTCAGTGAGATCGGTTCGATTCGCGCTCGACTCGTCGGGCGTTTTACCGTAACCGACCGGCTGAAAACTATCGGGTGCCTTCCCGCGTTGGCGCAGGCCGAGGACAGGACCGATCCGGTGGGGTGAGGTGTCGACCCCTTGAGCGCCTTCTGATCGTTCAGATCGACGCGATTTGGACGGCGAGGAGCCGTCCGAGCCACGCACACTGGAGCGTTTTTCGATCGGATGATGCGGTCTGGTCGAGAAGCGCTGCGGGGCGATTGCAAGAGGATTGAAAAATGAAAGTCGTGTGTGGCAATTCGAATCGCAGTCTGGCCCAAGCCATCTGCGCCTACCTCGAGGAACCTCTCACGAACTGCGTCGTCCGCCGCTTCGCAGATCAGGAAATCTTCGTTGAAGTGCAGGACAACGTTCGCGGCGAGGACGTCTTCGTCATCCAGTCGACCAGCTTTCCCGTCAACGACAACCTGATGGAGCTGCTGATCATCACCGATGCCTTGAAACGCTCCTCGGCCAAGCGCATCACCGCGGTTATCCCCTATTTCGGCTACGCCCGTCAGGACCGCCGGTCCTCCGGCCGGACGCCCATCTCTGCCAAGCTCGTCTCCAACCTCATCACCAATGCCGGTGCCGACCGCGTCCTGACCCTCGACCTCCACGCCAGCCAGATCCAGGGCTTCTTCGACATCCCGACCGACAACCTGTACGGCTCGCCGGTGATGTCGCGCGACATCAAGGAGCGCTATCCGCTCAACAACACGATGGTCGTCTCGCCGGACGTCGGCGGTGTCGGGCGCGCCCGCTCGCTCGCCAAGCGCATCGATGCGCCGCTCGCCATCGTCGACAAGCGCCGCGAACGGCCCGGCGAATCCGAGGTGATGAACGTCATCGGCAATGTCGAAGGGCGCTCCTGCATCCTGATCGATGACATCGTCGATTCCGGCGGAACGCTGGTCAATGCCGGCGATGCGCTCCTTGCCCGTGGCGCCAAGGACGTGACGGCCTATATCACGCATGGCGTGTTATCGGGCGGCGCGGTGGCCCGCATCGGCAATTCGCGTCTGCGCGAACTGGTCATCACCGATTCGATCGAGCCGACGCCGGAAGTCAGGGCCGCACGCAACATTCGCGTCATCTCGATCGCCAATCTGATGGGCGAGGCGATCAACCGCACCGCCAAGGAACAATCGGTTTCGAGCCTGTTCGACTGATTTCGGCCGCTTCGGGTCGGGCGGCGCGTCGGTGGATGGGCGACTGTCGACCGGAGGCATCGACCTGGTAGGAGGCCCGGGGGCGGCGGGTCGGGACAGATGGGACACGCGATGTCGGCATTCAATCTCCCCAATATGCTCACCTATGGGAGGATTCTGGCGGTGCCGGCGGTCGTCGCCTGCTTCACGCTGCCGGACTTGCCGACTCCGACGTCGCGCTGGGTGGCGCTCGTCCTTTACGGGATCGCAGCCATCACCGATTTCTTCGACGGATACCTCGCCCGCGCCTGGCATCAGCAGTCGGCGCTCGGGCGCATGCTCGACCCGATCGCCGACAAGCTGCTGATCGCTTCGCTGTTGCTGGTGCTTGTCGATGCGCGCACCATTCAGGGCTGGACCCTGATCGCCGCCGTCATCATCCTGTGTCGCGAGATCCTGGTCTCGGGGCTCAGGGAGTTTCTGGCCGAGGTCAGGGTGAGCGTGCCGGTGACCTGGCTGGCCAAGTGGAAGACCACGGCGCAACTCGTCGCCGTCGGCTTTCTGGTCGTCGGACCGGCGGGCGAGCGGGTGTTGCCCGGAACGACCGTGATCGGCATTGTACTACTCTGGATTTCGGCCATCCTGACCCTCTATACCGGCTTCGACTACTTCCGCGCCGGAGTCCGGCATCTGATCGAGGAGTGAGGCGGTGAAGATCCGCTATTTTGCCTGGGTACGCGAGCGTATGGGCAAGTCGGAAGAAGAGGTCGAGCCGCCGGCGTCGGTGGCGACGGCTGGCGACTTGGTGATGTGGCTCAAGGGCCGTGACGAGCGCTCGGATCATGCCTTCGAACGGCCTGAGGTCGTGCGCATCGCCGTCGACCAATTGCACGTGAAGCCGGAAACCCCGATCGCCGGGGCGCGCGAGATCGCCTTCTTCCCGCCGATGACGGGTGGTTGAGGAGCGGTCCCGGCCTCAGCCGGGACGAAAAGCCCCGGCGGGGCTTTTCGAGCGATGAACGCGCCGAGCTTGGGCGAGGCGCCGGGCATGGGGCGCCTTCTGAGCTTCGCGAGGCGCCGGAAGAGCGGCGGCGGCGCTACAGCACCGTCAAAACGCTTCAGTGAGGCGTTTTGAGTGACGAACGCCTCGAGCTCGGGCGAGTTGCCTGGGTTCGGCCAGACGATCCTGAACGATTGGTGAGTCCGATGCCTGTCCGCCTGCAGACGCAAGACTTCGACATCGGCGCCGAAATCGATCGGCTCGTCGCCGGCAGGAGTGACGTTGGCGCCGTCGTGACCTTCACCGGTCTGGTGCGTGACACGGCCAAGGGCGAGAAAATCCTCGACATGACGCTCGAGCACTATCCCGGCATGTGCGAGGCCGAGTTGGAGCGGATCGAGGCGGAGGCACACACGCGGTTTTCACTGCAAGGGGCGCTGATCGTGCATCGCTACGGCCGGCTGTTGCCGGCCGAGCGCATTGTCCTCGTGGTCACGCTGTCGGAGCACCGGCAGGAGGCATTTGCCGCCGCCGAATTCCTGATGGATTTCCTGAAGACCCGCGCGCCGTTCTGGAAGAAGGAGACGGCCGCGGCCGGCGGCGGCCAATGGGTCGA
>JARLIT010000102.1 GCA_031291575.1 Ancalomicrobiaceae bacterium
GTGAGTGGCCGGGGTGGGGCGAGACGGCAGCACGCAGCATTACGGCTTGACTTTTCCGCCCACGTGAGGCTCCGTCAATGACGTGCGTGGACTGGGCGCGATTGCTCGTCCGCGGCTGTTGGGTGCGGACAGTCCCGTCCGCGCCGACCTGGGGCATCCGTCATGTCGGTCGTCATGCCAACGTGCATCGATCTGTCGTTCGCCGATCGCGTGACCGCGACGGGGAAAACGACCGCGACGACGGCGGAGAAAACCGCCGGCTGAGCCTGCCCCTGTTCCCCGCGCCCTCTCCCGGCGGGGAGGAGAGGGCTAGGCGGACCGAGCGAGCGGCTTTTGCCGCCGTCGGTCCGGAGCCGGGGGAGGCGATTGACAAGGCTAGAGGCTTTCCAATGAGTTACAAGGTTGCTGTGGTCGGTGCCACCGGTAATGTGGGCCGCGAAATGCTCGAAATCCTGAGTGAGCGCGGGTTCCCGGTGTCGGAAGTCGTGGCGCTTGCCTCCTCTCGCTCGCTCGGGCAGGAGATTTCCTTCGGCGACAGGACGCTGAAGGCGAAGGTGCTCGATCACTACGATTTCTCCGATACGGACATCTGCCTGATGTCGGCCGGCGGATCGGTGTCGAAGGAATGGTCGCCGAAGATCGCCGCCAAGGGTTGCGTCGTCATCGATAATTCCTCGGCCTGGCGTTACGACGCGGACGTGCCGCTGATCGTGCCGGAAGTGAACGCCGACGCCATCGTCGGGTTCAAGAAGAAGAACATCATCGCCAATCCGAACTGCTCGACCGCGCAGCTCGTCGTCGCCCTGAAGCCGCTGCATGACGCGTTCAAGATCACGCGCGTCGTCGTCTCCACCTATCAGTCGGTGTCGGGCGCCGGCAAGGAAGCGATGGACGAGTTGTTCACTCAGACGCGCGCCGTCTTCGTCTCCGATCCGATCGAAGTGAAGAAGTTCCCCAAGCGCATCGCCTTCAATGTCATCCCCCATATCGACGTGTTCATGGAGGACGGCTACACGAAGGAAGAGTGGAAGATGATGGTCGAGACCAAGAAGATCCTCGACCCCAAGATCAAGCTGACCGCAACCTGCGTGCGCGTGCCGGTGTTCATCTCGCACTCGGAGGCCGTCAACGTCGAATTCGAGAACCCGGTGACGGCCGAGGAAGCGCGCGACATCCTGCGCGAGGCGCCCGGCTGTCTGGTCATCGACAAGCGCGAGCCCGGCGGCTATGCCACGCCCTACGAGGCGACCGGCGAGGATGCCACCTACATCAGCCGGATCCGCGAGGACGCGACGGTGGAGAACGGGCTTTCCTTCTGGTGCGTCTCCGACAACTTGCGCAAGGGCGCGGCGCTGAACGCCGTGCAGATCGCCGAAGTGCTGATCAACCGCAAGCTGATCACGCCGAAGGCGCAGAAGGCGGCGTAAGCCGGTTCCGAATGCGGGATTTGACAGGGCGGCGGCATCGAGAGGTGCCGCCGTCATTTTTTGGAGTTGGCGATACCGGGGACCGCTGCCGTCATTGCGAGCGGAGAGGATCGTCAGGCGTGCGAAACGGCCCTATTTCATCAGCCCCGCGCCGATGAGGAACAGGCCGACGATGGCGACGACCAGCGGGCGCACCCATTTGGCCGCGCCCTCGTCGATCCGGGCCTTGCCCGGGTCCTTCGACGCGTAGCGCACCGGGATGTCGTCGCTTACCCGGTAGCGCGTGCCGCGCACCGAGGCGGTGAAGAAGCGTAGGGCGCCTTCGCCATCGACAAACCGGACGGTGAGCTTGGCTTCGCCCAGCGGCGACTTCTTGTCGGTCTCTTCGACGCGGGCGACCTTGCCGTGGGTGGCGACGCCGCGTCTGCCGCGGATAGACTGCCAGAGGGCGATGAGGAGCCCCAGCACGACGAGGGCAGCGCCCAATTCCAGTTCGAGAAGCACGGATCTGATCTCCACAGCGCCGCCCGTGGCGGCAGAATCGAAGCCTGCCAACAGGACACCAGCCGATCGGCTTTCGCAACGGTTTCTGCGGGACGTCGCCGAGGTGGTCATGGCCGCGCGCCGGACAAGCCGCGGACGCCCCCGCAAAAACCCCTTCATCGGCGGCCGGAAACGCGCTATTCACCCATCCTCGCACCCGGAGGGATCGAAATGGACAAGTTCACGACGTTGACGGGCGTCGCCGCGCCGCTGCCGATCGTCAATATCGATACCGATATGATCATCCCCAAGCAGTTCTTGAAGACGATCCAGCGCACCGGGCTCGGGCGCGGTCTCTTCTACGAACTCCGCTTCAATGAGGACGGCAGCGAGAAGCCGGGCTTCATCCTGAACCAGCCAGCCTATCGCAAGTCGCAGGTCCTGGTGGCGGGCGACAACTTCGGCTGCGGCTCCAGCCGCGAGCATGCGCCCTGGGCGCTTGCCGACTTCGGCATCCGCTGCGTCATCTCCACCAGCTTCGCCGATATTTTCTACAACAACTGCTTCAAGAACGGCATCCTGCCGATCACGGTTTCGCCCGAAGACCTGTCGAAGCTGTTGGACGACGCCAGCCGCGGCTCGAACGCCACGCTCACGGTCGACTTGGCAAGCCAGACCATCAAGGGGCCGGACGGCGGTTCGATCTCCTTCGACATCGATGCGTTCCGCAAGCATTGCCTGTTGAACGGGCTCGACGACATCGGGCTGACGCTCGAGAAGGAGACCTCCATCTCGGCCTACGAGACACGGCATTCGGCCGAGCAGCCGTGGGCGTGA
>JARLIT010000103.1 GCA_031291575.1 Ancalomicrobiaceae bacterium
CGCCCACGCCGACCTCTCCGTCTACAACGCGGTGCAGCGATTGCTCTATGCCGGCGTTCTTCTGGCGCTGGTGGCCGCCGTGCTGACCGGCCTGTCGATCTGGAAGCCAGTGCAGTTTCGTCTGCTGACGGACGCCTTTGGCGATTTCGACACGGCGCGGCTGCTGCATTTTCTCGCCATGTCGGCGATCGCACTGTTCCTTCTCGTCCACGTCGCGATGGCGCTTCTGGTGCCGCGCAGCCTTCTCGCCATGATCAGGGGGCGCTGACGTCCATGATAAAGACACCACACCCCGACAGCGGAGCCATCCTCAGGGAGGCGGCACGCCGCGTCTCGCCCTGGTCGCGCCGGCTGTTCCTGCGCAATGCGCTCGGCCTTGGCACGCTGACCGCGCTCGCCGGCTGCGACGTGGTCGACGGCATCTCCGCCGAAGGCATGCTGGCGCAAGTCTCCGATTTCAATGACCGGGTCCAGGCTTGGCTGTTCAACCCCAATCGGCTGGCGCGCGAATATCCCGAGAGCATGATCACCCGGCCGTTTCCCTTCAACAGCTTTTATGTGCCGAACACGCCGGAAAAGGCGCCGACGATCGATCCAGCGCGCTGGGCACTCAATGTGACGGGGCGGGTGGAGCGGCAAGACGACTGGCGACTTGCCGATCTGGCACGGCTGCCGCAGGTGACGCAGATCACCCGGCATATCTGCATCGAAGGCTGGAGCGCCATCGGCAAGTTCACCGGCGTCCGCTTCTCGGTGTTTCTGCAGGCGGTCGGCGCGGACTTGTCCGCCCGCTACGTCACCTTCCGCTGTGACGACAACTATGTGACCAGTATCGACATGGCAACGGCGCTGCACCCGCAGACGCAGTTGACGCTCGGGTTCGACGGCGGCGCCTTGCCGCGCGAGCACGGGTTTCCGCTGAAATTGCGCGTCCCCACCAAACTTGGCTTCAAGAACCCGAAGCACATCGGCGAGATCGCGGTCGGCGACGACTATACCGGCGGCTATTGGGAAACATACGGCTACAACTGGTTCAGCGGGCTATGACATCGGGGTCGGCGGCGCTGCAACCGCGACAAGACGTTCGGCGAAGCACGCTGAGGGCGTGGCAGCCTGCGTCTGGGAGACTGCGCAGTCTGAACATCCGCTCTCGACAGCAGACGAGTCTAGTGGTCCGGCTCCGACATTTGCATCCCACTTGGCGCGCGCCCTTACGCAAATGTCGGAGTCCCAGGACCGCTAGCAATTCATTGAATCCAGTGGAGCTTTGAATTTGACATTTGAGTTTGGCCGCGCAACTCGCTGGGACTCAAATGTCAAATTCGCTCCACTAGGCAGGTTTCGGCTCTCCGGAGCGATCCGGAGAGCCGAAGGATGTTGGCCTGAGCAAGCGGTCCGGCTCCAACAATTGCATCCGTACCAAGTGCAAGTTGGAGGCCGGTGTTACACTCGCCCGACAGGGAAGATCGCGGTCAGAGATTGCCGAGCAGGTCGTTGACGCGCTTCTCGGCCTCGGACAGCGCTGCGTCGACAGGCTTCTGCCCGCTCATGGCAGCCCCGATTTCCTCGCCGATGATGTCTTGCAGGGCGAATTGACGCTGCACCTGCGCCGGCAGCGGATGCCCGAGCTTGGCGACGGCGAGAATGGTCGAGCGGTGCGGCAGTGCCTTGAACTTGTCCGAGTCGAGCACGGCCTGGACCGAGGGCAGATGGCCGGTGCGCGCCCACTCGTAGTCGTTGTCGAAGTAGAACTTCAGGAATTTGGCGATGGCGTCGCTCTGAGCGGCGGTGCGGCTCTTCACCGAAACGGCCCAGGTGTGGCCGTCGGCAAATTGCTGGTGGGCGCCGCTGAACAGCTGCGGATACGGATAGACCTCGTAGCCGCCCTTGTTGAGCGCGGTGCCGGGCGTCTTGGACTGGGCATCGTAATCGCCGACCACCCAGGTGCCGTTCAGATGCACGCCACCTTCGCCGGCGAGGAACGCATTCAGCGCCGCACTATAGTCCAAATTCTTGGTGGTCAGGCCCTTCTCGAAGATCGTCTTGTACATCTCGACGAACCGCTTGGCTTCGGGCGTATTCAACTTGATGTGCTTGGGATCCGCGAAGAAGTCAGAATTCTGCTGGAACAGATAGGTGTAGAGATCACGCATGTACAGCGCTGTCTCGTTGGCCAGACTCATGACGAAGTACGGCTTGCCGGTCTTCGCCTTGAACTGCTCTGCCTGAGCGATGAGTTCCTCCGGCGATTTCGGGAAGATCGGGGTGCCGTCGGCATTGACGAGACCTGCCTTCTTGAACAGGTCCAGATTGACATGGAACAACTCTGACCAGGTATCGATCGGCATGCCGTAGAGCTTGCCGTCCTTGGTGGCACCAGCTTGCGCCGCTTCTGTGAACTGGTCCGGCGTGATGCCGACCGACTTCAACATATCATTGAGCGGCAGCAAGAGCTTCTTCGTCTGGTAATCGGAGAGGGCCGACTCATGCACAGTGACGATATCCGGCGGGTCGCCGGCGGCGAATTGTGCATTCAGCTGGTCGTATCCCGGCCATTCGACGTTGGTCACCGAAATGTGGATGCCCGGGTTGCTGGAGTTGAACTTGTTGATCAGCGACGTGATGATGCCGCATTCGCCAACGGCCTTGCCGACATCGGTATTGGTGCCGAACTGCGCGTCGCAGGCGCCGAAGAAACGCTGCAGCTTGATCTCCACCTGATCGGCGGCCGATGCCGCAGAGGCCATCATGGCGAAAACCGAGACGGCAACAATTTTCGAAATTATCCGCATTCTTGTTTCCTCCTCTGATTGCAGATTGACGGAGACGCCAATCCGTTCGGCGCTCGGACACCAGCCATGCCCGCCGCACCCTTTCGTTCCGGCTGCATCCCTTGCGGAATTGCCGAAAAAGCCTGTTACCTGGAGCGGCATCCGACCCGCAGGCGTCGGTAAAGCGCCGCTCGAGTTCTCGTTGGCGGGAGAGGCTATCGACCGGAGCGTCGCCCCCCGCCTGCCCCTGCCCTAGCGCACGGCCGCTCCTGATACCGCCGTGACGATGTATTTCTGGAAGAACAGGTAGACGATGAAGATCGGCAGACCGGCAAACACGGCTTGCGCCATCAGGAAGCCGACACCCTCGGATTGGGCGAAGTTGGACTGTACCGAGGCCATGCCGACGGTGAGCGTGTACATTTCCTTGCGGGTCGCCGAGATCAGCGGCCAGAAGTAGTCGTTCCACGAACCAAGGAAGGTGAAGATGCCGAGGGTCGCCTGCGCCGGCAGCGTCAGCGGCAACAGCACTTTCCAGAAGATCTTGAAGCGACTGGCATTGTCCAACAGCGCCGCCTCGTCGAGCTCCTTCGGGATGGCACGGAAGTACTGCGTCATCAGGAACACGCCGAAGGCATTCGATAGGCCGGGCAGGATGATGCCCTGGTATGTGTTGTGGAACTGCAGGATCGAAAAGATCTGATGCCGGGCGACGAGCACCGCCTGCTCCGGCACGGCAAGGCCGAACAGCACGATGACGAACAGCACCTGCCGACCAGGGAATTCCAGCCGCGCAAAGCCGTAACCGGCCAGCGAGGCCAGCACGAGCGTGCCGAAGGTCAGCCCCACCGACACGATCAGGCTGTTGACGATCCAGCGGAACACCGCGGAGGTGCCGATGATGGCGATATAGTTGTCGATGATGTAGGGCGGATGGAACACCGAATTCGGGTTGGCCATCAGTTCGGCGTTGTCCTTCAGCGACAAGCCGATCACCCACAGGACCGGCGCCACCATCGCTACCGACAGCACCAACACAGCGGCCAGAATGATGTGATCGCCGAGGCCGCGCCGCAGCGCCGGAGAGGGGGAAACGTCGCTCATCAGCGTTCCTCCTGCCGGCGGCTGATCAGGTATTGCGTCATCGCCGCGACCAGGATGAGCGCGAAGAGCACCTCGGACGCCGCAGCGCCCAGCCCGACATCCCACCGGCGGAAGGCGATGTCGTAGATGTAGAGGACGATCGGCTTGGTCAGATTGTTGGGACCGCCGCGGGTCAGCAGCCATGACTGGCCGAACAGCTGGAACTGCAGCACGATCTGGATGATCAAGACCAGCACGAAGGTCCGCCGGATCGACGGCAACGTGATAGAGATGAGCGTGCGCCACCAGCCGGCATTGTCGAGAGCTGCAGCTTCGTAGATATCCCCCGGGATCTGCTGCAGCGCGGCGAGGAACAGCATCATCGGCAGGCCGATGCACCACCAGATCGTGGTCAGCGCGATGCCGATCATGGCGAGATCTGGGTCGGCGAGGACGGCCGGCGCCTCGGCGCCGAACCAGCCGTAGATGGTAGAGAGCAGCCCGAACTGCGGCACGAAGACGATCCGCCAGATCAACGTGACGATGGTGACCGACAGCACCGAGGAGGAGAAGTAGAGGCTCCTCAACACCGTCGCCAGCCGCGAGCTCGAATTGAGCGCCAGGGCCAGCGTCAGGCCGATAATCGCAAGCGCTGGCACCGTCAGGAAGACGAAATAGAACGTGTTCCAGATCGACTGAAGGAAGACGTGGTCATTGAACAGCCTGACATAATTGTTGAACCCGACGAAGGCGCCGGAGGAAAACGTGTCGGCCTTGTGAAAACTCAGCCAAATACCCCAGAACAACGGGAACACTAAGAGCGTCAGGAAGAAGAACAGGTATGGCGCAATGAACAGCGCGTTCCTCCAGTCGGAGCCGTTCGGGCCGGTTCGGCGGCGGTTGGAGCTCACGATACCGCCTCCCGAACATGGAAGGCGACGCCGTCGGCATCGAACAAGTGGGCCTTGTCGCCGGCAAACCTCAAACCGATGCGTTCGCCGACCTTCAGTCGCGTCTGACCGGCTTCATTGGCGACAACACTCTGGCCATCGGCAAGACGGGCGTGGACCAGCGAGCGGTCGCCGAGCCGTTCCAGCACATCGATGGTCGCGCCGATATCGCCCTCGCCGTCGCGGACAACACTCACCGATTCCGCCCGAATGCCGAGCATGGTTGCTCGACCGACCGCGGCCGCATCGAACGGGGCAACGACTGCCAGCGCGCCGCACTCGACCCGGACGCCCGACGGTTCGGTGGCAAGCGCGGTGACGTTGAGAAAGTTCATTTGCGGCGTACCGACGAATCCGGCGACGAAGCGGGTCGCTGGACGGTCATAGATGTCCATCGGTGAGCCGATCTGCTCGATCTTCTTGTTGTTCATCACCACGATGCGGTCGGCGAGCGTCATCGCCTCCATCTGGTCGTGGGTGACGAAGATCATGGTCGACTTCAGCCGCTGATGCAGCTGGGCCAGTTCCACTCGGGTGCGGGCCCTGAGCGCTGCATCGAGGTTCGAAAGCGGTTCGTCGAACAGGAAGGCGTTGGGTTCCTTGACGACCGCGCGGCCGATGGCGACCCGCTGGCGCTGGCCACCGGACAACTGGCCGGGCTTGCGATCGAGCAGATGGCCGATCTCCAGCATGCGAGCCGCATTGGCGACACGCTCGGCGATGACTTTGGAGGACACGCTGATGTTCTGCAGGCCGAAGGCCATGTTCTGCCGCACGGTCATATGCGGATAGAGCGCATAGGACTGGAACACCATGGCGACGCCGCGCTGCCCGGGAGGCAGATGGCCGATCGGCTCGCCGTTGATGAAGATCTCGCCAATATCGATACTTTCCAACCCGGCAATCATGCGCAATAGGGTGGACTTTCCGCATCCGGACGGACCAAGAAACACCACGAATTCGTGAGCCGGGATCTTCAGCGACAGATCCTCAAGCACTGTCAGCGAACCGAAGCGCTTGCTCACATTGCGAATGTCAATCTCTGCCGTCACGAACCTCTCCTCTCAATCAGGCTGCGGATGAGACGGGGTGGGTCCCGTCACGCCTTCAAGCGGATGACGTGATAGGAATAGGCACCGATGTCTGCGACCAGCTTGCCGTCGCGTACCTCGGCGTCGGCACCCGGCCGGGGAACGACCGCCTCCGGATCGGCGGCGGAGTTGGCGGCCTTCAAATCGGCGTCGGCCATCAACTGGTGCTCGACGATTGCAAGGTCTTGGCCGAAGCCCTCAAGACTGATGTCGGTAGCTATCGCCTCGCCAGAGCGATTGACGAGGAAAAAGGTGAGATAGCCGGCGGCGGCGTCATGGACGGCGGCGACATCGAGCGCAGGCACCGCCCCGAGTTCGTCGACGTGATAGCTCGGACCATCGACCTTGAGATCAAGCGCCTTGCCGCGGCCGTAGCGCGAAGCGAACAGGAAGGGATAGAAGGTCGTCTGCCGCCATGCCGGCCCGCCCGGAACCGTCATGATCGGCGCGATCACGTTCACCAACTGAGCCAAGCAGGCGATCTTGACCACGTTCGAGCGGCGGATGAACGTGTTGATGATCAAAGCGACCTGCAGCGCATCCTCGAAGTTGTAGATATCCTCCAAGAGCGGCGGCGCAGACGGCCAGCCGGAGTTCCCCTCGAGGATTTTCCGGTCCTGTTCGTGGGAATGATACCAGACGTTCCACTCGTCGAATGAGATGTATACGTTCTTCGTCGAGCGCTTCTTGGCCTTGATAAAGTCGATCACGCCAGACACAGACGAGATGTAGCTATCAAGTTTAATCGCCTCGGCCAAGAATTTTGGCGTGTCATCCGCTTTGTTATCGAAGTACATATGAAGCGAAATGTAATCGACCTCATTGTAGGTGTGATCGAGGACAGTCGCCTCCCACTGCGGGTAGGTCGCCATTTTCGCGTTGGACGAACCGCAGACCACGAGTTCGATCCCGGAATCGAAGGCCCGCATGGCCTTGGCCGTTTCGTGCGCCAAGCGGCCGTATTCGTCGGCGCTCTTGTGACCGATCTGCCAGGGGCCATCCATCTCGTTACCAAGGCACCACAACTTGATGTTGAAGGGCGCGTTGCGGCCATTGGCGATCCGCTGGTCGCTCCAGTAGCTGCCGCCGGGATGATTGGCGTATTCGAGGAAGTTGCGGGCGTCGTCGAGGCCGCGCGAACCGAGATTGACGGCGTACATCAACTCGCAGCCGACGGCATCGCACCAGTCGGCAAACTCATGCACGCCGACCTCATTGTTGTCGGTCGTGTGCCACGCCAGGTCGAGGCGGGCGGGGCGCTGCTCCCGCGGGCCGACGCCATCCTCCCAATTGTAGGCTGACACGAAATTGCCGCCGGGATAGCGGACAATTGGCACACTCAGTTCGCGTACGAGATCTATGACGTCGCAACGCATGCCGTTCTTGTCGGCGGTTGGATGCCCCGGCTCGTAGATGCCGGTGTAGACGGCACGGCCCAGGTGTTCGATGAAGGAGCCATACAGGCGCGGATCGATCTCCGACACAACAAAACGCGCGTGCGCTGTGACCGTCGCCCTCATGTCGCCTCCCATCAATATCATCTTTTGCGATATTCATCTGATATAGCGATATTAAGCCGCCGCGCCGGTACTTAGTCAAGCGAGTTATCGCCGACGAGACCGCAGATTTTGTGACACTTTGCGATCGAAGAGCTAACTCGATGCGATTCTTTGACTTTTTTTCATATCGTATTCGGCGATGTCATTCGGTCTTGATACGCAGGATGACGTCCTGGTCATAGTTGCCGAAGCCGCGGCCGAATATATTGATGCCGCCGGGATGTCGGGCATCGTCGCGCACGCCGATACGGATGCGGATGGAGTGGTGCTGCAGCAAGTCGAGCGCATCCAGGCCGACATCGGAAATCCTGAGCCCGTCAATATAGGTGCCATCGCCGCAGACCCGCCAGTTCTTCAGCTTGCCGTACTGCGATCCCTTCAGCTTCCACCATGACGGCGTATAAACACCGCGCTTGTCACCGAAATCGCCGGGTGACGTCCAGGTTCCGATGTCGACGCCATTGATTGTCAGCGTGATATCGGAAGGCCAATCGGAACTGGTACCGGGAACTTCCGAGCTCAGTTCCATCGCCACTTCCAACTCGCGAATGGGGCTATTGGTGAGCTTGGCATTGTTCGGAAACTGATATTCGACGTAGCCGCGCGTAAACCAGACCAACCCGGCCTTCATCCGTTCGGGATCGAGGAAGGAGTTGGGCACGTCGAGCAGCCCGATGATGCCCTCGGTGGTACACAGCCCGCACGGCGCCGTCACAACGCAGCTGGTGTAAAGCCCGATCGGCATCGAAACTTCGATCGCGTCAGTATCCGTTCCATGACCATTACTCTTGAATACGACGAGTATCTCATCGGCTATCGGAATGCATATCTTCTGATTCCCTTTGCGTGCCTTCTGATTTTCAGTCCGTATCAAGCCACCGACTTCGAGAATCTGGACATTTATTGATACCGTTGACTGAGGAAGAGCCAATTCACTGGCGATATCGTTGACGTTCAGCGGTCCTTTTTTGTGCAACAGCTTTAGGATTTGGACGCGGATTGGCGAAGCCAGACCCTTCAGCGTCGCCATGCCCTGTTCGGGATCGATGACCAAAAAATCACGTTGCATGATATAGTATCCATTGGCAGGCCGATTTCTGCCAAGCTATATCAAATATTATGATTGCTTCAATGAGGGAACTGCTGGACCGAAGCGATGTCGATTTCCGCGTCAGATGGGCTCTGGCTCGCTGCCGATGACGTCGCAGGACGGACTTGCACCGACGGTGCGTCGCTTTTCCTGCGATGACCGGACGTGACGTCAGAGGATTTTCGCCGAACGCTTCAGCGCAGCCATCGAGCCAAAGGCGCGGAGACAGCCCGGCTTGAGAACGTTGTCCATTGCCTTGCTATCACCCTGGAAGGTCGTCCTGCCCGGCTCGATCAGAGGCGCCTTCCTGCGACAAACTGGCGACAATCGGATGATCCGGGCGGGCGCGTCGGCGCTCTGTCCGCAACTGCGGATCGGCTGGGGGCACCGGACCGTTCCGCTCACTCCGTCAGCGCCGCCGCGACCCCGAGGATAAGCCGCTGGGCCTGAATACCCCCAGGTGAGCACGGCATTCTACATAACCTCGGGACAATAAACTATTATTGCTATGGATAAACAGGAATGTTGTCTAGGATTCGCTGCAGCGGGGTGGATCGATGGCTCAAGGCTTGCCGCTGACCGACCACGTACATCGACAGCATCAAGTTGGGGCGGGCCAGCGCCGCTTCGCCACTGCTTCAAGAATACGCATGTCTAATCCCAATTTCCGCCGGAACTGATGGAGCGCGCGTTGACAGTAGCAAAGCAGTCCTACCCCGCGATGCTTTCGGCGGTGGCCGTCGGTCTTCTGGTCGCCGTCACGGGCGTCTCGCCGACACACGCTCAAGCCGAGACGCCCGTCAGCGGCGGGACGCTCGTCTATCTCGAGCAGCAGCCGCACACCAACCTCTACCCGCCAGCGGGCGGCTTCTACCCGAACGGCGGCGTGCTCAATCAGATCACCGACAAGCTCACCTACCAGAACCCGAAGACGCTCGAGATCGAACCTTGGATCGCCGAATCCTGGACCTTCAACGCGGAGAAGACCGAGTACACCTTCAAGCTGCGCAAGGGCGTCACCTTCTCCGACGGCACGCCCCTCGATGCCGCAGCGGTCGCCAAGAACTACGATGTCTTCGGCCTCGGCAACAAGGACCTGAAGCTGCCGGTCTCGGAGGTGATCAACAACTACGATCACAGCGAGGTCATCGATCCGCTGACGGTGAAGTTCACGTTCAAGAAACCGTCGCCCGGCTTTCTGCAGGGAACCTCGGTGATCGGCTCGGGACTGGTGTCGCCGGCGACGCTCGCCCGAAAGTTCGAGGAACTGGGCGACGCCACTAAGATCATCGGCTCCGGGCCATTTGTGGTGACGAGCGAAGTGCTGGGCAAGGAGATCACCTTCACCGCCCGCAAGGATTACGCCTGGGCCCCCGCCAAGCTCACCCAGCAGGGTCGTCCCTATCTCGATGGCATCAAGCTGATCGTCACGCCGGAGGATAGCGTGCGCATCGGCGCCCTGCTGGCCGGCCAAGGCGACGTCATCCGCCAGGTGCAGGCCTACGACGAAAAACAAGTCACCGATCAGGGCTTCAGCATCTTTGCTCCGTCGACCCGTGGCGTGAACAACAGCGTGGTGTTCCGCCCGGACAATCCGCTGGTCGCCGAAGTGCGGGTGCGTCAGGCGCTCCTGCATGCGACAAACACGGCCGAAATCATCGACACGCTGTTTTCGGCCAACTATCCGCG
>JARLIT010000104.1 GCA_031291575.1 Ancalomicrobiaceae bacterium
GTGACCGGCCTCGTTTCTTATGCCGGCTATGACATCATCGATGTGGAGCGGCTAGGACACGCCTACGCACCGGCTTTGGAGCAAGTGGTCTGGTATCAACATTTGTTTCAGCAGGAGCGAGGACGCGAGTGCCTGATGCGGTATCGTCGCGAGCTATGCCGAATCCTGTGGGAGCAGTGGTCACCTGGCTGGACGTTCGACGATGCCACCTTCGAGAGGACGGCTTCCTCCTTCGACAACCCCGACTTCGTCGATGTGGTCATCCACTGCTATCGCTTCTGTTTCGGGACGGCTGCAGGAGACCCGGCTTTGGTATCGTTCGAGGAGCGCCTCGCCGAAAAGCCCAAGATCGAGGTCCCCACGATAACATTGGATGGTCTGCAGGATCCTCTCAAGCCCGGTGGCACGGCGAACCACGCGCCGATGTTCAGTGCGCGTCACGAGCACCGCGTTGTGAACTGCGGCCACAATCTGCCCTGGGAAGCGCCCCATGACTTTGCTGATGCGATCCTGACTGTCCGAGGGTGGACCGCCGAAGTTTGACAAGCCCATCCGCTCTCTGCCGAAGCATTCCGATTTGAGTATGCCCACGACGGACTATACGGACCGAGCATTGCGACCGTCTGCGCACGTCGAACCCGATCGAGAGTGTCTTCTCCACCGTCCGTCATCGGACGGTCCGCACGAAGGGCTCGCTGTCGACGACCACGGCCAGGCTGATGGTGTTCAAGCTGGTCACCGCGGCGGCCAGAACCTGGCGGCGGTTGAAGGGAGAAAATCTGTCGCCGAAGGTCGTCAACGGTGTCAGATTCGCCGACGGCATCGAGATCATCCACGCGCCGTCCCAGAACGCCGCCTGATCGCCCCGTCACCCAGATTCGCCCATAGCTCCAAATTTGGCGCCCTACACTGAGCAGTTCAATCGCGCCGCGAATTGCGCCGGGGACGCCACCGTGATGCCGTGGAATTTGCTCCGCCACATCGGGCTCGCGATGCTCGACTCAAACGGCGCCCCGTGATAGCTCTTGATCTAAGTCAAGCATCGATCAATACGGCAACGCTGCGAGTTTACCGCATGTTTCTTCATTACAGTAAGCTTCCCTTCAGCTTGCGCACTCTGTTCACAGGCGCACTTATCACGCTGGGCTTCGGCTACGTCTTCGCGATGATCCAGGTCTACACGGTTCACGCCGGACTGGACGGAAAGCCCGGTATCGATGCCAACGACATCGCGATCGCCTATAGCGGCAATGCCAACACCAACAAGCTTCAGGAGGCCCTGAACGGACCGATGATGGCAAACGCCCCGTCGCGTGAACGCCGGGCCATTATAGACTGGGCCTCCGACGGAGCCGACCAGGCGCAATTTCAGAAGGATATCAAGCCAATCCTCGACAGTCGCTGCATGCGGTGCCACGACGGCCATGCATCCGGGGCTCCGCTATTTACAACCTTCGAGGCTTTCGTCAGCTATGCCAAGCCCGACACCGGGATGAGCCTCGCCACATTGGTGCGCGTTTCGCACATCCATCTGTTCGGCATGACGTTTATATTTTTCGTGCTTGGGCTGATCTTCAATCATGCCTACGTGCGTCCGGCGTGGTTGAAGTCGCTGGTCATCGCTATACCATTCCTGACCATTGTCACCGACATCGGCTCCTGGTACCTGACAAAATTGAACACCAATTTTGCCTGGATCATCATTGCCAGCGGCGCATTGATGGGGGCGAGTTTCGCCTTTCAATGGTTCGTTTCGATGTATCAGTTGTGGTTCTACAAATATTCTGAGGCGGATTCGGCTTTTCCTCCGCCACCCAAGTCCGTCTAGCGACATCTGCTTTTCGAGATCCGCACGGTTCGGCGCCCCACCGCTTTGAAATTGCAAGGGCGCGCCGCCTTTGCCGACGGGTCGCCAATCGATGGCACACCGACAACCTCTGTCGTCGGCGCGTCGCACCGAACAACAACGAGACTGATGCAAGCGACCTCAAAGCTGTGCGCGACGACACCTTCGCGCTTGGAAATATCCGAACCGATGTTCGCGGTCGAACGCCCGCGCCAGCCAAGGGCGTCGGTCACGCAGCGACAATTGCCGCCACGCGCCCGGTTAATTCGCAACCGGAAAGCGCAGCGGCAATCATTTCTCAAAGCCCGTTCACTGTTTGGGACCGAAGCTCTTCATGTAGGCCTGAATGTTCTTGAGATCCGCGTCGGCGAGCATCTTGCCCGGCGGTTCAAACAGCCCGGCCTTTCCAAATACGGGCATGACCTTCATTGACCGATTTTCATCGTCCTTGCCTTCAAGCACCGCTTTCTTGAAGACCGCGAAGTCCCAATAGGCCGAGTCACCTGCCAGCTTCTTGATGAGCACGGCGCCGTTAGGTACGACTTCTTTCGCGTACCCCTGACCCTTGCTTCCATGACAGATTGCACAATTGTCGTTGAAGAGATCGGCACCAGCCTTGAGATCTTCGGCGGAAGAGGACTGAACCGATGCCAAAAGCGATAGGGCCGCAACCGAAATGACCAATTTGCGCATGAACGTCTCCCTGTTTGTTTAGGCGTGACACACGTAGATCGGCTCGCCAAACATCTTGGCCGAAGCCTCGGCAATCAGGCTCTAGACTTGGCCCAACTTTGGTCAGACAAATTGCCTGTCGACCTCGACAGCGTCTAGTCCAGTTCTAAAACGATATCACCTCGCCCCGGTTGACGCATCCGTTTCTTCGTAGGCCCGAGGCAGAGCGACGTTTGGCGG
Organism: Ancalomicrobiaceae bacterium; assembly: GCA_031291575.1. Taxonomy (GTDB): domain Bacteria; phylum Pseudomonadota; class Alphaproteobacteria; order Rhizobiales; family Ancalomicrobiaceae; genus CAIYYN01. The sequence continues at coordinate 2,759 of JARLIT010000104.1, forward strand.
ACAGGTTTCACGAAAAGTTGCGCACATGCCACGCCGCGACGGCGTCGATGCCGCGCTTCTGAACGGACATTCGCCTTCGCCCTCACTGACCCGGGGCGTGCGGCGTTCTCCAAGATCCGCCCATCCAAATTGGGGATCTGCGCTACGCCGGGTCTGTAGGCGACGATCGCAAAAGTCACCGAGAGTCCTCAGATCGAATCCAAACGCGACTTGCCTGGAGCAGCCAGACGGCGGACAGTCGGCCTTAGCGAGACCACGGGCCTCCCCCCAATCGGCTTTGATGGTCGATGTCATGCGAAGATTCGACCGGACTTTGGACCGGATTGCTGGAATCGGAGCTGCGCCCATGCCCAGGCCGCCATGAATATCATGCTCCTTGCGACCGCGACCCTTCTCGTCCTGTCCGGCCTTGCCGAGGCGGGCGAGCCCATTGCGCTGTCGCCTCTCGCCCTCGACGCGCACGACGTCGTGCCGACCGGCAACGAATGGCTGTCGCTGCCCGACATCCGCGCCGCCGACGGCGCCGTCATGAGCTTCAATGTCCTGTCGAAGAGCTACCGCGGGCTGTTGCAGGTGCGCGGACCGCACGGCCAACCGGTGATCCGGCCGGTCGTCACGGTTGACGGCCAGGAGGCGGTGCTTGCCGGTCTCACGTGGTCGGTCATCGCCTACTGGATCCCGGTGGCGCGCACGACTGTCGACGGACTGGAGATCGAACTCACCTATTGCGCGCCGATCAATTCGCGCGCCGCGCTCCTGCACATGACGGTTGCCAACCGGCGGGCCAAGAGCATCCGCGTCCAGTTCAGGGTCGAAGCCGGCTGGGGCGCGCTGGAGCGGGTTTCCTACCAGCCGGTCGAACTGACGGGCACGCGCCGCGTCGCTCCTGGCCTGTGGGTGGACGATGCGACGACCTTTGTCTACCGGACCGACGACACGAAGTTCGCCTGGTCGATCGTGCATCGCGGCATGTGGGCCGATCTGGCGGAAATGCCAGAGGCGCAGACGGCCACCCTGCGCGGCGCCGAGGCCGAGATCGCGCCTGGCGGCAAGGTCGAAGCCGACATAGTCCTCGCCCCCGGCCTGGAAGAAATGAGCGCTCCGCACAACGCCAAGGCTCTCGCCGACCGTATCGACCGGCTCGGCGCTGCCGGCGTGATCCGGGAGACCGCTACCCGGCTGATGGCATCGGCGCGCTCCACCGGACGCGACGACCTCGATCTCCTGATGAACCGCAATGCCCTGTTCACCCGCTTCTACGCCTGGGGGCGGACCATCGACGCCGAGGAGATGGTGGGGGTGACCTCTCGCAGCCCGCGCTACTATGTCTCGGCTGCCTACTGGGACCGGGATTCCATGCTGTGGAGCTTTCCGGCCCTGCTGCGCTTCGATCCAGACACGGCGCGCGCGGCGCTCGCCTATGCGCTCGGGCCCCAGTTGCGCAATACTGGCACGCACAGCCGGTTCATCGACGGCGTCGTGCTCGAGGACGGATTCCAGCTCGACGGGGCTGCTGCACCGGTCATCGCGGTCGCCGACTATCTGCGGGTGACGGGCGACCACGCATTCCTTGCCGGACACAGCGCCGCCGTCGACCATCTGGCGACGACGATCGCCGAGGCGCGCGACGAGGCGACCGGCCTCTATGCGTCCTGGCAGGATGCCCAGGACGAGTATCGTCGGCACCCCTACCTCACCAACGCCAATGTGTTGGTCTGGAAGGCGCTCGGCAGTCTTGCCTCCCTCAGCGCCGCCCTCGGACGGGACAGTGACGCATCGCGCTTCGCCGCAGAAGCCGATCACTTGAGAGACGCCATCCTCAAGCATCTGGTGATCGACAAGGACGGCAAGCGCATCTTCGCGGCCGGATGGGACGGCGCGGCGGACTATCTGGTCGAAGACATTCCGCCCGGATCGCTGTTCAAGCTGCCCGCGCTCGGGTTCGTCGCCGAGGACGATCCGGTGTTCGCGGCGACGTCTGCCTGGCTGCAGTCATCGGCCTACCCCTTCGGCTACCACGGCACGCCTTACGGCCTGCCCGGATCCTACCGCCTGGCGTTCACCACGTCCTGGGTGCTGGCGGATCATCTCCGGCTCGCTGCACTGCGCGACAAGGCATTGATGATCCTGACCCATTCGACCTGGGACGGCGGCATTATCACCGAAGGTCTCGATCCCTCGACCGGGCGGGCGGACCGTGCTGGACGCGCCTTCGCTACCGCCGCCGGCTATGTGGCGGCAGCGATCTGCGACGTCTATTGTAAGCCGCGCGCCGACGCATCGGCTCCGATCGAGCGCCATCGCGACAAGACGTGACTACATTCGACGCCTGCGTATCTCGGTCCGATGGAGTTCGCCCGCTCA
>JARLIT010000105.1 GCA_031291575.1 Ancalomicrobiaceae bacterium
AGGCAGCAGGCGCTTGCACTCGGCCGCCGAGATGATTTCCGTCTGCATGCCGAGATAGCGGCCCTTGGCATGCGCCATCTTCAGCCAGTCCATGCGCTCCTTCGTGGCCGCCAGCATGATGCCGCCGGTCAGGTGCATGCCACAGCTCTCGCCGGAAAGCTCCTCGATCTCCCGGTACAATTCGACCGTGTAGCGCTGCAGTTTGGCGACGTTCGGATCGCCGTTGAGGGTGTGGAAGCCGCCGGCGGCATGCCAGGTCGAGCCGTGGGTAAGTTCGCCACGCTCGATCAGCATCACGTCCGACCAGCCAGCCTTGGTCAGGTGGTAAAGGACGGAACAACCGACGACACCGCCGCCGATGACCACGACACGGGCTGAGGATTTCATGGGCCTACCTCTTGTCGAACGATAGAGAATTGCGCAAATATGTGTGTATCATCGAGGTGGGCGACGTCGTGCCGAACGTCGAAGTTGATACGCGGCGGATCATCGCCCGCCTTGAGCGTGAGGGCTGGATCAGCCGCGGCGGCGGGCGGCATGAGGTCTTCGTCCACCCCGCGATGCCGGGCAAACGGACGATCGTGCCGCGCCATTGCATCCAATCGATCGGCGTCGCTCGCGACATCGCGAAGCGCGCCGGCTGGATTTGAGGAGAGCCAAGATGGCCTACTATTTTGGCATCATCGACGGGCAGGATGGTGTCTACGGCGTCCGCGTTCCCGATCTCCCGGGCGCCTATGGCGCAGGCGACACTCAGGAGGAGGCGGTCCACAGCGCGATCGCAGCGATGACGGAATGGGCGAAAATCTCTCAGGAGGACAGTGCGCCCATTCCAGCTCCGCGTTCGATCTCCGATCTGATGCGGGACAAAGACGTAGCCGACACCATCGCAGAGGGTGAAGCCTTTGTCGCCCTTCCACTTCTCATTGAAGAGAAGCGTTCGGTTCGCGCAAACATCTCGCTCGATGCAGGAACGCTTGCGGCCATTGATGCGGCGGCCAAGCGCGCCGGCTTGACGCGTTCGGCCTTTCTTGCTTCGGCGGCGCGCGACAAGATCCTGTCGAGCGTCTGAGCGCCGACCTTCGTTCATCGCTTCAAGGCTTGAGATCATAGGTCACCCAACGCGTCTGCGTCGCCAGCCGGTCGTAGACCTTGCGGGCGCGGGCGTTGTCCTCGGCCGTGATCCAGCGGATGACCGACCAGCCGCGCGCCCGGCCAATGTCGGCGACTGCCTCGATCAGCGCATCAGCCGCCCCCGAGCCCCGCGCCTCCGGGGCAACGAAGAGATCGTCGAGGAAGCCGCCGATGCTGGCGGCGAGCGGTCGCGCGAAGGGGCGGAAATGCGCCAGGCCGATCGGCTCGCCCTCCGCATCGAGCGCGACGAGACCCTCGCATTCGTGCGCCGGGTCCATCAGCCATGACCACACACGCTCCCGCATCGGCTCGCTCTGCTCGACGCCATAGAAGTCGGCATAGCCGGCGTAGAGGCGTCCCCACCCGCCGCGAAGGCCGGCCGCGACCGGAACCACGAATGCCGAACCTGTCGTCATGTCTCAGAAATCCGTCTTTACCCCGCCTTCGGCCTTCCGTCTGGCGACGAAGGCTTCGAGCTCTTCCCGGATGGCCGGATCGATCGGCGGCTCCTGATAGGCAGCCAGCCGTTCATGGGTGATCCGTTCGGCGGTGTCGTAGGCGGTCGGCGCACCCGCCAGCCGCCATGTCTCATAGTTGCGCCAATCCGAGATCATCGGCGCGAAAAAGGCGGTGCGATAGCGCGCCTGGGTGTGGGCGCAGCCGAAGAAATGCCCGCGCGGGCCCACCTCGCGGATGGCATCGAGCGCCAGTTCCGCCTCGTCGACTTTCAAGGGCGTGAGAAAGGCTGCGACCATGGCGAGGAGGTCGGCGTCGAGCACCATTTTTTCGAAGGAGGCGTGCAAGCCGCCTTCCATCCAGCCGGCGCCGTGCATGAGGAAATTGCAGCCGCCCATGATCGCGCCCCACAGCGAGAACACGCTTTCGTAAGCTGCCTGCGCGTCGAGCGTATTGGCGGCATTGGTGTTGGAGGAGCGATAGGGCAGGCCGTAGCGCCGGGCGAGCTGGCCGCCGAGCAGCGCCGACTTCATGTATTCCGGCGTGCCGAAGGCGGGCGCGCCGGTCTTCATGTCGACGTTCGAGGTGAAGCCGCCGTAGACGAAGGGCGAGCCGGGCGCATGCGTCTGCGCGATCAACAGCCCGACCAGCGCCTCGGCGTTCTGTTGGGCGACGGCACCGGCAATCGTGACGGGCGCCATGGCGCCGGCGAGCGTGAACGGGGTCAGCACGACGACCTGACCCTTCTCGCTCATCCTGAGGATGCCCTCGCACATCGGTTCGTCGAGGCGCAAGGGCGAGGAGGTGTTGATCACCGTGAACACGGAGGGCTGGGCCTTGAGCCCCTCTTCGCTCAACCCGAAGCCGATCCGCGTCATCTCCAGCGCGTCGGCATTGCGCATGGCCCCGAGCGAATAGGCGTGGATCGGCTTGTCGGAGAGGGTGAGGAGATCGTAGATCGCGTCGAGGTGGCGGATCGAGGCGTGTACGTCGGCCGGCTCGACCGGATAGCCGCCCCAGACCTCGACCGTGTCGAGCGTCTGCCCGAGCCGGATGAGATCCTGATAATCCTTGCGGTTGCCCGGGCGGCGGCCCCCAGCGCGATCGGCGACGTTCGGCGCCGAGGCAACCGAGCAGAAGGCGACGGCATTGCCGCCGATGACGCGATTGCGTTCGGGATTGCGGGCGTGCAGCGTGAATTCCGTCGGCGCGCGGCCGATCGCGCTTTCGATCAGGCCGCGATCAAAGCGCACGCGGTCGGAATTCGCATCGACGTCGGCACCGGCTGCCTTCAATAGCGCCCGGCCTTCGGCATGCAGAACATCCATGCCGATTTCTTCGAGGATCGTCAGCGACGCCTGATGGATGGCCTCCAGTTCGTCCGCTGACACCGCAGGCACAGGCTGAAATGGCAGCCGGGATTGCGGCTTCACCGCCTGCGGCTCGCGCGCGGCGGCTCGCCGCTCCTCGCGCCCGCGTCGCCGCGGACGGTCACGACTTTCGGTCTGCTCATCCATGGATCTGCGTTTTCCCCGCTCGGGCGCTTCCGCGCATCGCCTCGTTGACACTGCCGGCTGTCCCGGCCCGAGGGAAGGGGCTCGCGCCGCACATCGCATTTTTGGATCGCGGCATCGAATAAAGACCGTGTCATGCTCTGCACAGCTGCCGCTACTCATCGTTTCGGTCGATGTTTTTGCGGAGCTGAAAGCCTCATGAGCGGTTGGGATCTGGCGCGCGCGCCGCATGTGATCGGGGGGGGCGGGCGGCGGGCCGAGGCCGGACAGCTGGCGCTCGCCCATGTGGCCGCCGGCTCAGCCGTGCTGCTCGTCGCCGATCCCGGCCTGAAAGCGACCGGCCTCGCCGACGACGTATCGGCCTCGCTCGCCAAAGCGGGCCTCGGGGTGACCGTCTTCTCCGACTTCACCGGCGATCCGACTGTCGCCCAGACAGATGCGGCGGCCGATCTTGCTCGAGCGCTGAGTGCCCGGGCGGTGATCTCGCTCGGCGGCGGCTCGGCGCTCGATTTGGCCAAGGCGGTGGCGGCGATCGCTGCGGCCGAGGCCTCAGCTGTCGACTACGAACTGTGCAAGGCGCCGTTCCCGGCCAACCGGCTCGCCTCGATCGTCATTCCAACCACCTCCGGCACCGGCTCGGAAGCGACGCGGACGGCCATCGTCACCCGCGCCGACAAGGCCAAGGTCTGGCTGTGGGGCGACGAACTGAAGGCCGATGCGATCATCCTCGACCCCGAGACGACGCTCTCCTTGCCCGCACGCCTGACCGCCTGGACCGGCATCGACGCGCTCGTTCACGCCTTCGAGGCGGCGACCAACGGCAATGCAACGCCCGCCAACAACGTGTTTGCGCACGAGGCGATCCGGCTCGCCGTGAAGCATCTGGCACGCGCGGTCGCCGACGGCAGCGACATCGAGGCCCGCGCCGGACTACAGCGCGCCGCCTTCCTCGCCGGCGTGTCCATCGACAATGGCGGCACGGCGGCAGCCCACATGATCGGCCACGCGCTGGCCTCGCTGAAGCCGTTGCACCACGGCCGCTCGGTCATCCTCGGGCTCATCGCCACGCTGTCCTGGAACATCGAGGGCGACGATGGCCGCTTCGCCGAGGCGGCAGCGGCGATGGGACTGTCCTCGGCTTCCGACCTGCCGAACGCCTTCGTCGACCTCGCCCGGGCGATCGGTATCGACATGGCGCTCGG
>JARLIT010000106.1 GCA_031291575.1 Ancalomicrobiaceae bacterium
CCATTAGCACGGATTTCGCTGCCTGCGATCTGACAATCGCATAACAAGCAGTTCTGCGATGCCATTGTTCGCATCGTCCGTTTCCTGGCTGTTTCCGTCACTTCAGTGATTGCCATGGCCGGCCCCGCGTCCACCGCCGCCCTCGACGCGGTCACCCTATCGGCAGCCGTTACCTACGCCGCCAAAGACAATTTGATCGACGCTTACGTCGTCAAGACGGATGTCGGCTGGGAAGACAGGATCTCACGGCAGGACGCAGAGCTACCGGCGCCAAAACGCGGCGACTGGCTGAGCTTCACGCAGTTTCAGGGCAGACTTGGCCTCATCAACTACCTCTGCGCGCCCAATCCGAAGAACCTCCACAACCCGGAACGATCGCTTGCACCGTCCCATCGAGCTGCGGCTGCGCTACGACGGCGCGTCCCCCTGTCGAGGCAACGCACCCGGGGGCGCTGCGCGGCGTTCAGTTGAACAGGGCCTCGCGCCAGCACCTGAGTCGCCAGATCGCAAATGATCGGCCTCATCGGACTTGATTGCCCCTCGTCGAACTTAGCTCCGGCTCAATGAAGGTCTGCCCCGAGTGACGGCAATTCGAAACACGGCTCTCCCGGGACTTACGCCAGTTCCCAGTCGACCGGCGGCGGCGCGTCCACCTCAATGCCGTGCCGGACCAGGATCTCCTGGATCTTCATCCAGGCGTCGACGATGAGGCCCGGGCAGCGCTTCTGCTGCAGTTGTTTGTCGCCGTGGATGATGTTGCGGCAGTCGAGCCCACCGAACTGGCTGGACGTCGCCTCGAACCATTTGACGTATTCGTCCAGCATCTCGGCGAAGTCCGGATGCTCGGTACGGTCATCGCTGCCACGCCCGGCATAGAGCCCGATGACGCAGCAACCGCCGGTCAAGGCGCCGCAGGCATAGCCGTGCCCGAGGCCCTGATTGAGCCCGGCCATGGCGCGCATCAACTCGGGCGATGACTGCTTCTGCGCTTCGAGCGCCAGCTTGACGAGGATGTGGCTACAGGTCGTGCCTTCGAAGATCAATTCGGCCACGCGGAAGGATTCATCGGTCACGGCAAACCTCCTTCTGGTTGTCCAATTCCAACATCTGCCTGATCACCCGACGGGTCCGAGTGCGCATGCAGAAACCCTGGGACCACCAGCAACTCTTTCACCATGGTGCGGCTTCGAATTCGATTATTGCGACCGGGCGAGCCGCAAGCAGGGCTCACTCGTACCGCCTCGATCCGACTAGGTGCCGGATGCGGCGCCGGTGGCGGGCCTCGATGGGCCGTCCGCTTCGGGTCAGACAGTGCGGCCTAGGGACGTCCAGCGGCAGCGGACCGTGCCGCCCACAATCTGCCGCCCGGCGTCTTGCCCTCCGGCGGCGGCTCCCAGCGTGGTCGGATGGGGACGCCTCTGCGCCCCCGACCACCAGCCCCATCGGCGATACGGCGCCGACAAGACGTTCGCCCGCCGAAGCAACGGTTTGGGAGGGAAACCGATCCGGCCGCTGGCGTGGCCCATGACGGGAACGGAACCACGTTCAGGCAGCCGACGGATGTCGGCCTTGCAACGAAGGCGTCAGTCGCGTCGGTTCGCCGCCGCTCCGGCGGGGTAGAGCGAAATCAGGCCGCGACTTTGGAAATGCTGCCGGACTGGCAGACATCGACGCAGGCCGGGCTGTCGAACGAGCCGACGCAGTCTTTGCACTTCTTCGGGTCGATCTTGTAGACCTTGCCCTTGTGGCTGATGGCCGAATTCGGGCATTCCGGTTCGCAGGCGCCGCAAGCGGTGCAGGTGTCGGTGGCGATCTGATGAGCCATGATGTCAGTCCTTTCTTCAGTTGCAAGTCACGCGGGCATGGCGGCCCGCCGTCGTCCGTCCCTCACCGCTCGGTGCAGGAAACACAAGGATCTATCGAATTCACGATGATGGCGATGTCGGCGATCTTGGCGCCCTTGAACATGAAATGCAGCGCATCCCAGTTCATGAAACTCGGCACGCGCCACTTGACGCGCTCCGGGATCTCTTCTCCGTTGGTCTTCAGGTAGTAGATGAGTTCGCCGCGCGGCGCTTCGCACTTGGCCACGGCCCGGCCAGCCGGGATGTCCGGGCGCTCGCCGAGATTGATGGCGCCACCCGGCATATCCTTCAGGCACTCGCGCAGGATCTGGATGGAATGGGCGACCTCATACAGCCGCACCATGGCGCGCGACCAGACGTCGCCATCCTTCATCACCGGCACCGGCACCCTGAGCTTGTCGTAGGCGGCGTAAGGAGCCACGACGCGCACGTCGTAGTCGATGCCAGCGGCACGCGCCACCGGGCCGACACAGCCGACCGCGATCGCCTCGTCCTTGGCGATGACGCCGACGCCACGGGTGCGCCGGAGGATCGAGCCGTTGGTCTTGTAGGTCTTGATGATCGACTGCACCTCGGGCTCGAGCTTGTCGAGGGCGCCGAGCATATAGGCCGTCATCTCCGCATCAAGATTATAGCGCACGCCGCCGATGCACATGGCGGCGAGATCCATGCGGTTGCCGAACACCGTCTCCTTCAGATCCTGGGCGACTTCGCGGACCTGCATGACATGCATGAACAGCATCTCGTAGCCGGTCAGATGGGCGAGGATCGCCACGTTGAAGAGATGCGAGGCCACCCGCTTCACTTCCGCAGCGACGACGCGCAGATAGGCGGCGCGATCCGGAATGGTGATGCCGGCGATCACTTCCGCCGCCATCACGAAGGTTTCGGGATGGCTGTTCGAGCACAAGGAGCAGATGCGCTCCGTCAGCACCACGTTCTGCGTCATGGTGCGCTTCATCGTCAGGTATTCGACGCCGCGATGCACATGGCCGGCGTTGATGTCGACGCCGGTGACGTCCTCGCCGTCGACATCGATGCGGAAATACATCGGCTCTTCAAGCGCCACATGGAGGGGGCCGACCGGGATGGTCGAAACCTTGGAGAGCTGCGGATCGGCCGTCATGAGTTGCCTCCCTTACCGGCGAGCACGCGATCCCAGAGATCCTTGGTGCTGGCAGCGTTGACGAGGGTGGAATAGGGGATCAGCCGCTCGAGCACGGCCTTGTCGATCGATTGATCGATGAACAGACGGCGCGGATCGGGATGACCATCGAAGGTGACGGCGTACATCTCCATGATCTCGCGTTCCGGCCAGCTCGCCGGCCGGAAGTACGGCGTCAGCGACGGCACCGAACCCTCGTGCGGCGCGTAGGCGACGACCGTCAGCGTGTCGCCGCCGACGTCGAAGTGGTAGTTGATCTCGTAGGTTGTCCCGTCGAGCGCCGTGCCGCCGAAGGTGGTCGGCGCCGGCTTCTCTTCCGGCTCGGCCTTGACCGCGTCGTCGCTTTCCTCCGCCTCGTCCTCTTCTTCCTCTTCCTCCGCTTCCGGCGGCGCAGGCGGCTGCAGACCGGAAATCATGGAGAGGCGGGCACCAACGTCGACGAGCAGCTTGGCGACACCTGCGAGATCGGCGGCCTGCGCCAGCCCGCACCAGGCGATGGTGACGCCAAACGTGTTCTTCTCGGAGGAGAATTCGATGCCGCCGGGGGCGGCCGCCGCGAGTCTCGCCTCGATGTCTGTGGGCAACCGGGTGGTCATGACGTCTTCCTCGAGCGTAGGTACTTGTTGCGGCATTTCGGGCAACGGGCGCGCAGTTCGCTCACTTCCGTCTCCGATAAGGGCGGCTTGATGTGCGACACCGCCGGTGACGTATCGAGCGCCTTGGCGCCGCACTCGACGCAGATCTGGTTGGGGATCAGCCCATGCTCCACCTGAGCGTATTTTTCGCCCTGCTCATGCGCCAGATGCCAGTCGTTCGACTGCTTGACCGCTTTGGTCGGGCAATAGAACTCGCATGTTCCGCAGAACACGCAGGTCGCATGCCAGCAGTCGAAGGTCATGCCTCCCGGCGTGCGCGTGAAGCGGATGGCCCCCGCTGGGCATACTTTTTCGCATAACCGGCATCCCTCGCATTGCTTGGGATCAAACGTGATGCGCGCGCGCAAATGTTCCGGCGTTGTGGCTGGGCCGAACGGAAAAACGTCCGTATACGGGCCGTGCCACAGGTTGCGAGCGAAGAGGGTAAGAAAATTCATGACGTCCTCCTCACAGCCGCTGCCGCCAGATTGCGATGGCTTTGGCGACGCCCTCGATGATCGCCTGCGGCCGCGGCGGACAGCCGGGCACGTTGACGTCAACGGGGAAATATTGGTCGATCGGCGCGCACACCGCGTAGGATTCGCGGAAGATGCCACCGGAGATCGGGCACACGCCGACAGCCACCGTCACTTTCGGATCGGGGATTTCGTCGTAGACGCGCCGCGCCGCATCGAGCACGCGACGGGTCAAGGGCCCGGTGATCAGCACGATGTCGGCATGGCGCGGGCTGCCGCAGTATTGGCAGCCGAGCCGCTCGACGTCGTAACGCGGGATGCAGGCGGTGGTCGCCAGTTCCACGTCGCAGCCGTTGCAGGAGCCGCCGTTGATCCGGTAGAGCCACGGCGACTTGACCGCGAAGTCCTTGAGCTTGTTGATGAAGGTCATGACGCGCCTCCGGCGGCGAGAGCGACGGCGGCAACGCTCGCGATGGCGAGCAACAGCGGCCACTTGAGGAAGAAGACGAAGGCCTGGTCGATCCGCATGCGGCCTGCCGAGACCCTGAGCGCCGTCACGCCGACGAGCATCAGAACGACGATCTCGACGAGCCAGCCGACGAAGGCGAGCGGCCCGGTGAACGGCAAGGGCAGGAACAGCGCGATGCCGAGGCCGAGGACGACGACGGCTTTCAGAGCCGACATCACCTTGAACAGGCCGAGCGCAGGACCCGAGTATTCCAGGAGCGGGCCTTCGAGCACTTCGGTCTCCGCTTCCGGAATGTCAAAGGGCACGATGCCGAGATTGGCCGGATAGAAGAAGGCGAAGGCAGCGACCGCCGGCCACATGATGGGATCGAACAGGAACCAGCCGTGGACCTGCTGGTAGCGGACGATCTCGGTCAGCGAGAAGGTCACCCAGTGTCCTTCGGCCATCCCGGTGCGCATGCCGACCGCCGCGACGATCAGCACGATGGGCCCCTCATACGCCAGCATCAAGGCCATTTCACGCGAGAAGCCGATTGCACCATACGGCGAGCCCGAAGCCGAGCCGGCAAGCATCAGGCAGATGCCCGGTACGGCGAGGAGGTACAGGAGGACGAGGAGATTGCCGAGTTCGGTGTCCGGCGCGTAGACGCCGGCGATCGGGATCAGCGCCGCACTGATCAGCATCGCCACCGAGCCGACCAGCGGCGCGGCGAGGAACACCGTCTCGCTGGCTTCAGTCGGCACCATGGTGCGCTTGAAGCCGAGCTTGATCAGGTCGAAGAACGGCTGGATCAGCGGCGGTCCGACACGGCCTTGCAGCCGGGCGGCCACCCGCCGGTCGGCGCCTTTCAGCGCCAGACCGAGCACCAGGGCAAAGAGTCCGCCGGGAAAGAGCAGGACCGCGAGAAGAGTGGCAATTTGCGAAGTCATAGTCCTCTCCTTCAGGCGTGCTCGCCCTTGTCGGCGGGCTTCGGGGCGAACAGCGCACGACGGATGATCGCGTCGGGCGTCTCGTACAGCGCACCGGCGCCGATGCGGGTCTCGGCCGGGGGAAGATCGCCCGCGCCCGATTCATGGATATGCGAGCGGATGATGCCGGCACGGTGACCGAGACGCAGCCAGGGCACCAGGATGAGCGCCACGATGGCGACCATCACCGACACCACTGACGGGTTCCAGCCGTCGAGACCGGGCAGCGGACCGGTGAACGACGCCGCGATCGGGGCAAAGCCGAGGTCGCCCATGATCGCGCTGATCGGCACGAGCAGCAGGCCGGGGACGAGGCCGACGATGACGCTCAGAGTCGTCAGGATCAGCATCGGCACGACCATGGCGATCGGTGCCTCCTTGGCAGCGAGCGCCTTCTTGGTCGGCGCCCCCATGAAGGCCACATGGGCGAACTTCATGATGGCGGCGAGCGTGAACAAGCTGGAGATCATGGCCGCGGCACCGAGGAGCCAATGGCCGGATTCGAACGAGGCCTGGAAGATGATCCACTTGGAGGCAAAGCCGTTCAGTGGCGGCACGCCGGCAAGCGACAGACCGGAGAGGAGGAAGCAGCCGAAGGTGATCGGCATGCGCCGTCCGAGCCCACCCAGTTCATCGAGCATCGTAGCATGGCTTGCGACCATCGCTGCGCCGGCCGCGAGGAACAGCGTGTCTTTCAACAGCATGTGGTTGACGAAGTGCATCAGTCCGCCGGCGACGCCGAGCGACGTGCCGAACGATACCGCCATCAGCACGTAGCCGAGCTGGCAGACGGTCGAGTAGATGAGGAGGAGCTTGATGCCGTTCTGCAGGACCGCCATGGCGCCGGCATAGACGATGGTCACACCGGCGATCACCGAGATCACCTCCATGAACACCGGCTGGCCGTTGAGTGTACCACCGAGCTTGGAGAACAGCGCCGTACCGCCGAAGAGGACGAACAGCTTCAGCACACCCCAGGGTCCGCTCTTCAGCAGGACCGCGGAGATGTAGCCGGAGACCGGCGTCGGCGCCAAGGCCGGATGCATCTGGTAGTCGATGCGGAAGCAGAGCATGGCGGCCTTCATGACGAGGCCAAGGAAGACCATCGTCACGGCAGGTGCCACCGCGATGACCGGGAGCTTCAAGAGCGCCGGGCCGACCGCGGCAAGATCGAAGGTGCCGGTGTTGGCCGCCACCATGGCCAGCCCCAGGAACATGAACGAGGCGCCGACGGTGTTGAACAGGAAGTATTTGAAGCCTTCGCGCCGAGCCTCGGCCGTCTCCTCGTGGCTGATCGCCATCCACAGCGCCCACGAGCTCATCAGCTCCCAGAAGCCGAAGAAGGTGAAGATGTCCTTGGCCGAGCACAGGCCGATCAGGCCGGCGATCATCACCGTGAAGGCGGCGAAGAACCGGCCCTGCGCATGGCTGTGTTCGAGATAGGCGGTCGAATGCAACATGTTGAGCGCGCCGACGCCAGCGATCAGGCCGGCAAAAGCGAGCGACAACAGGTCGTAGCGGCTCGGTTCGACGACGACGCCGACGAGCGCAGCGACGAGGACGACGACGGCCAGCCGGCCAGACCAGGCCACGGAGATCCGCCCGGTGAGCAACACCAGAACGGCGCCGACCATGGCGATCGTCGCTCCGAGCGGCCACGCGATGACGAGGCTGGGCAGCGTGCCGGCGGCCAAGGCCCCCTTCAGCGCGACGAGTTCGCCGACTTTGGCGACGAGGTCGATCTGGTAGGCGGGGAACACTCCGCCGAAGACGATCGCCGCAGCCAGAATGGCCATGGCAACGAACATGCCGACGGGCGATTCGGTGACGTCGGCGCGCCCGCGGTAGGGATGGAAGAACAGGACGCTGACGACGCGGCTGTAGTAGACGACGCCGATGATGCCGCCGAGCAGCATCAATGCCGCCAGCGCGATGTAGCCGCTGGATGCGGCCGCATAGATCATGAAGAACTTCGAGGTGAAGCCGGAGAAGGGCGGCAGGCCCATCACCGCGAAGGAGGCGAGCGCGTAGGCGCCGGCCGTCCAGGGCATCATCTTGCCGAGGCCGGCAAGCCCGTCGATCTGCTTCAACCCGGTGCGCATGATGAAGGCGCCGGCCGCATAGAAGAGTAGAGTCTTCATCACCGCGTGGTTGGTGACGTGCAGCAGCGACGCATCGGTGGCGAGCGCCGTTCCGATCGACAGGATCGCGACGATCTCACCGATCTGGGCCAGCGTCGAGAACGCGAGCATGCGCTTCAGTTCGGGCTCGAACAGCGCCCTGACCTCTCCGTAGATGAGGGTGGCACAGCCGAGGACGAGAAGAAGCGAATTGATGTCGAAGGAGCCGATGGCGAAGCGACGCAGCGCCTCGGCACCAAACACCGCGAACAGGATCTTCACGAAGCCGAACACGCCGGCCTTGGTGAGAATGCCGGACAGCGGTCCGGAGACTGAGGACGGCGCCGCCGGATGGGCGAGCGGCAGCCAGCTCTGCAACGGCACGAGGCCGGCCTTGACCGCAAAGCCGACCAGGAAGCAGAGCCCGGCGGCGAGGCCGACGCCGGTCGGAATGGTGCCGATCTTCTCGGCGATCACCGAGAATTCGAACGAGCCGACCGAGGCATGCAGGATCAGGATGCCGTAGTGCATGACGTAGGCACCGCCGGCACACATCAGGAAATAGACGAGGCCGGCGTTGAGCGCCTTCTTGTTCTGCTCGTGGATGACCAGGAAGTAGGAGGTGAAGGTCATCAGCTCCCAGAAGACGTAGAAGTTGCCGAGTTCATGCGCCGTGGTCAGGCCGATCAGCGAGCCGATCATCAGGAAGGCGAAGAAGTAGTAGCGGTTGGCCCACTCGGCCGTCGCCATGTAGCTGGTCGAATAGACGATCATCAGCGCCGAAATGCCGCTGAACAGTAGGGCGAACAGCTTCGACGTCGCATCGAGATCGGTCGATACGGCGACGGCCGCTACGGTCGCGATGGCGAGCACCACCGCGCCGATGTCGCGAACCCGCGGCGAGACCCAACCGAGCGCGTAGACGGCAAAGCCGCCGATATAGGGGATCAGCACCAAGGTCGACCAGGGCGCCTCGAATTCCGGCACGCCGGACGGACCCGCCAGACCGGCGAGATGTTCAGCGAAATGCTGGAACGGTGCCGGCCACAGGCTGATCAGCACGGTCAGAGCGGTAAGCGCCACCGAGATCGGCAGCGCCAAGCTCGGCGCTGATTCGAGCTCGATTCGCTGTGCCGGGCGTTCCAGGCAGACCCGCTGCACGATGATCATGTAGTAGACCGCCGCGACGATGGTGGCGACGGTGGCAAGCGTGGCCAGGAGCCACTGCCCGCGCTCGATCGCGGCATAGAGGATGAGGAACTTCGAGAAGGACCCCTTGAACGGCGACAACCCCATCACGGAGAATACGCCGAAGCCGAACAGCGTCGCCGCCAAGGGCATGCGCTGACCGGACCCCGCGAGATCGTTGAGGTTGGTCGAGCCGGTACGGCGCACGATGTACCAGCCGCCGGCGATGACAAGGCCGCGCATCACCACCTGGTAGCCCAGGTGCATGAAGGCGCCGGTGTCGCCAGAGGCACCGCCGATGCCGATGCCGATGAGGACGTAGCCGAACTCAGCTACGGTGGAGACGATGATGACCCGCTTCAAATTGGGCAGGCTCATCAGCGCCGCGATCTCGCCAGCGAGCAGCAGGACGGCACCGATCCAAGCGATCGTTGCCGGTGCTGTCGTCGGGGAGACGATATCGATGAGGGAGGGCATTAGAGAAGGTCCTTCTAGCGCCACGATTCATGACTGTCGTCGACCCTAGCCCGTCCGGTCGTTTGATACTGTCGGCTGGCAGACACTTGGGGGTGTTTAAGTATTCGAGCGGAGTCTGAGCGAACAGCACCGGGATGAACACTGTATAACTACCGAGGCGACGTGTGTCGCAACGTCGCATGTCCCCCTCGGCCACCCAGTTCTCCGGGCTAGATAGGTAGTTTTGCTTCCCATCGCGGTCGTCATTGCGGATGTCGATCCATCCTCTTCCAACGCCTTGCAAATCGGCTGTCCTCGGCGAACAATCGCCTTCGGTCGCTCCCCTGCCCGCACCGGACGCGGCCTCGCCCCACCGGGCTGGCGCAAGCCTCTTGCACCGCCCCTTCCGGCGGCTCAACCCGCGCGTTGGAGAGCCTGTCCATGTCCTACGGCACGACCCTCGATGGCACGCGCTGGGTGTTTCCGGACTTGAAGTCGCTGATGGCCTGCGCCTCGCCCGCCCGCTCGGGCGACGAATTGGCCGGCATCGCCGCCGACAGCGCCATCGAACGGGTTGCCGCCCAAATGGCGCTGGCCGACCTGCCGCTGAAGGTCTTCCTCGCCGAGGAGCTCATCGATTATGAGACTGATGAGGTCACCCGCCTCATCGTCGACAGCCATGACGCAGTCGCCTTCGCCCCCGTCTCCCATCTGACGGTCGGCGAATTTCGCGAGTTCTTGCTCGATTCCGAAACCTCCGCGGTCGATCTCGCCGGCCTGGCGCCGGGCCTGACCCCGGAAATGGCCGCCGCCGTCTCAAAGCTCTGCCGCATCCAGGATCTCGTCGCGGTCGCCGCCAAAACGCAAGTCACCACCGGTTTTCGCAATACGCTCGGCCTTCCCGGTCGCCTGTCAACCCGGCTGCAACCGAATCACCCGACGGATGATTCGCGCGGCATTGCCGCCAGCCTCATCGACGGAATCCTGCACGGCGCCGGCGATGCCGTCATCGGCGTCAATCCGGCGACCGACAGGCTGGAGGACTACATCCGCATCGTCACGCTCTTGGACGATATCCGACTGACCCTCGGCGCGCCGATCCAGTCCTGCTGTCTCGGCCACGTGACGACGGCGATCGAGGCCATCAACCGCGGCGCGCCGGTCGATCTGGTGTTCCAGTCGATCGCCGGCTCGGAAAAGGCCAATCGCGGCTTCGGCGTCGACCTGAAGGTGCTGGACGAGGCTTATGCGGCCGGGCTGGCGCTGAAGCGCGGCACGATCGGCGCCAACGTCATGTATTTCGAGACCGGCCAGGGCAGCGCCCTGTCGGCGGATGCGCATTTCGGTGTCGACCAGCAGACGATGGAGGCGCGTGCCTATGCGGTGGCCCGCCGCTACCGCCCGCTTCTCGTCAATACCGTCGTCGGCTTTATCGGTCCGGAATACCTCTTCAACGGCAAGGAAATCATCCGCGCCGGACTGGAGGACCACTTCTGCGGCAAGCTTCTCGGCCTGCCGATGGGCTGCGACGTCTGCTACACCAACCACGCCGAGGCCGATCAGGACGACATGGACACGCTGTTGACCGTGCTGTCGGCGGCCGGCGTCACCTTCGTCATCGTCGTGCCCGGCGCCGACGACGTCATGCTCAACTACCAGAGCCTCGCCTACCACGATGTCGGCTTCATCCGGCGGACGCTGAAGAAGCCCGGTGCGCCGGAATTCGACGCCTGGCTGCGGCAGTCCGGCTTCGATTCTGCGCCGGGGGCTGCGCGGCCGATCACCGATGCCGCGCTGGCTCCGGCGCTGCGTTACCTGGAAGGGCTTTCCGCATGACCGGCGACGACGACACGCCTGCGCGCCAGCCGCTTGCTCCCGTCAGCGGGCTCTCCGGCCTCAGGCGCTTCACCCCCGCCCGCATCGCCCTTGGGCGACCCGGCGCGGCGCTGCCGACCAAGGACGCTCTGACCTTCATGCACGATCACGCCCGCGCCCGCGACGCCGTGCACGTACCGTTGGATTTTGATGCCCTTGCTGCCGACCTCGCCGCCCTCGGTCTTGCCAGCGTTCGCGTCGCCAGCGCCGCGCGCGACCGCACCGAATACCTGCGACGACCCGACCTCGGCCGCAAACTCGCGCCGGAGAGCCGCAGCCGGCTCGAAGTGCTGGCGGCGGAACGGCTCGCCACGCCGGCCGACATCATCGTTGTCGCCGCCGACGGG
Organism: Ancalomicrobiaceae bacterium; assembly: GCA_031291575.1. Classification (GTDB taxonomy): domain Bacteria; phylum Pseudomonadota; class Alphaproteobacteria; order Rhizobiales; family Ancalomicrobiaceae; genus CAIYYN01. The sequence goes on from JARLIT010000106.1 coordinate 11,565, forward strand.
TTGTCGTCGCTGGCCGTCGCCGAAAACGGCCCGCCGCTGATCGCCCGCCTGATGCCGTTGTTCCGGGAGGCCGGCCGGTCGCTCGGCCCCATCGTGCTCGTCGCGGAAGGACGCGTCGCCATCGGCGACGAGATCGGCGAGGTGCTGAAGGCCCGGATCGTCATCATGCTGGTCGGCGAACGGCCGGGACTGTCCGCCGCCGATTCGCTCGGCGCTTATGTGACCTACGCCCCGCACGTCGGCAGGAGCGATGCGGAGCGCAACTGCATCTCCAACATCCGCGCCGCCGGTCTGCCCGTTGCCGACGCGGCCACTGACATTTGTGCCCTCGTCGACGCCGCCCTCAACCACGAACTGACCGGCGTCGCCCTCAACAGCGCGCTGACGGCCGCCAAGCTCATCGGCGGATCCTGACGCCGGCTTAGCCGACGTCGAACTTCACTCCCTGCGCCAGCGGCAGGCTGCGGCCGTAGTTGATGGTGTTGGTCGCCCGCCGCATGTAGCCCTTCCAGGCATCCGAGCCGGACTCGCGCCCGCCGCCGGTCTCCTTCTCGCCACCGAACGCCCCGCCGATTTCCGCTCCCGATGGACCGATGTTGACGTTGGCGATGCCGCAGTCGGAGCCCCGCGCCGACAGGAACGTCTCCGCCTCGCGCAGATCGTTGGTGAAGATCGACGACGACAAGCCCTGCGGCACGCCGTTGTGCAGTGCCAGCGCCTCGTCGAAGTCGCTGTAGGCGATGACGTAGAGGATCGGCGCGAAGGTCTCCGCGATGACCGGACCGACCTGCGCCGGCATTTCGACCAGCGCCGGGCGGACATAATGGCCGCCCTCGGCACCGGCAACCGTCACCAACTCGCCGCCGGTCACCTTGCCGCCGGCGGTGATCGCCGCAGCGAGCGCCTTCTGCATGCTGTCTCGCGCCCGTACGTCGATCAGCGGCCCGACCAGCGTGCCGTCGGTCAACGGATTGCCGACCGGAACCGAGGTGTAGGCCGCCTTCAGCCGCGGCACGAACGTATCGTAGATGCTCTTGTGCACGAACAGACGCCTGAGTGACGTGCAGCGCTGCCCGGCCGTTCCCATGGCGGCGAAGGCGATGCCCCTGAGCGCCAGATCGAGATCGGCGGAGGGGCACAGGATGGCGGCATTGTTGCCGCCTAGTTCGAGGATGGCGCGGGCAAACCGCGCCGCCAGACGCTCGCCCACGATGCGGCCCATGGCGGTCGAGCCGGTTGCAGAGACCAGCGGCACGCGCCGATCCTCGACCAGGGCCTCGCCGACCTCGCGTCCGCCGATGATCAGGCCAGCGAGCCCGACGGGGGCGGTAAAGCCCGCCGCCTCGTAGGCCTTCAGCGCCCGGCCGAACAGCGCCTGAGTGGCGAGCGCCGACAACGGCGCCTTCTCCGACGGTTTCCACACCACCGAATTGCCGCAGACGAGCGCCAGGGCCGCATTCCACGCCCACACCGCGACGGGAAAGTTGAAGGCCGAGATGATGCCGACGACGCCGAGGGGGTGCCAGGTCTCCATCATCCGGTGCTCGGCCCGCTCGGTGGCGATGGTGAGCCCGTACAACTGACGCGACAGACCGACGGCGAAGTCGCAGATGTCGATCATCTCCTGCACTTCGCCGAGTCCCTCGGACGTGATCTTGCCGACCTCGATCGACACCAGACGGCCAAGATCGGCCTTGGCGGCCCTGAGCTCCTCGCCGAACAGCCGGATCAATTCGCCGCGCTTCGGCGCCGGCGTCAGCCGCCAGACGCGATAGGCGGCATCGGCCGCGGCAATCGCCGAGCGCGTCGCTTCCCCGCCTGTCTCGACCACCTCGCCGATCAGGCTGCCGTCGATCGGCGACTTGACCGCGAGGCTTCCGCCTTTCACGGCACGCGCATCTACCCCGAGGCGCGACAACAGGGCGCTCGTCTCGGCAGCGGCATCGAATGTCATGAACAGGTCTCCAATAAATGATGGGCCATGGAATGGGCCGGGCCGCGATCGCCGGTCCGCAACCGCGTTTCACCCTCATCTACACCGAAGCAGGTGAAAAGGCCTATGCCCCAGACGACGGGAACCAATGCCCCGACGTCATCCATAGGTCGGACCGGACGCGCTGCCGGTCCCGTGGCAGGCCTCGCTGTCCGTCTGTCGGCTCAGATCCAGGCGTCGATCACGTGAAACGCCTGGGCGCCCGCCTCGTAATAGGGCTGCTTGAACAGGCGCAAGGAGGCGTCCTTCGGCTGCGTCAGCGGCAGCGGAATGCCTTCGTCGCCGATGCGACCGAGGATGCGCTCGGCGATCAACCGGCCGAAAGTCGTGCCGGGCGAAATGCCGCGGCCGTTGTAGCCGGAGATGGAGAAGACCGTATCGGCGAAGCGGTGGAAGCGCGGGATGGCGTCGTCGGTCATGCCGATCCAGCCGTACCATTCGGCCTCGAACTTCACGCCGGCAATCTGAGGAAAGATCTTGGCGATCGCCCTGTGGGCCCAGGCCCGATGCACCTCGAGGCCGCCGAATCTCAGCGCCCCGACGCTGCCGAAGACCAGCCGGCCGCTCGCATCGAAGCGGAACGAGGACAGCACTTCGCGCGTGTCCCAGCAGCCCTGGCGGCCCGGCAGGATGGAGGCCTGCGCGTGTTCGTCGAGCGGTTCGGTGGCAAAATTGAAGTAGGGAAGCCGCACCTGTTCCGTGGCGAGTTCGCCATAGGGACCGGTCGTCAGCAGATCGCC
>JARLIT010000107.1 GCA_031291575.1 Ancalomicrobiaceae bacterium
ATGGCTTGGGCTTCGTCCAGGCCGCCCACGGGGTCCGTCCAGATAGACAGGCGCCTGACTTTGGCAATGGCGAGCGCGTTGATATCCCACCCGAATGGAACGACTATCCTGGCGGCGTCGTACTCAACGGCCGCCTATGTCTGGAGCTGAAGCATATGCGGTTGTTTTCCTGCGGCACCTGCGGCTCGGTCGTCCATTTCGACAGCCGGACCTGTCTGGTCTGCAACAGCCGGCTCGGGTTTTCGCCCGATCGAATGGCGATGCTCGGGCTTCCTGCGCAGGCGAACGACGCGACACCCGACGGCGGATCCGACGGGCGGTGGCGCCTCTGCGCCAACGCCGGACATGGCGCTTGCAACTGGCTCGTCTGCGAGGAGGCCGAAGGCGGGGAGGGGACCTACTGTGTTGCCTGCCGCCACGATCGCACCATTCCGGACCTGTCCGTCGAGCAAAACCTGACCGCCTTCCGCAAGGTGCTGGCGGCGCGCGCCCTCCTGTTCTATTCGCTTCTGCGCTGGCACCTGCCGGCACCGACGCTCGCCGACGCCCCCGACACCGGTCTCACCTTCGACTTCCTGGCCGCGACCAAGCGTCCGGACGGCAAGGCTCAGCCGGTAATGACGGGCTATGCGGCGGGCCTCATCACGTTGGCGATCGATGAGGCCGACGATTCCGAACGCGAAGCACGCCGTACCGCGCTGGCCGAATCCTACCGTACGCTGCTTGGCCACTTTCGCCATGAAAGCGGTCATTACTATTGGGAGCGGCTTGTCCGCGACGGCGGGCGGCTCGATGAATTCCGCGCCCAATTCGGCGACGAGCGGCAGGACTACGCCGCTGCGCTGGCGGCGAACTACGATGAGGGCCCGCCGGCCGACTGGCAGAGCCGCCATGTCAGCCCCTACGCCGCCTGCCATCCCTCAGAGGACTTTGCCGAAACCTGGGCCCACTACATCCATATCGTCGATTCATTGGAGACGGCCTTTGCCTTCGGCATGTCGACCGCGCCGAAGGGCGCTGCCGGGAATCAGCTGGCCGCGGAGGTGACGCAATCTCCGTATGAATCCGCGTCCGTGCATGAACTCGTCGATGCATGGGTGCCGTTGACCATCGCCGTCAACGCGCTCAATCGGTCCATGGGATTGCCGGACCTCTATCCTTTCGTCCTGTCGGACATGATCGTCGCCAAGCTCGCCTTTGTGCATCGGCTGGTCCATCCGGCCTGAGGGCGAACGGTCGCCGCTGCGGATGATCGCGATGCGAGCGTCGGCGGCCGACGACTCAGCACCAGCGCTTCTCGATCTGAGCAGTCAACTCTTCGCCAGCGAGCATGATGATGGCGGACAGCCACAGCCAGGTCAGCACGATGACCACGGTTGCCAGCGAGCCGTAGACGGCGGAATAGGTCGCGACCGTCGAGACGTACCAGGAGAACAGCGCCGATGCGCTCGCCCAGAGTATCGTGGCTGCCAACGCTCCGGGTAACAGCGGCCAGGTTCTCGGCGTCGGCCGGTCCGGCCCGGAGCGATAGAGAACGACGATTGCCAACAGGCAGCCGGCCAGCAACAACGGCCAACGCACCAGGGCGGCGAAGGCTGCGACCTCCTGGGAAACCGGCAGAAACGCCAAGAGGCGCGGCAGCACCGCCAGCGTCGTCAACGCGACGATCACCATGCCGACGCCAGCGAATGTGAGAGCCAGCGACAGGATGCTCAGTCGCATGAAGGACCGGGTCTCGGTCGTGCTGAACATCACGTTCAGTCCGTCAAACAGGGCTTCGGTCGCCACATTGGTGCTCCAGCCGGCCACAGCCAGCGAAATGGCCAGCGCCAGCGACAGAGTGCCGTGCGACTGCCCCGCCAGCCGCACAGCCTGTTGCCGCGCCTTCGGCGCGAAGCTCCTCGATCAGACAACGCCGCGAGCCGGATCGGGCTGCATGCCACGGCGGCTCGATGGAACAAATGGGCCTGTGCCACGTTGCCTGAGAACGGCATGCTCCATGAGCCGGTCCAGCCAACCCCGGTCCAGAGCATTGGCTGTCAGGCGGAAGCCGGCGGCAGGACGGTCGGGTTGCACGACGGGCGATTGCGCCGCCGTCCCGGCTTCCGCCGATCATGACCGGCAACCCGAAAATTCCGGAAGGCTATTCGATTTCGATCTCCATCACCGGAACCAATAAACGTCTCGACAGTTGTAGCACAAGTCGATGCGATTTCTGCGAAGGCGGAAAGATTGATCGCTCGATGAATGTCGTTCTATCAACAAAGGCAAACCAGATGCAGAAGCTGATCATTGCAGCGGCGACGCTCGCCGCCTTCAGTTCGATGGCGCTGGCCGATGATGTCATGCCCAACACGCCACCGGACCAGCAGCGTGCGCCGAGTGTCACGGCGCCTGCCGCCGCGACGCCGAATGCGGCGACCTCCGGCGTTGCGGCAGATACACCGACGACGGCAAAGCCGACAACCTTCAACCGCACGCTGCCGGACGAGAAGATGGCTTCGAAGCTCATCGGCGCCAATGTCTATTCCGGCAAAGACAAGCTCGGCCAGGTCGATGACCTGATTGTCGACAAGAGCGGCAAGGTGACCGGCATCGTCCTCGGTGCCGGCGGCGTTCTCGGCCTCGGCGCCAAGAAGATCGGTGTGGCCTATGAGGTGCTGTCGTTCGGCACCGACGAGCAGGGTCGCACGCGGATCAGCGCCCCTTTTACCCGGGACACGATCGAGAAGGTGCCGGCATTTCAGGACGCCAGCAAGAGCTGATCGTGCCGCTACCAATCCGCATCCTGCCCCGGGGACTGCCGAGGCCGGTCTCCCCGGGGGATCGACAGCCGGATTGTATCCGTCCGGCTTCCAGCAACTGCAACCTTTGAAAGGAATTCCCCATGAGTGCCACAGGCGACAAGATAAAGGGCCATGCCAATAAAGCGGCCGGCAAGGTCAAGCAGGCGACGGGCGATCTCATCGATGATCCGAAGCTGAAGGCCGAAGGCAAGCTGCAGGAGGCTGTCGGCGAAGCGCAGAAGGCGGTCGGCAAGGGCAAGGACGCCGTGAAGAATGCCATCGACAAGGCCTGATGACGGCGTGGTCGCCGATGGCTTGGCTTGGCCATCGGTCGAACGCCGTGGCGTCGGCGGACTTCCGGCAATTCCCGTCGCAACCAAGAAGACTTGATCCCTCACTCCGTCAAACTCGAGCCGGACCTGCCGATGGCGGGCCCGGCTTCTTCGTATTCGGTCCGGCTTGCCTAGCTTTGCGCGACGTCGTCCGCCGCTCCCCCGGCCTCCCCCACCGCTCGCGTTCACACCGGCAAATGGACCGGCTGCGGTACCGTGTTGGGGCTGGCCGTCAAGCGTGTGAAGGCGGTTACGTCGGGAAAGTTCTCTCCGCCAAGCCACTGTCTGACAGCATCAACGTCTTCGACACCGTAATGCGCCTGCGTTTCGCCCGCCGGGAACACCCGAACCGAGATGCCGCCACTGGCGTTGATCGCGGCAAAGCCGCGCTCGTCCGGCTTGTCGTCGCCGATGAAGATCGGGCGGCGCGATTGGAACGGTGGCATGGTCATGAACCGCCGGATGGCCGAGCCTTTGTCTGCGGCAACCGGCATCAGCTCGAGCCCGGCATGTCCAATGACGTTTCGATAGCCGGCCGGAAGGCGTTCGAGCGTTCTCTCGGCGAGCGGCAAGATCGTTGACAGAAGATCTGCGCGCTTGCCCGTGTTCAGCGACAAGACGGGCCCTTTGCGTTCGATGACGAGGCCAGGCTCTCCGGCGAACAGCCGCTCGACTTGGTCGGCCAAATCTGCCAGAGCCATCGGTACTTCTATCGGGGTTGCGAATTCCACACCGTCCGACAGGAATTCGAGGCCGTATAGGCCGGCGGCGTGCACGGCGAGCGGGCCGAGCATCTCGCGGATCACCGCCAATCGTCGACCGCTGATGAAGGCAATTGCCCCGTCGAGGCGCGCGGTTGCTGCGGCCAAGAGCCGGCGAAGGTCGTCGTCGACGATTGCATCGCGTGGATCGGGGACGAGGCGCAGCAGCGTGCCGTCGATATCGAGAAACAAGGCCCAGTCGCGCTCCGGGTTCTCTGCGCGGCACGGTTCGGCCAGGGACGAATGGCCGACCGACGGTCCATCGGTTTCGGACCCGTCGGGTAGTGTCAGAGTGATGGCTTCGGCGCTCGGCATGGGTTCTCCACTTAGCATTGGGTACGAGGTGTGGTTTTTCTGTTTTCAGCTGTCGATATCGGCGAGACGTTGCCGCATCGTCAGCCAACAACGGCCATGGCCGGGCGCGAAGACGTTCGGATGAGGTCCTCGTAAACGGCGACATAGTTCCGCGCCATCACGGCGGCCGAAAAGCGTTGCTCGAACACCGCGCGGATGCGACGCCGGTCGAGCTGACGCGCCCGCGCCACCGCATCGACCGCCTCCTCGATCGAGTTGACGACGAAGCCGGTTACGCCGTCGTCGATGATTTCGCGCATGGCGCCATTGTCCCAGGCGATCACCGGCGTGCCGCAGGCCATCGCCTCGATCACGACGAGGCCGAACGGCTCCGGCCAATCGATCGGAAACAGCAGTGCCGCGGCATTACCGAGGAAGGCCGGCTTGTCAGCATCGCCGATTTCTCCGACGTGCTCGATCTGGCCGTCGCCGAGCGCGGGCTCAACCGCCTGGCGGAAATAGGCCTCGTCTTCCTTGTGCAGCTTGGCGGCCATCTTCAGCTTGAGACCGGTGCGACGGGCGATCTCGATCGCCCGGTCCGGGCGCTTGTCTCGCGAAAACCGGCCGAGGAAGGCGAGATGCCCAGCGACTTCAGCCTCGGTGCCGACGGTGGGCGGCGTGTAGAGGTCAAGCGGCAGCCCATGCTGCACCGTCGCCATCCAGCGCGCGTCCGGCAGCGGCTGACGCTGCCGATCGGAGATCGAAACCATCGGGAAGCCCGGCCAGCACGCATAGGCCGCCGGGAGATCGACGTAGTCGAGCCGCCCGTGCGGCGTCGTGACCGTCCGGCCGGCCATGTGCTCGAACAATGGAAAATGGATGAAGTGGCTGAGATGGAAGTGCAGCACGTCGAACTCGTTCGAGCGACGCCGGACTGCGTCAAGCATCGACAAGTGCGCCGCCGTCGCCGATTTCAGCGGCCGGTCGTCGAGCCACAATGCCTTGTCGCGGCAAGGAACCAGCTTGGCGTTGGTCTGGGATCCGGCGGCGGCGAAAATGGTCACGTCATGGCCGAACTCGACAAGAGCCTCCGTCAAATACGAAATGATGCGTTCCGTACCGCCGTAGAACGTTGGCGGCACCGTTTCGTACAAGGGGGCAATTTGAGCAATCCGCATGCCGATGACTCTCCCGTATCGACAACCGAGTGCTGAACTCCTCCTCGAGCCATTCAGCATCCAGCGAGGCGATACGGAAACGCAGCAAAGGCAATAATGTTCCGCGGAATCACCCATGGACGGGACGGCTGGCCATCACGCCGCCGCCTGCATGGCAGGGCGGTCGCCAAAGACGCGGTTGCAGCAGGGGCGGCGATGCACCATGTGCCGGCGCGGCTGGCATCAGCCTCGCCGGGCGGCGATCATGCGTCGAGGACGAGGCGGGAGACCGGGAAGCGAATGCTCCAGCGCAGCCCGTCCGGCGCGAACACCAGGTCCGAGGAGCCCTCGATGGCGCGCGGCACCAGGCGCTCGATCAGCGTCCGGCCAAAGCCCCTGTGGTTCGGCTCTTCCACCGCCGGACCGCCGAATTCGCCCCAACGCAGTTCCAGGAAGTCGGCGTCGTCGACCGTCACGCGCCCCCAGGAAATCTCGACC
>JARLIT010000014.1 GCA_031291575.1 Ancalomicrobiaceae bacterium
CGAGGCAAATTCGAGCCGGCGCGTGTAGTCGGCGATGGCATAGGTCGACTTCGCTCCGAGCGTTGCCGCCGCCGGGCCGATCTGCTCCATCCAGTGGCCGATGAAGTCGCCGGACGATAGGGGCTCGGCATCGTCGGCATAGGCGCGGATGCCGCCGCACAGCGCGTGGCCGAGCACGACGATGTGCTTCACCCGCAAGGCTTGCACTGCGAATTCGAGCGCCGCGGAAGTGCCGTGCTGGAAGGCATGGTCGTTCTCGAAGGCCGGGACGATGTTGGCGACGTTCCTGACCACGAGCAGTTCGCCCGGCAGCGCGTCGAAGATGACTTCCGGCGAGACGCGGGAATCGACGCAGCCGACGACCAGGATCTCCGGGCTCTGGCCCTTCTGTGCCAAAGTTTCGTAACGCTGGCGCTCCGAGGAGAAACGCCCGTCAAGAAAGGCGTGATAGCCGGCCTTCAACCGTTCGGGAAACATGGGGCGGACGACCTCCTGAGTTCGCTTCCGACGAGACGGTATGCCCCGGCTGCCGGCCGTGCTCAAGTGCGACCGGCGACCCGACGATCGCAGCAGAGCGCTCGCGGCGGGCCATGCGCGGTGGGCGGTGCAAAATGCGGCTTGTCTCGGACTTGCACGCTCGGCTATGAACCGAACGGGCGAGAGCTGTGCGGCCGACTTCGGCCGACCGGCCGGGCTGCCCGAAACGTCAGATGCCGTCTCCTGTCCGCCCCACATGGGGCGCAGAGCCTCGATAGCAAGGGTGAGATCATGTCGCAATTTGCCACGGCGCGCCGGACCATGGTCGACAATCAGCTCAGGACCACCGACGTGACCGATGCCCGCCTGCTCGCGGCGTTCTCGACGGTGCCGCGCGAGGACTTCGTCGGCGACGAGCAGAAGGCCTTCGCCTATATCGATCAGGCGCACCAACTCTCCGCCACGCCGCCGGCGGGACGCTGGCTATTGGCGCCGTCGCCCGTCGCCAAGCTGATCCAGCTCGCCGAGATCGCGGGAACCGACAAGGTGCTCGTGGTCGGCGCCCTGACCGGCTATTCGGTGGCGATCATCGCCCACGTTGCCGGATCGGTCGTCGGGCTCGAGGAGGAGGCGGCGCTGGCTGAGGCGGCCGAAGCCCATATCGCCGCGCTCGGGCTGACGAATGCCAGCATCGTCCGCGGGCCGCTCGCTGCCGGGTTTGCCGCGGCGGCGCCCTTCGACGTAATCCTCATTGAGGGGGCCATCGAGGTGCTGCCGGAGGGGTTCGCCGGCCAGTTGGCGGACGGCGGGCGACTCGTCGCGGTCGAAGGTGCCGCACCCGCGATGCAGGCCAAGATCTACGTGAAGGCCGGCGGACTGACCGGCCGCAATGCCTTCGGTTCGAGCGCGAAAGTGTTGCCCGGCTTTGCAAAAGCGCGCGAGTTCGTGTTCTGACAGCGGTCGTCCCGGTCGGGTCGGACAGCCAAACATCAGGCAAGCGCCGCCATTTCCGGGCGTCGGCAGGGCGAATCATGGGGCCCTGTTGCCGACACGCCGCAGCAAGTCCTAATTCGCCATTAACAAATGCGCCGCCGATGGCGTGTCCCCGTATCTTCACGATATGATTGACCGAGTGGTCAATGTGCGGGGCTGCACCGGCGGAGTCGTTTGCGCGACGCTTGCTACCTGACCGACGGTTCGAGCCATCCTCCATAGGAGTGCCGTTGTGCGTTCAAGTTTGTTCTTGGCGTCATCCCTCGCCGCCTTCCTCGCCCTGCCCAGCGCGACTGCTTCGGCCCAGTCGCTTATGGATGCCCTGGCGCTCGCCTATTCCAACAGTCCCGATCTCAACGCGCAGCGTTCGACCGGCCGCGCCACGGACGAAAACGTGGGTATCGCCAAGAGCCTGCTCCGACCGAAGATCTCGGGCATCGGCACCTACGCCATTCAAGACTCGTCGGCGACGCTCGGCGTCGATGCCAATGGTACCAATAACGCTCATCCAAAGAACATCGTCACGAAGACCGACAATACCCACCCGGCCACCGTCGGGATCCAGCTGACGCAGCCGATCTTCACCGGCTTCCAGGCGAGCGCCAAGATCAAGGCGGCCGAATCGGCCGTGCAGGCGCAGCAGGAGCTCATCCGCGATACCGAGCAGACCGTGCTGGTCTACGCCGCCACCGCCTATATGGACGTGGTGATGAACGCGGCCATCGTGGCGCTCGACGAGCAGAATCTGCAGTTCCTCAGCGAACAGGTCCGGGCCTCCAAGGACCGGCTGCAGGTCGGAGAGGGCACCAAGACCGATCTGAGCCAGGCCGAAGCGAGCTACCAGTCGGCGGTCGCGACGTTGACACAGGCTCGGGCGACGCTGTCGGCCGCCAAGGCGACCTTCATCCAATACGTCGGCGTCGAGCCGAAGAAGCTGTCCCCGGCGCTTCCCTTCGAGAAACTGGTGCCGCCGGCGATGAATTCCGCGGTCGACATCTCGCAGCGCGAGCATCCGGCGCTCAGGGCCGCGATCTACAATATCGATGTTGCGCAGGCCAACGTCACCTATGCCGAGGGCGCGCTGTTGCCGCAGGTGAGCCTGCAGGGTTCGGTCACCCACGCCTGGGAGCCGAGCGGCTATCTGCGCTCGGATCAGGCGCAGGTCGGCATCAACGTCTCGGTGCCGCTCTATCAGGGCGGCGGCGAATATGCCGCCGTGCGGCAGGCCAAGGAGCAGCTCGGCACCGCCCGCATCCAGGTCGACGTGGCGCGCGAGCGCATGCGTCAGATCGTGGCGGCCGAATGGGCCTATTACGCCTCTTCGGGCACGACGATTGCCGCCGCGCACGGACAGATCGCCGCGAGCGAGTTGGCATTGCAGGGGACCATCGAGCAGCGCAACGTCGGCGAGCGGACCACGCTCGACGTGTTGAACGCGCAGAGCGCGCTGTTTACGGCGCGAATCAGTCTCGCCCAGGCGGAACGCCAGCGGGCCGTGGCACTGTTCACGCTGTTGCAGGCGATCGGCCGCTTCGATGCCGATCATCTGCGTCTGACCGCAACGCGCTACAATCCGAGCGAACATTACAACGCGGTGAAGGACCAGTGGTTCGGGCTGCGGACGCCGGACGGGCGCTGACCGCGCCGGTAGCTTTTGTTTCGACGATGCGACGGTTCCACCGGGAAGGCCTTCGGCCCGCCCGGCGGAGCCGTTTCCGTCCGAGGCGAGGCCCGGCGTCGACCGGCGCAGCGCGCCGCGGCGGATGGGTGAGGGGGCGCGGAACAACGCCGCCAGGTTGCCTCGATCGACGAATTCTGTTGACGGGACCGTGCCGGGATCTGGTTGCGGACACCGAATCGTCGCATTGTTCGGCGCATGCGAGGGCTGGCTGCGGGCGTGGCGCGAGTCGGGGGTGAGATGATCGCCCCGTTCGGGTACCGCAGCCGGTTCGGTTAGTTACCCGGTCGGGGCCGGTTGGTTTCGGCAGGGCCGGTCCGCGACCGGTTGTCCAAGGCGCGGATGATCCGCAGCGTGTGTTTCGGGTCGTTCAGTTTGGGTGGGGGACGCAGAATGGCAAAGGCGCAGGCGCAGGAACCCTCCATGGAGGAAATCCTCGCATCCATTCGACGGATCATCGCCGACGAAGATGCGCCCCAGGCGCCGCAAGCGCCTAAGCCGGCTCCAGCGCCGGTCGCGGCGCCCGCCCCGGCTCCGATCGCCGCGTCGATGACGGTGTCGGAGGAGGAACTCGACAAGCTGTTCGACAATGCCGCTGTCACCGAGGCCGAGGAGGAGGAAGACGTCCTCGATCTCGCCGAGACCGACAGGGCGGACGCCGAGGATGCGATGCAGGCGATGGATGAGATGGACGAGATCGACGATCTCTCCTTCGAGCCCGCGCCCAAGCCGGTGAAGCCGGCGGCGCCTGCGTTCGTTGCGCTCGATCCCGAGCCGGTTGCGCCGCCGCCGCGGCGTCGGCTCGATCCGGAGCCGGAACCGGATTTTGACGCACTCCGTGAGCACACGACGACGCGCCGTGATCCGTTGTTGAGCGAATCGACCGATTCGATGGTGTCGGCTGCGTTCGACAGCCTTGCGATGACCATCCTCAACCGCAATGCCCGTACCGTCGAGGATCTCATCCAGGATATGCTCCGCCCGATGCTGAAGAGCTGGCTCGACCAGAACCTGCCGGCGATCGTCGAACGGCTGGTCAAGGCCGAGATCGAGCGCGTCGCGCGGGGGCGGTGAAGGAGCGGGCGGTCCGGCGCGTTGGCCGCGATCGCTTTACCCCGCGGCCGGCTTGCACCGGCCGACGATCAGCCCTCCGCTCATTCTCGCGCGTTGGCATCCGCCGACGGTTGACTTGACGCCCTTCGTGGGGTCTATCGGGCGCTCGCGCCCTGGTCCCCGCGCGGGCGTTTGCGGCTTGCTGCGGGCATGACCGGCAAGCCTCCTCGACATGGGACCGGGCTTCTGACCTCCGGCGCTCGGCCAGCGCCGGGGCGCGACCGTCGTTCAGTCGCGTGACATCGGCCGAGCGGATTGGACTGAAGCCATGACGGATGTGACGGCGACGACCGAACGGACCCCTGGTCTCGAGAAGACGACGGTCCTCGACAAGACCTACGATGCGGCGGCCATCGAGCCGCGGATCACGCAAGCCTGGGACGAGGCTAAGGCGTTCGCCGCCGGCCGCGGCGCCATTCCCGGCGAGCCGAGCTTCACCATCGTCATTCCGCCGCCGAACGTCACCGGCTCCTTGCACATGGGCCATGCGCTCAACAACACGCTGCAGGACATTCTCGTGCGCTTCGAGCGCATGCGCGGCAAGGACGTCCTGTGGCAGCCGGGCATGGACCATGCCGGCATCGCCACCCAGATGGTGGTGGAGCGCCAGTTGCTGGAAACGCAGCAGCCGGACCGCCGCACCCTCGGGCGGGCGGAATTCGTGCGCCGCGTCTGGGAGTGGAAGGAAAAGTCGGGCGGCACCATCGCCAACCAGCTGAAGCGCTTAGGGGCCTCCTGCGACTGGTCGCGTGAGCGCTTCACCATGGACGAAGGCCTGTCGCGGGCCGTCTTGAAGGTGTTCGTCGAACTCCACCGCAAGGGGCTGATCTATCGCGACAAGCGGCTGGTCAACTGGGACCCGAAGTTCCTCACCGCCATTTCTGATCTGGAAGTCAACCCGGTCGAGGTCAACGGCCACCTCTGGTATTTCCACTATCCGATCGAGGGCGAGCTCGACCGGTTCATCACGGTCGCCACCACCCGCCCGGAAACCATGCTCGGCGATACCGCCGTCGCCGTGCATCCCGACGATGAGCGCTACCGGGATCTCGTCGGTCGGTTCGCCATCCTGCCGCTGGTCGGCCGGCGCATTCCGATCGTCGCCGACGAGTATGCCGATCCGGAAAAGGGCGCCGGCGCGGTGAAGATCACCCCGGCGCACGATTTCAACGACTTCGAGGTGGGCAAGCGGCACGAGCTGAGGATGATCTCGGTGCTCGACGTCGAGGCGGCGGTGAAGCTCACCGGCAATCCCGATTTCTGGCAGGATGTCGGGCAGGGCTCCGACCTCTATTCGGCGGGCGAAGAGACGCTGCCGGTCGTGCTGACCCGCGAGGAGCTGATCGAGACGCTCGACGGCGTCGACCGTTTCCAGGCGCGCACCAAAGTCGTCGAATTGATGCAGGCGCGCGGGCTTTTGGAGAAGATCGAGCCCAACCGGCATGCCGTGCCGCACGGCGACCGCTCCGGCGTCGTCATCGAGCCGTTCCTCACCGATCAATGGTACGTCGACGCCAAGACCCTGGCCCAGCCGGCGATTGCCGCCGTGCGGGAAGGGCGCACCGCCTTCGTGCCGAAATCCTGGGAGAACACCTACTTCCAGTGGATGGAGAACATCCAGCCCTGGTGCATCTCGCGGCAATTGTGGTGGGGGCATCAGATCCCGGCCTGGTACGGGCCGGACGGCTATGTCTTCGTCGCCTATAGCGAGAAGGAGGCCTATGACGAGGCCATCCGGCACTACCTGACGACCGGGTACCTGAATTTCGCCAAGGCGTCGGACCTCAGGGCGGAAGGGGCCACCTCGGGCTTCCTGAAGCGCGACGAGGACGTGCTCGACACCTGGTTCTCCTCGGCCTTGTGGCCGTTCTCCACCCTCGGCTGGCCCGACAAGACGCCGGAACTCGCCCGCTACTATCCGACCTCTGTCTTGGTCACCGGCTTCGACATCATCTTCTTCTGGGTCGCCCGGATGATGATGTCCGGCATCGAGTTCATGAAGACCGAGCCCTTCCACACCGTCTACATCCACGCCCTCGTCCGCGACGAGAAGGGCGCCAAGATGTCGAAGTCGAAGGGCAACGTCATCGATCCCTTGGGCCTGATCGACGACTACGGCGCCGACGCCTTGCGCTTCACGCTCGCCGCGATGGCGGCACAGGGGCGCGACATCAAGCTCGCCATCGCCCGCGTCGAGGGCTACGGCAAATTCGCCACCAAACTGTGGAATGCCGCCCGCTTCGCCGAGCTGAACGGCTGCCTCTTGAAGCCCGATTTTGACCCCGGCAGTGTTACCGAGACGCTCAACCGCTGGATTGTCGTCGAGACGGCCAGGGCGGTCACCGAGACGACCGCGGCGATCGAGGCCTATCGCTTCAACGATGCCGCCAACGCCGTCTATCGCTTCGTCTGGAACACCTTCTGCGACTGGTATCTCGAACTGGCGAAACCGGTCCTGCAGGGTGAGCCCGAAGAGGCGAAGGTCGAAACGCGGGCGACCTGTGCCTGGGCGATCGACCAGATCCTGAAGATCCTGCATCCGTTCATGCCGTTCCTGACCGAGGAACTGTGGGCGAAGACGGCCGAAGCCGCCGGGATTTCCCGCGACAATCTCCTCGTCCTGACCCGTTGGCCGGCGCTCGACATCAAGCCGGACGGCGCCGCCGACGAGATCAACTGGCTGGTCAATCTCATCTCCGAGATCCGCTCGGTCCGGGCCGAGATGAACGTGCCGGCGGGCGCGCAAGTTCCGTTGGTGCTGGTGGGAGCTGGTCAAGTCACCAAGGCGCGGCTCGTCGCCAACGAGGCGGCGTTGAAGCGGTTGGCGCGTATCTCGGACGTGACGCTGTCCGATGCGACACCGGCGGCCTCGGCGCAGATCATCACCGGCGAGGCGACCGCCTGCCTGCCGCTCGAAGGCATCATCGACTTCGCCGCCGAGCGCAAGCGGCTGACGACCGATCAGGCCAAGCTCGCCGACGAGATTGCCAAGATCGAGACTAAGCTCAACAATCCGCAATTCATCGCCAAGGCCAAGGAAGAGGCGATCGAGGAGCAGCGCGACCGGCACGAGGCCGCGACGGGGCGGCTTGCCAAGGTGAAGGAAGCGCTCAGCCGATTGGCTTGAG
>JARLIT010000108.1 GCA_031291575.1 Ancalomicrobiaceae bacterium
CTAGGCTCGGCTTGCGCCTCGCGCAGCGAGACCGGCGCCCGACAATCGACCGATCTCGCTACAGGCGTTGTCATCCCGGCGAAAGCCGGCCTACACTCCTTACGAGATCGAGCCGACGACGCCTTCGGCGAGGAAGTTGATCGAATCGATCCACGGATCGTAAGGCGCGTAGGACTTGCCGGCTGGAATGACGACGTTGCCCTTGTTGTCCTTCAGTTCGCCGACGTAATAGGGCTTCTTCGCCTTCAGCTCGATCTTGGCTGCATCCGCCGCCTTGATCGCTTCCGGCGTCGCGCCGGCGCCGTAGGGCGTATTCTGCACGAAGTCGAGGTCGTAGCCACCCGACAGCATGTTCGGCAGCGTGCCGCCCTTCGACAGCGTCTCGGCGTACGACTTGTAGATCGTCTCCCACTTGTATTCCGCGCCGGTAATGAAGCCCTTGGGCGCGAGCGGCGCTTGGGATGCATTGTGGCCACAGGTCTTGGCGCCGCGACCTTCCGCGGTCTGGATGACGACCTTCGGGCTGTCGACGTGGCAGGTGATGACGTCGGCGCCGGCATCGATTAGCGCGTTGGTGGCCTC
Source organism: Ancalomicrobiaceae bacterium (assembly GCA_031291575.1). GTDB lineage: Bacteria > Pseudomonadota > Alphaproteobacteria > Rhizobiales > Ancalomicrobiaceae > CAIYYN01. Next base: position 583 of record JARLIT010000108.1, read on the forward strand.
GGCTTCGCGCACCGGCAGCGACCAATCACCGGTGAAGATCACCTGCACCGTCGCCTTCGGGTTCACCTTGCGGGCGCCGAGGAGGAAGGAATTGATGTTGGACAGGACCGAGGAGATCGGCTTGGCCGCGACGAAGCCGAGCTTGTTGGACTTGGTCGACAGGCCGGCGGCGATGCCGTCGATATAGTGGGCCTGGTCGAGATAGCCGAAGTAGCCGCCGGCGTTCTCAGGGTCGCCCTTCTTCCACAACGGCGCGGCATGGCGGAACTGCACCTTGGTGTATTTCTTGGCCTCTTCGACCACGAACGGCGAGTAGTAACCGAACGAGGTGGCGAAGATCAGCCCGGCGCCGTCGAGCTCGATCATCGATTCCATCGTCTTCGAAACGGCAGCCGTCTCCGGCACGTTCTCTTCCTCGACAACCTTGACGCCGGGAACCTTCTTCAGCGCCTGGGCAGCAACGGCATGCGCCTGGTTCCAGCCGAAGTCATCGCGCGGACCGACATAGACAATGCCGATGGTGAGGTCGCCGGCGCGGGCGGGACGGCTGAAGCCGAAGGGAGCCACGAGGCCGAAGGCGCCAGCGGCCGAAGCGGTCTGCAACAGGCGACGGCGGGACAGGGGGGGATGGGACATGGGGTAACTCCGTTGCTGCATCTTCGCGACGCCAATTGCATACAATTCCGCGTCGATCCTTCCTGGGAGTCGCAATCGACGTGCCAACTGCCTGCGGACTAACGCCGGAGAGGCGCCGGGAAACCGGGAGATCCGAATTTAACCAAACTACATCATAGAGTTACGGCGTTCTGCCGATGTATGCCGTCGGAAGCCGGCACACGCGCCGTGGCAGCGCCCACTGCCCACAGATCGGTCAGACCTTTCCCGGCGAACATTGCGGTCGCCGCCGGCAAGCGATCCGGCAAAGTGCCGGGACTGCCAGAGCAAGACGCGCCGGACGGCGGCTCGGCAGCGGCGACAGCCGTATGAGGTTTCCTCGATAATACCTTGTTATTATGCGTTTTTATCAATATAGATCTCGGCGCTAGCGTCCCCCGCCCGGTGGGCCGGGCAATGCCGCCGCCCCGCTGGATGTCCGGCTCGATCGACCGGCGGCTGGGGCGGCGCACTGCCGGCTTGCTCCTACGACGGGCAAATTCGTGGCATCCGTCCGCATCAACCTGCTCGAGGTAACTACCTATGCAGGAGCGATATTGTATGCACGGCATGCGTCTTTTGCGGTCTTTTGCCTAAAAAACCGGCGCAGTCATGGAACCGCTCATGCCTGCCGGCGGAAGGCATAGGTGGCATTGAGCCGCTCTGTCAGATGGGCGAGCGCGGTCGTCGGCGGATAGTTCGGCACGGCGCCCGGCGCCACCGTGCCGGGCAATGCCGCCACCTCCGCCTCCTGGTTCGGGTCGAGGAAGACGGCGATGGAATAGCGCTCCCGCCCCGAGGGCGAGACGACGCGATGCGGGGTGGAGCGATAGATGTCGTTGGTCCAGCGCATCAGGCAGTCGCCGATATTGACCACATAGGCGCCGGGAATGACGGGTGCCCTGAGCCACTCCCCGTCGCGCCGGCGGACTTCGAGACCGCCGACCTCATCGGTGGCCAGGAGCGTCAGATTGCCGTAGTCGGTGTGCTCGCCGGCGCCGAGATCGCCGTTGGCGTGGTCCACCGACGGATAGTGAAGGAGCCGCATCGTCGCCATCGGCCGGGTGAACTTGTCGGCGAAGAAGTCGGCTTTGAGCCCCAGGTCTGTGGCGATCGCTCGGTGCAGCCCACGTCCGAGCGTCAGGCAGGCGGCAAAATAGCGTTCAGCGGCAAGGCGAAAGCCCGGCAGCGCCGGCCAGGCGTTGGCCGAGCCGGCCTCTCCGCCATCAAAGCCCGGATCATAGCCGATGTTGAAGGCCTCCTTGCCGTCGCCGCCTTTGGTCGGGTCGAGCGCCTCGGCCTTCAGCCCGACGTAGCCGCGATTGTCGCCGACGCGAGCGATCGACAGGGCCGCCTTGTCGACGATCGGCAGCGCAAAGAAGGCGGCCGACTGGCGAAATATCTCGTCGCGCAAGCCGAGATCGATGCCGTGGTTGACGCAATAGAAGAAGCCGATGGTCCGGCAGGCGGCGCCGATCTCCTGGCCGATCCGGGCCGTCTCGGCGGCGTCGGAAAACCTGCCGCCGGACAGATCGATGATGGGAATCGTCTCGCTCATGCCGTCTCCTCGTATCCCGCCGCCCCGACTCCACAGCCAGACGCTACGCGACGGGATCGCAACGCGGCAATCCGAACGAATCGCAACATTCACGCCAAATTTCCGATAAGCGAAGGCAAAGTGCGTCCGAGGTCACTCGACACTCGACATTCCGGCTTGGCCCCGTATTTGCTCGTCACCAGACTCAGACCGTCTGAGTCGTGATGCTATGGTGCGGAAGATCCCGCGGGCGCACACCAAGGAGCCTGCCATGCTGCGCCAGCGCAGCCAAACGAAGCCTATCCGCCGCAAGTCAGCGGACAGAGCCGATCGCGCGACATCCGGGCAGATCGCACCGCGTCCGAACGGGGTCACCCACGGCGAGCGACTGCGCCAGGAGATCGCCGACCTGATCGTCGACGGGACGTTGCCGCCGGGCACGGCGCTCGACGAAAAGACGCTCGCCGAGCGGCACGGCGTATCGCGCACTCCGGTGCGCGAAGCGCTGCGAGAACTCGCCGCCGCCGGCCTCGTCGAGCATCGGCCGCATCGCGGCGCGGTCGTCGCCGCCATCACCGAGCGGCAGTTGGAAGAGATGTTCGAGGTGATGGCCGATCTCGAGGCGCTCTGCGCCGGCTATGCGGCGGCAACCATCTCGCCCACCGAACGTCAGCAACTGCTCGACATGCAGGATGCGGCGGAGGTGCTGGTCAGGGCCGGTGACCTCGTCGGCTACACCGAGGCAAACGAGCGCTTCCACGACTTCATCTACGCGACCAGCCACAACGGCTTCCTCAGTGAGACGGTGAAGAACGTGCGGCTGCGCCTGAGCCCGTTCCGCCGGGCGCAGTTCCGCACGCTCGGCCGTCTCGCCGTCAGCCATGAGGAGCACGACCGGGTGATGCAGGCGATCCTCAGGGGCGACCGGGACGCCGCTGCGCGCGAGATGCGCACGCACATCGGCTCGGTGCATCACTCGTTCACGGTGTTCTCCGGGCGGGAATAGGTCCGCAGAGCACGTCCGGCTAGGCATCATGTTGGGAGACGCCCTTCATGGCTCGAGGCTCAGCTGCGCCTCGCACCTCACCATGACGGGGAGCTCAGCCGCCGGCCGCCGCCAGAAAGGCGCGCCAGCCGCCGTAATGGGAGACATCGAGCGCGCCGGCCGTCGCGATCCCCTCGGCGAGAAATCCTTTGACACTCGCTCCGTCCGCGAGTTGCAGCGTGCCGATGCCGAGCGGCGCCGGAATGGCGGCGACGAAGCGGCCGAAGCCATCGGGCGACAGCGCCCAGATCTCGGTCTCGATCGAATGTCCCTCGCCGTCGGCCACGCGCACCAGACCGGGGCGTTGCGGCGGCCCGCCGGGCAGCGCGTAGAGTTGATAGGCGGGTATCGTCTCGGCCGTCCGGACGAAACTGGCACCGAGGTCGGTCAGTTCGCGATTGAGGGCAAGGCCGGAGAGGTGCGCGCCAACGACGGCGATGCCGATCATGCCGTCGGGCACCTGCGCACCCGGATCGCCCGCCAGGGGACGCGGCAAGCCAGTGGCGCCGAGCGGTGGCGCCGCTTCGGCCTCGATCGCTCCGCCGACCGCCGACAGCCAGGCATCGCGGCCGCCGGGCGCGATCAGTGTAATACCGGCGGGCAGCGCATCGGTGCGGAAGCCGACCGGCACGGAGAGAGCCGATAGCCCCAACAGGTTGACGAAATTGGTATAAGTGCCGAGCGCTGAATTGGTGGCGATCGGGTCGTGCTCGACTTCCTCGACCCTCCAGAAGCGGGGAACCGTCGGAACCGCCAGCGCATCGATCGCAAGCCACACCGGCTCGGTGGCGCGCCGGCCAGCCGCCAGCGCGTAGACGGCCTCGAACGCATCGATCGCCGTGCGGCTCGTCGCGCCGAGCGTGATCGCTCTTGTCACCGGGTGCAGCCGGCTGGCGTCCTCCTCGATGAAGGAGCGGATCGCGGCATAGCGTTCGGCCACCCAGGGGCCTTCGTAGAGCAGCCGGGCCACAGCAAAGAACGGCTCGAAATCGATCTCGATCACCTGATGACCGGCGTGCTTCAGCTGCGCGATTGCCTGCACGTAGGCCGCCTCGCCGAGGGTGTCGCCGAAGAACCGGCGGTCCTTGGGGCCCGGCACGCCGAAGCGCACCGTCTGCGGCGCGCGGCCTCGGACGCCGAGCGGGATCTGGCGCGAGTAGGGATCCTCACCGTCGTAGCCGGCGGCGATTTCGGCGACTGCCCAGGAATCGGCGACGGTCAAGGCGAAGATCGACACGCAATCGAGCGTGCGGCAGGCCGGCAGCACGCCGGAGGTGGATATCAGCCCGGGCGTCGGCTTCAGCCCGACGAGGTTGTTGAGGCCAGCGGGAACGCGGCCGGAGCCGGCGGTGTCGGTGCCAAGCGAGAACGAGGCGAGGCCCGAGGCAACGCTCGTCGCCGAGCCGGACGACGAGCCGCCGGGGATGTAGTCGCCATCGAAGGCATTGCGCGGTACGCCATAGGGCGAGCGCACCCCGACGAGGCCGGTGGCAAACTGGTCGAGATTGGCCTTGCCGATCAGGATCGCCCCGGCCGCCTCCAGCCGGGCGACGACGGTGGCGCTTTTGTCCGGCTCATAGGCGAAATCCGGGCAGGCGGCGGTCGTCCGCATCCCGACGACATCGATATTGTCCTTGACGACAAAGGGAATGCCGTAGAGCGGCAGCCGGGCGGCATCCGCCTTGCCGAGCGCCAGCGCCCGCGCGTGCAGATCGGCAAGGCTCGGTCGCGAGATGAACAGCGCCGGATCGGCATGCGCGGCGATGCGGCGCTCGATCTCGTCGACGACGTCGATCGGCTTCAGATTGCCGGCGTAGGCAGCCTTCAGGGACGCAATGTCGAGGCTCGCGGGAACGGAAGCCGCCATATCCAATCATCCTCAAGCGGGCAGCACCTTGCCCGGATTGCCGATCTGCCGCCGCCCCGACCGGATTGGCCTCGGGCGGACAACCATGCACGTTTTGCTGCCGATCGCGGCAGCAAGGGGCGTGCCAGGGGGCGTCGTGCATGCAATCCCATATACCGTTGCACGTCACCCGAAAAGAACGATAGTTGCCGCGATGCGAGGCAACTGCACTGATCAGATTGCCCATATCTTCAGCACACGACGCGCGCCGGACGGACACCGGGTTGGTCCGCCGCGACGTCGGGCAATGTCTCGTCGGAGGCGATCAGCGACCTCAGGGCGCCTTCCGCCGGGCGATGATGGCGCAGGGACCGCCGCCGTCGGGGCCCTGATGTTCGGCGCCGCCGGAGACGAAGATCTCCGCCGTGCCGACGAGGCTGGCGAGCGCGCCGGCGACGAAGCCGCGGGCATGGCGCGTCGACGAGACATCGGAATCGTCGAGCATGGTGTGGCGGGTCTCGCGTAAGGTCCCGTCGGAGGCGGCCTCCGCCTTGGCCAACAGCGCGACGAGGCGGGAGCGATCGGCCGGCCCGATCTGGCGGCGGCTATCGAAGCCGAGCCGATCGAGAAGATCGCGTATGGGATCGGTGTCGATGGCATCGGCCATCACCGCGTGATCGATGACGAGGTCGCCGGACCAGGCCGCGCTCATCCCCATCACCACCACCTCGACCTCCATCAGTTCAACCCCGGCCGAGGCGCTGGCGACGCCGGACCACAGCGCGCGGGCGGTGCCGATCGCCTCGTCGTCGATTGCCGAGCGGTCGATTTCGCCGAGCGCCACGGCAACGCCGAGCGCCGAGGCACCGCGCGACAGCCCCATGGATTTCAGCGTATCGCCGGTGGCGACCGTGCCTCCCCGCGCCTTCGCGGCCCGGATCCGCTCGGCGGTGAGGAGTGGGCATTTCAATTGGACGTAATGCACGTCCGCCGACGAGGCGATCCCTGCCTCGTCCATCGCCGCGCGGACGGCGTCGGCGACAAGATCGACCTGCGCCACCCGCCCGATTTCCTCCGGCAGGAGATCGCGCGTCGAGGTGCGGCCGACGGCAAGCGCCGGCCCGGCGACCGGATGCTTGGCCGCACACACCGAAATCACCAGCCAATGCGGCGCGAGCCCGCCTTCCGTGCCACCGGACATCGCCATCGACACGCGATCGACCGCCGCCGCCGACAGATGGCGCGACAACAGCTGCTTCAGCGATTGCACGGCGTAGCCGCGGGTGAAGTCGTTGACGCAGCCGTTGCCCTCCGTCTTGGCCAGGACAGCGACGATCTCGGCGGGGGACAGCGTGCCGGCAACAATGGCACGTTCGATGGCTGAGGTGTCGTTCGGCGCGGACATCGGCAGGCGGTGGATGCGGGCGTAGGGCATGATCTTCCTTTTGGCGGCAGCTGCGCCGCGACGCCGGCAAAGCAAGCGCGGGGCCAGCATCGCTTCGGCAGAAATGCGGATCGGCCCTCGATACAGCGGGCGGGCCTGCCGGCGCGCGCTATCGCCGGGCGGCAACCGCGTCGAACGTCTCGTCCATGGCGATGGTGCCGCTGCCGAGCCAAGGAAAATGGCCCCAGTAAAAGCTCAGCTGGCGCCGCGCCTCGCCCGGCGACATGGACCGCACGATC
>JARLIT010000109.1 GCA_031291575.1 Ancalomicrobiaceae bacterium
CTGGGGCTCGTGCCCTCATTTCAGTGCCAAGACGTCAACGACTTTCAAAGGGAGATACGCATGTTCAGATCCATCGCGGTTTCAGCGCTCGCCCTCGCGAGCGGCGCAGTGCAGGCCGCCGACATTTCGGGCTCCTCCAAGATTGATGCAGTGACGGTATTTCCCGACCAGGCGCAGGTGGTGCGCTCGCTCAAGGTGCATCTCGACGCCGGGGCGCAGGTCGTGGTCGTCACCGATTTGCCGGCCGGCATCGATGCGGAATCCGTCCGTGTCGAAGCGTCGGGCGGCCCGCGCATCGAGATCGGTTCGGTCGATATTCGCACCGTCACGCCGCCTCCGCCGGAGGTGAAGCTGACCAGCGAGGCCGAGCAGAAGATCCGTACGCTCAACGACGAACACGCCGGGCTGGACGACCGGATCAAGGCCGCCGAAGCAAAGCTGAAGCTGATCGAGCGGCTCGGCTCGGCGTCGACCGAAGGCTTCGTCAAAGGGATAGGCGAGGGCAAGACGGCGCCGAACCTGATCAAGGACAGCTGGACCGTGTTCGCGGAGGGCATCGACGAATCCCTCGGGGTGATTCGGGCGGCCCATGTGCGCCAATCCGCCATCGACGACGAGATCGCCCGCATCCGGGCCGACATCGGCCATCAGCCGCAACCGTCGAGCCGGCACGGGGAGGCGCGCGTGGCGCTGGCCGCCGACGCCGGGGGGGATGCCACCTTCCGTATTTCCTACCGCATGACGCGGGCCGGCTGGCAGCCGGTCTACGACGCCCGACTGACCAGCGGTTCCGGCACCGAGAAGCCCTCGGTCGAACTCGTCACCCGGGCGCTCGTCCGCCAGGCGACGGGCGAAGACTGGAGCGACGTCGATCTGACGCTGTCGACGGCGCGTCCGTCGCGCGGCACGGCGGCTCCGGTCGTCAAGCCGATGATCATGCAATATTGGCAGCCGCCAATGCCGATGGCGGCGGCACCGGCTCCGGGATTTGCGCTGAAGTCGTCGCGTGCGCCGATGCCGGAGGCCCAGGACGAGGCGGCTCCGCGGGCGCAGATGGTCCCTCCTCCGCCGCCCGAGCAGCCGAAGCCCGCCAGCGAGCAGGAGGCGCAACTCGATTCGACCGGCACCACGGCCGTGTTCCACGTGCCGGGCAAGGTGAGCGTGGAAACCGGTGTCGGCGGGCGATCGATGAAAGTGGCGAGTTCCAAACTCGAACCGCAGCTCTCCATCAAGACGGCGCCGCGGCTTGCCGCCATCGCCTATCTGACCGCGTCGTTCCGGCCGCAGGGCGATGCCTCGCTGTTGCCCGGCCGGGTGTCGATCTACCGTGACGGCGAATTCGTCGGTACCGGCAACCTGCCGTTCGTCGCCTCGGGCGACGACGTCAAGCTCGGTTTCGGCGAGGACGACCGGGTGAAGGTCGAGCGGGTGGCGGTCAAGCAGTCCGAGGGTGAGACCGGCACCTTTACGACGACGCATTTCGAGACGCACGACTTCAAGATCAAGGTCAAGAACCTGCGCGATCGGCCGGTGCCGGTCACGGTGGAGGACCAGATCCCAGTGTCGGAAGCGGCCGACATCGTCGTCGACAAGCTGCAGTCGATGACTCCGCCGACGAAGGTGAATGTTGAAGACCGCCGCGGCGTGATGAACTGGGCCTTCGACCTGAAGCCCGGTGAAGAAAAGGAGATCCGTGTCGGCTGGCGGGTGAAGTTCCCGGCCGACCGCATGGTGACGATGACCAACGCCGACAAGTAGGCAGGCTCGACGGCGGCGCGGTCCCGGCGTTTCTCCGGGGGGCCGAAGCTCGGAACGCGATGCCGTCACATGAAATCACGTAACGGCTGAATCGGCGCTCCGGATTGGCGATGGAGAGCGATTCACCTCGTCGACGGAGTGTCGCGGCGGTCCGTCGACGAGCATCCTGCGCAAGCATTCTGGCCGACTTTACGGGGTCGTCAGGCGCGGCAAGAATGGCTATAGTCGCCCGCCCGATGTGTTTGACGGGGTCGGTCGGGCGGGCGAGCGGCGCGAGGGGCGCCTCTTACGGCGTCTCGTTTCCTGCTGGATCATTCCATCGGGGCGAAACTTGACTTAAGAGCTTCAGCGGTGCTCGTCGTAGCGGGCGCCGGCGGGGGTGCATCGGGGCGGAGTGAAGCCGTCCGAGGCACCGGCCGCGAGCACTCAATTGGATGTCGATAGGGAAGGAGTACCATGGCCAACGTCGTCGTAGTGGGGTCGCAGTGGGGCGACGAGGGCAAGGGCAAGATCGTCGATTGGCTTTCTGAGCGGGCTGATGTCGTGGTGCGGTTTCAGGGCGGCCACAACGCCGGCCACACGCTCGTCATAGACGGTATTTCCTACAAGCTTGCGATGTTGCCGTCAGGCGTCGTGCGCGAGGGCAAATTGTCGATGATCGGCAACGGCGTCGTCGTCGACCCCTATGCCTTCATCGCCGAAATCGCCAAGTTGAAGGGGCAGGGCGTCGAAGTCACGCCGGAGAAGCTGCGGCTCGCCGACAATGCCACGCTCATCCTGTCGCTGCATCGCGAACTGGATCAGTGGCGGGAATCCTCCAATCCCGGCACGCGAATCGGTACGACCGGGCGCGGCATCGGCCCCGCCTACGAAGACAAGGTCGGTCGGCGCGCCATTCGGGTGATGGATCTGAAGACGCTCGACACGCTGCGTCCGAAGATTGAGCGGCTGCTTTCGCATCACAATGCGCTGAGGCGGGGCTACGGCCAGCCGGAGGTGGCGGTCGAGACGATCTACGCCGAACTGGCGGACGTGGCAGCGCCGCTCATCCCCTATATCGACACCGTTTGGCGGCTCCTGGATCAGCACCGCCGCGCCGGTGATCGCATCCTGTTCGAGGGGGCGCAGGGCGCGCTTCTCGACATCGACCACGGCACCTATCCGTTCGTGACGTCGTCGAACACCGTTGCGGCGCAGGCTGCGACCGGTTCGGGCCTCGGGCCCGGCGCCATCGGTTACGTGCTCGGCATCACCAAGGCCTACACGACGCGTGTCGGCGAGGGCCCGTTCCCGACCGAGCAGAAGAACGACGTCGGCGAATTCCTCGGATCGCGCGGCAAGGAGTTCGGCACCAATACCGGGCGCAAGCGTCGCTGCGGCTGGTTCGATGCGGTGCTGGTTCGCCAGATCGTGCAGGTTTCCGGCATCAACGGCATCGCCTTGACCAAGCTCGACGTGCTCGATGGCCTCGACGAGATCCAGGTTTGTGTGAAATATCGCCTGGACGGAGAAGAGCTCGACTATTTTCCGGCGGCGCAGGGAGCCCAGGCGCGCGTCGAGCCGATCTACGAGACGGTGCCCGGCTGGAAGGAATCGACCAGGGGGGCGCGCAGCTGGGCCGAACTTCCGGCACAGGCGGTAAAATATGTGCGATACATCGAGGAATTGATCGGCGCCCCGGTGGCCATGCTGTCGACGAGCCCCGAGCGCGACGACACCATTCTGGTGCAGGATCCCTTCCAGGATTGAACTGCGGACGCGCGGGAGGTTTCAGGGTTGACGCGGTCGGGGTGGCCAGAGGCTGACGATGGCTGATTATTACGCGATTCTCAAACGGGCTATCAGCGGTCTCGCCGAACCGACCGGCGAGGCACGCCGAGCCGTCTATGAAAAGGCGCGCTCGGCCCTCGTCCAGCAGCTGAAATCCTTCGATCCGCCACTCACCGCTTCCGAGATTACCCAGCAGAGGCTTCAGCTCGAAGACGCCATCCGCAAGGTGGAATCGGAGGCTGCCAAGGGTCTCCTGTCGCAGGCGCTGAGCCGGGTGGCCTCGCTCGATCGGGCGCACGGGCCAACCGAGCAGCGGCCGACAACCGAGACCAAGCCGACCGAGACCAAGGCGACCGAGACCCGGAATCCGGAGTCGAAGCCGTCCGTCGAGCCGCCGACCGGTGACCATTCGGCCGCGCGCCCTGGCGATACGCCACCGCACCGCGCCGAGATGCGTGCGCCGGCGGAGAAGACCGCGCCGACGAAGACGCCCGTCACACCAATCCGCGCCGGTACGACGCCACCGACGACCGAGCGGACGGTCGCGGCCGAGCGGACCAGTTCGACCGAGCGAACCGGCCCGACGACGATGCCCGTGCCGCCGGCGGACAAGGCGAAGGTCGAGGGTCCGAGGGACGCTGCGACGCGGTCGCCTCCGGCGCCTCCAATGGCGACGGGACGTACGCGGCCGCCGGCCGACACCATGCCGCCGCCGCCCGGCGAAACGACGCGCGGACCGACAGGCGGCGATCGTGCTGTTACCGGCGGGCTGAAACGCCGCTCGTCCCTCGAAATTGCCAAGCTCGGCGCTGCCGCGGGTAGTCCCGGAGCGATGGAGGGCGTTACCCAGCCGGTGCAGACCGCTGCGCTGAAGAAGGCGGTCGACGATATCGACCGGCTGGGCGCGGCGACGTCGGCTTCGGCCAAGCGGGCTCGCGAGGCGCTCTCGGCCACAGAGCCGCCGCTTGACGAGGACCAATCGACGAGCGGCGGACGCGACCGGCAGCGTGGTCGGTCGTCGCGCACCGAGCCCACTCGGCGGGGGACCGCCCGACGCGAGGGTGAAGCGGCGCCGGAGCCGCGTCCGCGGTCGTCGCGCTGGCCGCTGGTGATCGGGCTTGTCGTCGCTTCGGCCGTGGTGGCGCTCGGCGGAACCGCCATCTACATGCAGCGTGACGTGATCGCTGCCTATATCGGTGCGCAGAAGGAGCGCATCGGTGCCGGCACACCGCGTCCATCGACCGAGAAGGCCACCGTCAAGTCGACCGATCGGTTGCTGCCGGACGAAGGCCCGGGCGGCAAGACGAGCACTCCTGGCGGCGTCAAGGTGGTGACCACCCAGCCGATCAGCCCCGGCCCCGATGCCGCCTCGCCCAATGGGCCGGGCGGGCAGAGCGAAGTGGCGCCGTCCTCAACCGGACAGACGCCGCAACCGCCGCCGGCAAGCCCCGCGACCCAGCAGGCGCTTCCCTCGGCCCCCGCCGCCACCGGCGAGGTACCGCCGATCGTGCAGAAGGCAACGTTGTTGGAAGAGCCGTCCGACGGCACCACGCAGCCGGTGACGACGCAGGGCAAGGTCGTCTGGCAGACGGTGAAGGAACCTTCGAACCAGCCGGACAAGCCGATGGTGACGCGGCTGAAGGCCCGGGTGGAAATCCCGGAGCGCGGCATCGTGATGCTGCTGTCGATGGAACCCAACGTCGACACCAGCCTGCAGGCGAGCCACATGCTGAAGCTTGAATTCAAGCTGGCGCCGGACTTCAAGGATAAGGGCATCACCCGGGTTCCGGGCGTCATCATGCGGGCGACCGAACAGTCGCGCGGCGGCGATCCGCTCGCCGGCGCCACGGCCAAGGTGCCGAACGGCACGTTCTGGATCGCGCTTTACGCCGACGATGCCAATAAGGCGCGCAATCTGCAGTTGATGAAAGAGCGCGGCTGGATCGACATCCCGATCGTCTATGACACCAACCGGCGCGCCATGCTCAGCCTGGAAAAGGCCGGTGCCGGCGATCGCGTCTTCTCCGACGCCTTCGCTGCATGGTCGAGTGGCGGGTAGCCCGGCAGGCCGCTGACCCGCAGACTTCGTCATTGCGAGCTTGAGCAGAAGCAATCCAGGTGTCTGGCGTGAATAGCCCCGCTGGGAAATCGCTCGCAAACTGCTGACAATTCGCGACCCGCTTTTTCTGGATTGCTTCGCCTTCGGCTGGCAATGACGATTGGTCGTCCTTCTCTTCCTGACTGGCCCCGCCGCGCCGCGCCTCGAACCATGACGTTAGCCGGTATGCGCCAGCGGCGCGATTGGCACCGAGCAAAAGGCTTGCCGGGCCGGCCGCTTTCGGTCATGGTGCAGCCTTGTTCCGAGGGGTGCTCCCGCAAGAGAGCTGAGATGGCGTAGCCGAATAAGGCTTCGACGCCGGACCCTTTGAACCTGATCCGGGTCATGCCGGCGAAGGGACGGGAACGGATGGCTTGCCGCCTCGACGCTTCTTGTGCGTCGCCCTCTGGTAGCTCTTCCGTCGGTCGGCCCGTTCGCCGATGGAGGAGTGCATTGGGCCAAATTCCCCTCTCGTTGCAGACTGCTTCGGACCGTCGGGCATGAGCCCGCGGCTGGCGCACGCCGGACGGATCGTCGCAACGGTCGTCACGCCGCTCGCCGTGTGGTGGGCGATCGTCGCGGTGGCGCGGCCGGAGCCGTTCATCCTGCCGGGGCCTGACCGCGTGGTCCTCGCCTTCATCCGACGCTGGCCCGAGCTTCTCACCCATGGTGCCACGACCGCGCTCGAAATCGGGCTCGGGCTGGTGGCCGGCTGCCTGTTCGGCGCCGTCTTAGCGCTGGTCATGGCGGCGAGCCCGCGCTTTGCCCGCTTGGCGACGCCGGTGATCGTTGCCTCGCAGTCGCTGCCGACGTTCGCCATCGCGCCGGTGCTGGTGTTGTGGTTCGGCTTCGGGCTCGCCTCGAAGGTGGTGATGGCGACGATCATCATCTTCTTTCCGGTCGCCTCGGCCTTCCATGACGGGCTGTCGCGGACGGATGCCGGTCTGCTCGATCTCGCCACCCTTTATGGCGCCGACCGCTGGCAGCGATTGACGGTCATCCGCCTGCCGGCGGCGCTGCCCGGTCTCGTCTCCGGACTCAGAATGGCGGCAACGGTCGCCCCGATCGGCGCCATCATCGGCGAATGGGTCGGCGCCTCCTCCGGACTCGGCCTGGTCATGATGCAGGCGAACGCCCGGCTGCAGACCGACTTCATGTTCGCCGCACTTGCCGTCGTCGTCGCCCTCGCGGTCGTCATCCGCCTCGCCGTCGATGCTGCCACCCGGCACCTCGTTCCCTGGGCGCCGGAAACGGCGCGCTGATCCCCTCACGAAACCGCACGAAGACAGGATTCACAGATGAAACGACTGCTCATCGCCTCGGCTCTCTTCCTTGGGCTCGCGGCATCGGCCGCTGCCGCCGACCATCTCTCGGTGGTTCTCGACTGGTTCGTCAATCCGGACCACGCGCCGCTCGTCATCGCCAAGGAGAAGGGGTTCTTCAAGGCGGCCGGGCTGGAGGTGGAGCTGATCGCACCGGCCGATCCGAGTGCGCCGCCGCGCCTTGTGGCGGCCAAACAGGCTGACATCGGCATTTCGTATCAGCCGGATCACATGCTTGCGGTCAAGGAGGGGCTGCCGCTCGTCCGCTTCGGCACGCTGATCGAAACGCCGCTGAACACGGTGATGGCGCTCGATGCCGGCCCGGTGAAGTCGCTCGCCGACCTGAAGGGCAAGAAGATCGGCTTCTCGGTCACCGGTTTCGAGGATGCCATCCTCGGCGAGATGCTGCACTCGGTCGGGCTGACGCTGAAAGACGTCGAACTGGTCAACGTCAACTTCGCCCTCTCGGGCGCACTCCTGTCCGGCCAGGTCGATGCGGTCGTCGGCGGCTATCGCAATTTTGAGGCGACCGAACTCGAACTCGCCGGCAAGAAGGCGCGCGTGTTCTTTCCGGAAGAAAACGGCGTGCCGGCCTACGATGAGCTGATCTATCTGACGCACAAGGACCGCGCCAACGATCCCGTGCTGCGCCGCTTTCTCGATGCGGTCGAGCAGGCGACGATGTGGCTGTCGAACCATCCGGACGAGGCCTGGAGCATCTTCAAGGCCTCGGATGCCAAGCTGGACGACGATCTGAACAAGCGGGCCTTCTACGATACGCTGCCGCGCTTCGCCCATCGCCCGGCAGCGGTCGATCCTGTCCGGCTCAATCGGTTTGCCGAATTCCTGAAGGCGCGTGGGCTGATCGAAACGGTGCCGCCGGTCGAGAGCTATGCGGTGATGTGGAAGTAAACGAGGCTCGCAGCCGCGGCGACTGAACGCGCCCGGTCATTGCGAGCCGAGGGCGAAGCAATCCAGTCTTCTTCGGTGGCTTTCCGGATTGCTTCGCCTTCGGCTCGCAATGACGTTGAGGGGCCGAGTTTGGCTCCGCTCACATCCACTCGGGCACTTGGTCCCAGCCAATCTGCTCGGCAATGTCGATGCGGCGGCGGATGACGGCGAAACGGTTGCCGTCGACCAAGACTTCCGGGGCGAGCGCGCGGGCGTTGTAGGTCGATGACATGGTTGCGCCGTAGGCGCCGGCCGTCGCCAGGACGACGCGCTCGCCGGCCCGCATCTCCGGCAGGCGGATGTGCTTGTCGAATGTGTCGGAGGATTCGCAGATCGGACCGACGACGTCGTATTCGGTGAGATCCGCGTCGGCCGCCGGTTCGTTGACCGGCACGATGTCGTGATGTGCGTCGTACATCGCCGGGCGGACGAGGTCGTTCATCGCCGCATCGAGGACGAGGAAGCGCATGTGGCCGGCGTCCTTGACGTAGGTGACGCCGGCGACCAGCACGCCGGCATCGGCGACGAGGGTGCGGCCCGGCTCGACGGCGAGGTGATAGCCGCGCCCGGCGACCGTTTGCGCAATGGCGGTGGCAAGGCTTGCCGGCGTGAGTTCGGCCTCGCCGCGATAGGGGATGCCGAAGCCGCCTCCCAGGTCGATGCGTTCGATCGGCAGTCCGCGCCGCTTCAGATCGTCGGCGATTTCGCCCAGCCGGCGATAGGCGGCGATGAGCGGCGTGGCCTTCATGATCTGCGAGCCGATGTGAGCGGCAACGCCGAGGATGCGGACGTTCTGCAGCGCCTTCACCTCGTTGTCGAGCCGGTCTAGAAGCGCGACATCGATGCCGAACTTGTTGTCCTTCTTGCCCGTAGTGATCTTGGCGTGCGTCTCGGCATCGACGTCCGGGTTGATGCGCAAGGCGACGGATGCGACGACGCCGCGCCTTGCCGCGATCGCATCGACGAGCCGCAACTCCTCGAAACTCTCGACGTTCAGCTGATGCACGCCGCTGGCGAGAGCCGCGTCGATTTCGGCCGCGGTCTTGCCGACGCCGGAAAAGATGATGCGGTCGCCGGGGATGCCGGCGGCGAGCGAGCGGGCGAGTTCGCCACCCGAAACGATGTCGGTGCCGGCGCCTTCGGAGGCGAACAGCTTCAGCACAGCCTGGTTGCCGTTGGCCTTCATGGCGAAGTGGATGCCAACGCCGAGGGGGGCGAGGGCCGCCGCGAATGCCCGGTAACGCTCCCTCAGCCGGCCGGCCGAATAGCAGTAGAACGGCGTGCCGAGGCTGTCGGCGATGGCGTCGAGCGCCACGCCCTCGCAATGGAGCGAGCCGTTCTGATAGCGGAAGGCCGAGGCGGGCAGGCGGCGGGACAGATCGTGCATGACGAACTCGCGGGAACTGCGGCAAACGCAGCGGGTTAGCACGATACCGGGGCAGGGCGCCAGAGGCGGGGAGGGCGGCAGTGCCAAAACCTCGGTCAGCGTCTGGCGAACGTCACCAATCCGCAGAGGCCGACAATGGTCCAGCCGGCAATGACGAGGCTGCCGCCCGTCGGCGCGGCATAGGCTACGAGGCTGCCCAAACCGTAAGCGCGCGAGATCATGTCGGCCGAGAACAGTACCGTTCCGACAAGCGCGACGGAAGCGCCGACGCCGGCCGAGGCGCGGCCGAGTTTTCGGCAGGCGATGCCGAGACCGACCATGCCGATCATCGGCGCGTTGGTGGTCATCAGTAGGCTTGCAGCGGAGAGTTCGCGCCCTGCTCCGGCATGCGCCCCAGCCGCAGCAATGACGACACCGGCGGCCATCAGAAAGCTGGCGAGGACGATAAGGAGACGCCCGATGCGGTCTTCACTGCGACCGGCATCAGGCGCCGAGCCCGGATGGGACATCGGACATTGCCTCAGTTGGCAGCGTGGCCGACGAGTGGCACGGAGCGGGTGGCGATGGCCTGCGCCGCGGCCACCTTCACCGCATCTTGCACCTTTTCGAACGCCCTGACCTCGATCTGGCGGACGCGCTCGCGCGACACGCCGAACTCCTCGGACAGGTCCTCGAGTGTCATCGGATCGTCGGACAGACGACGGGCCTCGAAGATGCGCCGCTCGCGATCGTTCAGCACGCCGAGGGCGTTCTTCAGCAGCGCCATGCGGCCGCTGAGTTCCTGTTCGTTGCCGAGACGGGTTTCGACGGTCTCGCTATCGTCGACCAGCCAATCCTGCCATTCCGACGATTCCTCATCGGACCTGAGCGGAGCGTTCAGCGAAGCATCGCCGCCGAGCCGGCGGTTCATCGAGGTGACTTCCTCTTCGGAAACGCCGAGCTTGGTGGCAATCTGCTTGACCTGGTCGGGCTTCAGATCGCCTTCGTCGAGCGCCTGGATCTGGCTCTTCATGCGGCGGAGATTGAAGAACAGCCGCTTCTGGTTGGCGGTCGTCCCCATCTTGACGAGGCTCCACGAGCGCAGGATGTACTCCTGGATCGAGGCCTTGATCCACCACATGGCGTAGGTCGCCAGCCTAAACCCCTTTTCCGGCTCGAAGCGCTTGACCGCCTGCATCAGGCCGACATTGCCCTCGGAGATGACTTCGCCGATCGGCAGGCCGTAGCCGCGATAGCCCATGGCGATCTTGGCGACGAGGCGCAGATGCGAGGTCACCAGACGGTGGGCGGCCTGAGCGTCGCCGTGCTCCTGGTAGCGCTTGGCGAGCATGTATTCTTCCTGCGGCTCCAGCATCGGGAACCGCCTGATTTCATCGAGATAGCGTGACAGCCCGCCTTCGAGCGAAGCAAGCGCGGGCAAGGAAACAGCTTGGGCCATGGTATGCACCCTCTCCTTTCGGGTCCTCTGGACCCGTCCATCGGTCGGTCGGCCGCAGCGCACCGGCGCCACTGGCCAGCCTTTCCGGGATCCCGACCGTCGGCGATCCCGTGTGGCACCCCACTTTCAGGGGCTGCCACGTGATCATCCTAACCCGAACTTCGGCTAAATCGCGACAGAAGTTTCAGGTCGGGAGGTCACATTGTTTTGAAATGTTGAACTATGAGTAAAGTGAGGCCGAGGCATGGCGGCTCGCGACAGGGCTGTGACCAGTCGCAGGGTCGTCGGTCCAGCCTACGGCCGTCGTCATAGTCTGCGGTGGGTCCCGTCGCAGGTTTGCGGCGTTCCGGAGTGTTTGCAGCCGCAAAACCAAACGGTACCGTCTTTCGATGCCGTATAGGGTTTCGGCGTGAAGTCGGTGACGCGGTGGCTGCCGTCGCAGAAGGGCTGTGTCGCGGAACGGCCGCAGGCGCACCAGTAGACGGTCTGGCCAGCGGTGAGTTCGACGGGGTACGGGCCTTTCTGGGCGATTTCGGGGGTCGACATCGGCGACGCCTCCATTGCAACGACTACGTAGACTCTACGCCGCTCGAGGCTCTGCGTCATCGCGCAAAACGTCGAATGGACTGTTCAGCATTTGCAGCCGCCGGCCTCAGGCCTTCTGATCGGAGAGCGCCCTCAAGGCTTCGAGCAGCCGGGTGAAATCCGCCGGCAGTTCGCCTTCGAAGCGCATGACTTTGCGGGTCTTGGGGTGCTCGAAGGCGAGGAGGTAGGCATGCAGCGCCTGCCGGTCAAGGGCGAGGAGCGCTGCGGCGACTTTCGGGGCCGACTTCTGCAATTTGTCGATCTTGGTGCGATAGCCGGAGCCGTAGTCGGCATCGCCCAGGAGCGGATGGCCCATGGCGGCCATATGCACACGGATCTGGTGGGTACGGCCGGTCTCCAGCCGGCATTCGACGAGGCTGGCGATCGCTTCGGCGTCGTTTCCGGTTGCGCCGCGGCGATCGCCCGGACGCCGGCCTTCCGCCGGCAGGGCGAAGCGCTCCAGCACCGTGTAGTGGGTGATGGCCTCCCGCCCCCCCGATTTCACCACTGCCATCAGTTCGCGGGCCTTCGGCGAGCGGCCGATCAAGGATTCCAGCGTGCCGGCGGATTGCCGCGGCACTCCCCAGACGATCGCCTGGTAGGCGCGTTCGAGCGGGCCCTCGCGGCCGTGGTCGGCGAACTGCTTCGACAGGCCGACATGGGCCCGGTCTGACTTGGCGACAACCATCAGGCCGGTGGTGTCCTTGTCGAGCCGGTGGACGATGCCGGGCCGGCTGACCCCGCCAATGCCCGACAGCGAGGCGCCGCAATGGTGGAGGAGGGCATTGACCAGCGTGCCGGTGGAGTTGCCGGCGCCCGGATGGACGACGAGACCGGCCGGCTTGTCGATGACGAGGAGGTCGGAATCCTCGTAGACGACGTCGAGCGGGATGTCCTCGGGCTCGGGGAGCGCCGCTATGGCGGCTGGCACGGTGACGACGAAGCGGTCGCCCGCGTTGACCCGCCGCGAAGCGTCACTTAAGGTCCCGGCCGCGCCGGTGACGCACCCTTCGGCGATGAGCGCCTTCAAGCGCGAGCGCGACAGGTCGGGGATGCGCTTGGCCAGCGCGGCATCGAGCCGCTCGGGGTCGGCGCCCGCCTCGATCGTCACCTCGATCGGGGCGGAAACGGCGGTCTCGGCTACGTCGCTGACCAGTTCGATGAACTCGTCGTCATCGGCGGCCACGGCCGTCACCGGTGGCAGTTCGGCCAGCGCCTGCTTTGCCGGCAGATCGGTCTTCTCCGGCTTTGCCGGATCGGAGGTGGCAGTCGTCCCAGGTTTGCGCAAACGGATTTCCTCGTTCCACTCTCATTCGAACCGAACCCATGACCGATCCCCGCTTCGACGACGACGTCCCCGAAAAACCCCTTGATCCCGCGGTCTTGCGCGTCCAGGACCGGCTGAGGCGGCTGATGATGTGGTCGCGCGGCATCATGCTGTTCGGCTTCGCCGCGCTGTTCGCCGTCATCTTCTACAAGTTCTACTGGGTGCAGCCAATGTCGCCGGCAAATTCCTTGAGCATGGTGCCCGGGCAGACGATGACCCAGACCCTGCCGTTCCCCGATGGCGGCAAGATCACCGGCGCCCGCCTCGACGGCGACAAGCTCGTCGTGACGCTGGAGACGGCGAAAGGGGCGACGGTCCTCATCATCGACGCGCAGTCGCTGACGACGCTGCGCCGCCTCGACTTTGCCAACGGTCGATGAGGCGGCTCAGTGCCGGGCCGGTCGGCGCCGAACATCGGCGATCGGGCTGCATGGCCGGTGTGACGAGGCACGCCGATTCCGATGCTGCAACAGCCCGGAAAGGCCGGCTCGCCGGCCTATCGGCAATATGCTCGACGGGCTGAATTCCGCTTGCGTCGGGAGTGGGGCAAGGCTATAGAAACCGCCTCATCGCGGCAGGTTGTCTTGCCGCGGACGCGGCGCCTTTCGTCTATCGGTCAGGACGACAGCCTCTCACGTTGTAAAGACGGGTTCGATTCCCGTAAGGCGCGCCA
>JARLIT010000110.1 GCA_031291575.1 Ancalomicrobiaceae bacterium
ACCCGGGCGCGGCGAATATTTGAACGAGTAGCAGGCGGCATAGCGCACCGCTTCGACCAGCCGCAGGGTCGCTTCGAAGTCAGCATCGGTCTCGCCGGGGAAACCGACGATGAAATCGCCAGAGAGCGCCATGTCGGGGCGAGCGCGTCGGATGCGCTCGATGAGGCGCAAATAGTCGGCGGCGACGTGCCGGCGGTTCATGGCGGCGAGAATCCGGTCGGAGCCGGACTGCACCGGCAGGTGCAGGTAGGGCATCAACGCGGCCAAGTCGGCGTGGGCGGCGATCAGATCGTCGCCCATGTCGCGCGGATGGCTGGTGGTATAGCGCAGCCGGTCGAGGCCGGGAATGTCGGCCAGCCGGTAGAGAAGCCGCGCCAGGGACCAGTGGCCGCCGTCGGGGCCTGCGCCATGGTAGGCATTGACGTTCTGGCCGAGAAGCGTCAGTTCGCGCACGCCGGCCGCCGCAAGCCGCTCGGCCTCGGCGAGAATTTGCGCGACGGGTCGCGACACTTCGGCGCCGCGGGTATAGGGCACGACGCAGAAGGTGCAGAACTTGTCGCAGCCTTCCTGGACGGTCAGGAATGCCGTCGGTCCTCGCGCCGCGGCGATCGCGGGAGTGGTGGCCGGCATTTCAGCAAATTTCGCTTCGACGTCGAAATCGGTCGCCACCACCCGGCCATGCCGGCCGCGAGCAGAAGCTTCGGCCATCAGTTCCGGCAGGCGGTGATAGGACTGCGGGCCGACCACCAGATCGACGGCCGGCGCGCGCCGGGCGATCTCGGCGCCCTCGGCCTGGGCGACGCAGCCGGCAACCGCGATGATCGTTGCCTTGCCATCGCGGGCGCGCGCTTCCTTCAGTTCACGATAGCGGCCGATGTCGGAATAGACCTTCTCGGCGGCCTTCTCGCGGATGTGGCAGGTGTTGAGAATGACGAGATCGGCGACCTCGGCAGCAGTCGTCGGGACGTAGCCTTCGGCGGACAGAATATCGGTCATGCGGTCGGAATCGTAGACGTTCATCTGACAGCCGTAGGTCTTCACGAAGACCTTGCGCTCGCTCACACGCCGCTCACCCGTCATCCGTTACGACCGCTCCTTGATGTCCATGCTGTCCGGCCCCGGACGACATCCGTACGGCCGGAACCTCTCGGTTCGCCGCCACCGACATGGCAGTCCTTTAGCCGAAATCGCCGGAGAGGGGAAGAACAACCCGGCTCAGACCGGCTCGACGCCGGCGTAGAGGGCGGCAACGCGGCGCTCGAGCTTGGCGGCGAGCACCTTGCGGTCGGTGCGTCCAGTCGTGGAAATCGGCTCGCCCCAGACGACGTCGACGTCGATCGCACCAAGCCGGAAGGCGGCGAGAAGATGGGGGAACAGATCCATATCGCCGTACCAGGCGAGCCGCGGCCGCTCGTGGCGGCCGATGGGAAGGCCCTGCAGGCGGGTATAGCGGATCGCCACCGGCTGGATCCAGACCGTGCCCGTACCGCCCTCGCCGATCGCGGCCCGCGTGGCGCCCAGAAGCGACGAGCGGAACGGCAGGATGCCGTTGCCGTCACTGGACGTGCCTTCCGGAAACAGCACCAGCGCATCGCCGGCCTTCAGCCGGGCGCCCATCTCACGGGTGGTGGCGGCGGTTGCGGTGCGTCGCTGGCGATCGACGAAGATGCAGCGCTGCAATCGCGCGAACAAGCCGAACACCGGCCAGCGCGCCACTTCGGATTTTGCCACGAAGGAGAGCGGCATGCGGCTCGCCAGCACCGAAATATCGAGCCAGGAGACGTGGTTGCAGGTGATCAGCAGCGGCCGGTCCGGCGCCGGTCCGCCAGTCTCGGTCACGCGCACGCCGAGGCGGCGCAACGCAAAGCCATGCCACCACATCGGCAGCCGCCGGCCGAGTGGCCGATCCGCCGCGACGGCCAGCATCTGCACCGGGATAAGGACGAGCGTGACCGCCACCAACCAGACGATCGTCAGGATCACGCGGACACGGGTCATCGCCGCTTCGATCGTGTGAGGTCGACCCGCATGACGAGCGCCGTCGAACTCGTGCCGTCCGGATGGCCGTAGTAGCCGCGCCGCTCGCCGACCTGGGTAAAGCCGAGACGACGGTACAGCGCAAGGGCCGGTTGATTGCCGGCCTCGACTTCCAGGAACAGCGCGGTGATGCGGTCGCGGTAGAGGCGGCGCAGGCCGGCCTCCATCAGCTTCAGACCGCAGCCGAGGCGCCGCAGGCGCGGATCGACCGCCAGCGTCAGCACTTCCGCCTCGTCGGCGGCCGTCCTCAACAGCAGCAGGCCGACGGCACGGCGCCGACCGAAAGCCGTGGCGCGCCTGGCGACGAAACCGATGACATTGCCGTCACGCAACAGCGCGGCGATCTCTTCGGCGTTCCAGTCGTGGGCGAATGAGGTGGCGTGCACGCCGGCGAGCGCGTCGGCGTCGTCGGGGACCGCCGTATCGATCACCAGCGGCGCCCGCTGCACCATCCGGTCCCACCACGACGCGAGGCTCATGGCGTCACCTTGGCTGCCGGCCCGACAATCGGAGGAACAGCGCGGGCGATGACGCCGGCGTGCTGCGGCTTGGCATCGGGTGCGCGCAGATAAAGCGGCTTCGGCGGGATCGGGCTCACGGCGGCAACGGCCCCCAGCGCCGCGACCGCAGCGATCGGCGGATAGGCTGCCTCTCCCACAACTTCGAGGCCAGGAGCCAGCGCTGCAATCAATGCGGCGGCCGAGCCGAGGAGATCGGCCCTGAGCTCGACCGCCAGATCGGCGGCCGCCGCGAGCGTCAACACCTGCGGCTCGCCCAGCGGCCGGCCGTCGGCGGCATAGGCTCGGGCGTAGGTCTCGCCACGGCGGGCATCGAGCGCCACCAGCACGCTTCGACCGGTCGCAGGCGCCGAGCGGGCGATCGCATCGAGGGTGAGGATGCCGACGAGCGGCTTGCCGGCCGCAAGCGCCAGACCGCGCGCCGTTGCCAGCCCGACGCGGATGCCGGTGAACGAGCCGGGCCCGACGGTGACGACGATGCGGTCGAGATCGGCAAAACCGCAGCCGGCCTCTGCCATCACCACCTCGATCATCGCCACCAGCCGCTCGGCATGGCCGCGGCCAATAACTTCGGTCGTGGCGGCGAGCACACGCTCCCCGTCCGCGACGGCGACGGAACAGGCATCCAGGGCGGTATCGATGGCAATCAGACGCATCTGCCGCAATTAGCCTGTCACGGCGCTCCTGTCGAGCCGACGTTCGGCCGCCACTGCCCTGTCAGGCGGCGCGGACTTCGCGCACTTCCGGCAGGAAGTGCTTCAAAAGGTTCTGGATCCCGTGACGGAGAGTGGCCGTCGAGGAGGGACAGCCCGAGCAGGCGCCCTTCATCGTCAGGAACACCACGCCGTCCTTGAACCCCTTAAACGTGATGTCGCCGCCGTCGTTAGCAACCGCCGGGCGCACCCGCGTGTCGATCAGTTCCTTGATCGCGGCCACGGTCTCGGCGTCGGAGGCTTCGAAAAATTCGTCGTCGAGGGCAGCGACCGCCTCGCCGGCGAAGAGCGGGCTGCCGGCGACGAAATGCTCCATGATGGCGCCGAGAATGGCCGGCTTCAGGTGCTGCCAGTCGGCGGCTTCGTCCTTGGTGACCGAGACGAAATCGTACCCGTAGAAGACGCCGGCGACGCCCGGAACGGCGAACAGCGCGATCGCCAGCGGCGATTCGGCCGCCTCGGCCTCGCTGCGATAATTGCGCGTGTCTTCGGCAAGCACGGTGCGGCCGGGCAGGAATTTCAGGGTCGCGGGGTTGGGGGTCGTCTCGGTCTGGATGAACATCGCTTCACTCCTCTCCCGGGGGCAAGGCCCGGGGATGAATCGGCGCCGCCCGCACGCGCGGCAACGCTCTTCGTCTCTTAGCTATGGCACAACGGCACGCATTCAAGCGCCGATATCCACTCGAGGCAGCCACCGGCCTCGAAAATCTTAGTGAATTCGCCTCCCCGGCTACCATGCGCTAGCGCAAGAAGCCGACGATATCCTTGACGTCGTTCATGATCGGGGCGGCGATCGCGGTGGCGCGCTCGGCTCCGTCCCGCAGCACCGAATCGATGTAGGCCGGATCGGCCGTGAGTTCCTTCATCCGCTTGCCGATCGGGCCGAGCTTTTCCACGGCCAGGTCGGTCAACGCCTGCTTGAACGCCGAGAACTGCCCGCCGCCGAAATCGCCGAGCACCGCGGCTTTCGAACTGCCGGCGAGCGCGGCATAGATGCCGACGAGGTTCTCCGCCTCCGGCCGGCCTTCGAGCCCCTTCTCTTCGCTCGGCAACGGCTCGGGATCGGTCTTCGCCTTGCGGAGCTTCTGCGCGATCGTGTCGCCGTCGTCGTTGAGATTGATGCGGCTGTAGTCGGAGGGATCCGACTTCGACATCTTCTTGGCGCCGTCGCGCAGGCTCATCACCCGCGTTGCCGGCCCCTGGATGATCGGCTCCGGCAGCGGGAAATAGCCATTGGTCTCGCCGACGCCAAGGCCGAGGTCGGCGATGCGGCCGCCGAAGTCATTGTTGAACTTGGTGGCGATATCGCGGGTCAGTTCCAGGTGCTGCTTCTGGTCCTCGCCGACCGGGACGTGGGTGGCGCGATAGAGCAGAATGTCGGCCGCCATCAGGCTCGGATAGGCGTAAAGCCCGAGCGAGGCGTTCTCGCGATCCTTGCCGGCCTTGTCCTTGAACTGCGTCATGCGGTTGAGCCAGCCGAGCCGGGCGATGCAGTTGAACACCCAGGCGAGTTCGGCGTGCTGGTGCACGCGGCTTTGGTTGAAGACGATGTGCTTGGCGGGATCGATGCCGGCGGCCAGGAACGCCGCAGTCACCTCGCGGATCTGCTGCGGCAGCTCCGGCTGGACGTGCTGGGCGGTGATCGCGTGCTCGTCGACGACGCAGTAGACGCATTCGTGCGTCGCCTGCAGGGCCACGAACTTGACGATGGCGCCGAGATAGTTGCCGAGGTGCAGATTGCCGGTGGGCTGGATGCCGGAAAAGACGCGCTGGGTGATACCCGGCACGAGTTTGGGTTCGGCCATCTCAAGTTGGGGTTCGTACGACATGGGTGTCAACAACCGTTCCAATAACAGGATTGCCGGGCTTATGCGCGATTGGGCCGGCTGGGTCAATCGATGGAAACATCGAGCACGGAGAGTTTTGGCTGGCTGGTTTCGCTGGTGAAGCCGCCTTTCAGCGAGCGCCAGTCGAGACCGCCGATCCATACGCCGATGGTGACGAAGATGGCGGCGGAGCCGCCGATGACGAGGGCGAGCGCCGAGACCTTGATCATCAGTCCATTCTCGGCGCCGAGCCAGTGGGCGGCAAGCCGCTGCGCCAGCCAGGTGAACAGCGTCATGACGGCAGCCGCAACGAGAAGCCGTGGCAAACGGTGCTCAAGCGATCCGTCGGTGCGCCAGTGGCGGCGGCGGGCAAGCATGAAGAACAACAATCCGGCATTGATCCAGCCGGCGAGGCTCGTTGCCAAGGCGATGCCGAGATGGCCGATGCGCCAGAACAACAGGACTCCGGCGACGACGTTGACGAGCATCGCGACGATGGCGATCCACATCGGCGTCTTCATATCGAGGCGGGCGAAGAAGGCGGGCGAAAACACCTTCACCATGACGAAGGCCGGCAGGCCGAAGGCGAAGGCCGCCAGCGCGTCGGCGGTCATCGAGGTGTCGCGCGGGCCGAAAGCGCCGCGCTCGAACAGAACCTCGACGATCGGATGGGCGGCCACCATCAGTCCGAGCGCGGCCGGTACGGTGAGGGCGAGCGCGAACTCGAGGCTGCGGTTCTGCGCTTCGTAAGCCAGATCGTCGCGACCGATGCGGATGCGATAGGCGATTTCGGGCAGCAGCACCACGCCGACGGCGATGCCGACCACGCCGAGCGGCAGCTGGTAGACGCGGTCGGCGTAATACAGGTAGGCGACGGCCCCGGCCTGAACCGAGGCGAGCGTGGTGCCGACGACAATGTTGATCTGGGTGATGCCACCGGCCAGCAGCCCGGGCAGCGCCAGTCCCATCAACCGGCGCATGGAGGCGGTCAGCCGTGGCAGGTGCAGGCGGAAGCCAGCGCCAGACAGCCAGACGCCGATACCGACGAGCGTCAGTTGCGCGATGCCAGCAACCGATACGCCGTAGGCCAGCACCTCGCCGCCCAGCGGCGAGCGCGCAAGTCCGGCCCAATTGATGACCATCAGCACAGCGATCAGCACGACGTTCAGCAGGACCGGCGCCAAGGCCGGCAGGAAAAAGCGGCGATGCGCGGCGAGCAGACTGCCGAGCATTCCGGTGACCGCCATCAGGCCCAGATAGGGAAAGCAGATCCGGGTAAGCAGGACAGTCAAGTCGAACTTGTCACCCGAACGGGCAAAGCCGAAGGCCAATACGTCGACCAGCCACGGCGCGGCGATCATCCCAAGGGCACAGAGCCCCATGACGATGAAGACGAGGATGCTCGCCACATCCGCCGCGAATTGGCCGGCGCCCTCTTCGCCGCGTTCCTCGAGCTCGCGCGAATAGAGCGGCACGAAGGCGGAATTGAACACGCCTTCCGCGAACAAGCGGCGAAACAGATTGGGCAGGCGGAAGGCGACGACGAAGGCGTCGGCGATCGGGCCGGTGCCGAGAGCCGATGCGATCATCGTGTCGCGCAGGAACCCGAGGATGCGGCTCAAAATGGTGGCCCCTCCCACCGTGGCAAAGCTCTTGAGCATCGTCATCGTCAACCGGGTTACGCTTCGTCTTTGGGGGAGTCTGTCGCCGCAGCCGGGGATTATTGGCCGCGCTTTGCCTCATGCTTGCCTTCCACGCGCCCATCCTGCCTGACGCCGTCGAACGCCTTTTCCAACCGTTCGCGGATCGCCTTCTCGCGCGAACGTGTTTCGACCTTGTGACCGAACAGATCGGTCACGTAGAAGACGTCCACCGCCTTTTCGCCGAAGGTGGCGATATGGGCCGACGTGATGTTGAGGGAAAGGTCCGAAATCGCCCGGGTCAGATCGTAGAGGAGGCCGTGGCGATCGAGCCCGGATACCTCGATGACAGTGAAGCGGTCTGACCAGGAATTGTTGACGATGACCTCGGTCGGCAGCTGGAACGCCTTGACCCGCGCCTTCGCCTGCGCCTTGCGCTCGATCTGTTCGGGCAGCCGCTCCTGACCGGTCAGCGCCCGCTCGATCAGGCCGGAGACGCGCGAGCCGCGGCGCTTTTCGTCGCCGTCGTCGGCGAATTCACGGCTGACGAAGATGGTGTCGAGCGCCAGCCCGTCCATCGTCGTGTAGATCTGAGCGTCGACGATATTGGCCCCGGCCACCGCACAGGCGCCAGCGATGATGGAGAGAAGTCGCGGATGGTCGTTGGCGAGCACCGTGATTTCGGTGACGCCCTCGAAGGCGCGCGGCGTAACGGTGGTAGCCAGTTGCTCACTGCCCTCGTCGAGCGAACGGATGAAATTGGCGTGCTCGATCTTTCGGGCCAGATCGACGCGCAGCCAGTAGGGCGGATAATGCCGCTCGACATAGCGGTCGATGTCGGCCTGCGGCCAGTCGGTCAGCTTCTCGGCAAGTTCGCGCTTGGCCGCGGCGACGCGCTGGTCGCGCGATATCTGGCTGAAGCCGCCGGCGAGATAGGGCTCGGTCTCGTAGTAGAGCGTCCTGAGGAGCTGGCCCTTCCAACCGTTGAAGACCCCCGGCCCGACGGCGCGAATATCGGCGACGGTCAGGAGGAGGAGGAGTTTCAGCCGCTCCGGGCTCTGCACGATCTCGGCAAAATCCTGGATGGTCTTGCGGTCGTTCAGATCGCGGCTCGTCGCGGTGACGCTCATCACCAGGTGTTTCTCGATCAGCCAGACCACTGTCTCGGTCTCGGCCGGGGTCAGACCGAAGCGCGGACTGAGCTTGCGCGCGAGCTTGCTGCCGATCGAGGAATGATCCTCCGGCCGCCCCTTGCCGATGTCATGCAGGAACAAGGCGACGATCAGCGCCCGGCGGCTCTGAATACCCGCGACGATCGACGAGGCGAGCGGCAGGTCCTTGATGCGCTGCCCCTTCTCGATGGCCGAGAGTTCGCCCATGGCGCGGATCAGGTGCTCGTCGACGGTATAGTGGTGATACATGTTGAACTGCATCATCGCCACGATCTTGCCGAACTCCGGCACGAAGCGGCCCAACACGCCAGTCTCGTTCATGCGGCGCAGAACGGTGTCCGGCTCGTTTTTCGACGTGAGCACCTCGACGAACAGCCGGTTGGCTTCCCTGCCTTCCCGGACCTCGTCGGTAATGAGCTTCAGCGACCGCGAGATCAGCTGCAGCGCGGTCGGGTGGAAGTCGACATTCTCCCGGTCGGCCAGATGGAAGATGCGGATCAGGTTGACCGGATCGCGTTCGAACACCTGGTCGTCGCCGATATTGATGCGGCTGGTGTCGATGATGAAGTCGGAGGCGCCGTTCACCTCGCGCTTGCGTTTGCGGGTGAAGCGGTTGAGCAGCCGGTTCAACACCGGCACCTGCTTGACGTGCATTTCCTCGAGCGCGGCGCAGATGATCAGCGTCAGGTCGCCGACGTCCTTGGCCATCAGGAAATAGTGCTTCATGAAGCGCTCGACGGCGCGCATGCCGACGCGGTCGTCGTAGCCGAGGCGGCCGGCGATCTCGCGCTGCAAATCGAAACTCAGGCGCTCTTCCGCCCGGCCGGTGACGAAATGCATGTGGCAGCGGATCGCCCAGAGGAAATCCTCGCAGCGACGGAAGCGCGCGTATTCGGCCTTGGAAAACACTCCCTTGGTGATGAGGTCGGCCGGATCGCGGACGCGATAGAAGTATTTGGCGATCCAGTAGAGGGTCTGCAGATCGCGCAGGCCGCCCTTACCCTCCTTGATGTTGGGTTCGACCAGATAGCGCGAGCCGCCCTGCCGCTTATGGCGCTCGTCGCGCTCGGCCAGTTTGGCGGCGATGAACTCGACCCCGGTCGACTTCACCACTTCCTCGTCGAACCGGCGCGTCATCTCGTCGTAGAGCGACTTCTCGCCCCACAGGAACCGCGCCTCCAGGATGGCTGTGCGCACGGTGAAATCGGCGCGCGCCTGGCGGATGCATTCCTCCACGTTGCGGGTGGCGTGGCCGACCTTGAGGCCGAGATCCCACAGCATGTAGAGGATATATTCGATGACGCTCTCGCCCCAGGGCGTCTGTTTGTAGGGCAGCACGAACAGGAGATCGATGTCGGAGCCGGGCGCCAGCATGGCGCGGCCATAGCCGCCGACGGCGACGATCGCCATGCGCTCGGCCTGCGACGGGTTCTTCACCCGATAGACATAGGCGACGGCGAAATCATAGATGGTCCGGATGATGACGTCCTGCACCTGACTGATGCGCTCGGTGCAGCGGGTGCCGCTCTTGTCGGTTCTGAGGTTGGCCTCGATCGCCGCACGCGTCTCGGCCTTGACCGATTTCAGGATGGAGAGGACCTCGGCGCGGATGGCTGGAGCGCCACCGTCTCGCCCCTCCCCCACCAGGGCGAACAGCCGTTCGCGCAATTCATCGGCATCGATCAGGCTCTCGAGGCGCGTCGGCGCATTCATATCGGTCAATTCCCAGAGATTGGTCGCGGCCAGTGGAGGAGTCGAATGCTGTCGAGCCTCGACCCACGCAGAACCCCGGCGCAGCACCCGGTTCCCGCAGGGGCCCAGCGCGCCGGAGCTACGATCTCTTAACCGCCGATCCGACTTGACGTCACGCGAAACTAGCCGATCTTGCGCCAAACCGGTGAATAAATCCACCTGACGGAGTTCCGCGAAAATCCGGGCGCGTTCCACGACTTGGCGCAAGTGCGGGGACTTGGCGCGAGCGCCGGCCGTCAGGGTGGATCCACCCGCCATTGTTTCATGTGGAACATCGGGCGGAGGGCTTGACTCCCGGCTATTTCAGGAATCGGACGATGCCAATGACATTGTCGACACGCACCCTGCCGAGGTCACGCGGATAGCGGCTGTCGGATGAATTGTCGCGATTGTCGCCGAGCACGAACACATCACCGGCCGGAACCGTCACATTTGCCACCGTCGCGCCCGGTCCGCGGTCACCCTCGGTTTGGCAGACTTCCCAAGATCTGTCGCCGCTCGTTTCGCGGTAGCAGGGAACAGCCGGGTTGTTCTCCCGCTGACGCGGCGCAACCGGCTGACGCGCCATTTCGACGCCATTGATGCTGATGCGATTGCCGACAATCCCGATCGTCTCACCCGGCAATCCGATCACGCGCTTGATGTAGACGGTTTTGGAATCGCGCTCGAGACAGAACACGATGACGTCGCCACGCTCGACAGTCTTCGGATCGCCGTCGGCGAAGCCGTGGGCAAAGATGCCGGCACCAATGTCGACCTGCGGCCACATCGAAGACGACGGAATCGAAAGCCAGTATCCGCCAAATACCTTTTCCTGCAAATGCTGCTTTATCGTCAACGTGCAGGCACTCGCGGGCAACGCACCGGCCAGAACCGCAGCAAGGACCGCGGCAGTGGCAATGCAGTCGCGGATGTGAACTCGGATCAGCGCCTTGATGTCCGGTCTCTGTCGGGCCATGACGGTCTCCCTCAAATCAGTCAGTCGAAAAATTGGCTCAATTTCGCTCAAACAGCGATGTCATCGTGCATCAAACGGTAGACCGGCGCCAGTGCCCTGCGGGCGCATCCATTCGGCGACATCAGGTCAGCGCGGCGGTGGCGAGGCCGAACCGGTTCGAAAGTCTGTCGGAAATCATGGGGAAGCGCCCCTCACCCGCTTTGCCTCGGTCGCCGATCTGCTAGGTTGCCGGCCATGACCGACGCTCCTTCCTCCGAGATCGATGCCTCCCTCCGGCCGACGCCGGTGATGGAGCAATATATCGAGATCAAGGCCGCCAATCCCGACTGCCTGTTGTTCTACCGAATGGGCGACTTCTTCGAGCTGTTCTTCGAGGATGCCGCCGTCGCCTCGCGCGCCCTCGGCATCACGCTGACGAAGCGCGGCAAGCACCTCGGTCAGGATATTCCGATGTGCGGCGTGCCGATTTCGCGCTCCGACGAATACCTGCAGCGCCTGATCGCGCTCGGACATCGGGTGGCCGTGTGCGAACAGCTCGAGGACCCGGCCGAGGCGAGGAAGCGCGGATCGAAGTCCGTGGTCAGGCGCGACGTCACCCGACTGATCACGCCGGGAACGATCACCGAGGACTCGCTCCTCGAACCCGGCCGCGCCAACCACCTCGTCGCTGTGGCGCGGGTACGATCCGGCACGGATGAGGCTGCCCAGTTCGGTCTCGCCTGGATCGACCTGTCGACCGGCCGCTTCGAGGTCGCCGAGTGCCCGCCCGCCAGGCTCGCGGCCGAACTCGCGCGCATCGATCCGAGCGAGATCGTCACGCCCGAGCGCCTCTACGAGGACGACGAACTGAAGCCGATCTGGCGCTCGTTCAAGGCCGTGACGCCGATGCCGGCCGCCCTGTTCGATGCGGCGACAGCCGCCGACCGGGTCGCGGCCTATTTCGGCATCGCCACCATCGATGCCTTCGGCGACCTCGGCCGCGGCGAGTTGATCGCCGCCTCGGCGATCGTCGCCTATGTGGAGAAGACGCAATTCGGCCGCAAGGCCCGGCTCTTGCCGCCCGCTCGGGCGAACTCCGGCGACCTCATGGTCATCGACGCGGCGACCCGAACCAATCTCGAACTGATGCGGTCGCTGTCCGGCGACCGGCGGACAAGCCTGTTCGCAGCCATCGACCGCACGGTGACCGGCGCGGGCCAGCGCCTCTTGGCCGAGCGCCTTGGCGGTCCCTCAACCAATCCGACGGTGATCGCCGACAGACTCGATTCCATTGCGCTGCTTCTCGCCGGACCGCGGTTGCGCGAAAAACTGCGCCAAGCGCTCGGGCAGGCGCCCGACATGGCACGGCCGGTCAGCCGGTTGGCGCTCGATCGTGGCGGACCGCGTGATCTCGCTGCCGTTGCCGCCGGACTGATCGCGGCTCGCGCCATCGGCACGGAACTGGCGGCGCTCGACCTCGGCACCGAACTCATGCAGGTGCGGGCGAGCCTTCTCGCCGCACCGATCGATTTGGCCGAGACGCTCGGCTCGGCGCTTGCCGACGATCTGCCGCTCATGAAGCGCGACGGCGGCTTCATTCGCGAAGGCTATTCGGCCGATCTCGACGAGACGCGCGCACTCGCGGCCGACAGTCGCCGACTGATCGCCCGGCTGGAGGCCGACTACGCGCTCGAGACCGGCATCAAGTCGCTGAAGATCCGGCACAACAACGTGCTCGGCTTCTTCATCGACCTCAGCTCCCAGCACGGCGAGAAGCTGATGGCGCCGGCGATGGCCGCCCGGTTCATCCACCGCCAAACTCTCGCCAACGCCATGCGCTTCACGACAACCGAACTCGCCGGGTTGGAGGCGCGCATCGCCTCGGCCGGTGAACGCTCCGAGGGGCTGGAACTGGAGATCTTCGCCGACCTGTCCCGCGCCGTGCTCGATCAGGCCGAGGCGGTGCTGCAGGCGGCTCAAGCGCTTGCCGTCGTCGACGTCGCCGCGGCTCTCGCCGAACTGGCGGATACCGAGCAGTATGTGCGCCCAGAGGTCGATCGGTCGCTCGACTTCGCCATCCGCGGCGGCCGGCATCCGGTGGTCGAGCAGGTCCTCAGGCATGAGGCGGGCGATCCCTTCGTCGCCAATGACTGCGATCTCGGCCCGTTGCCCGTCACGCCCCCCTCCCCACGCCCAGACGGCCGGCTGATGATCGTCACTGGCCCCAACATGGGCGGCAAGTCGACGTACCTGAGACAGAACGCGCTCATCGCGGTCCTGGCCCAGATGGGGTCCTTCGTGCCGGCCGAAAGCGCCCGCATCGGCATTGTCGACCGGCTGTTCAGCCGGGTCGGGGCGGCGGACGATCTGGCCCGCGGGCGCTCGACCTTCATGGTCGAGATGGTCGAGACGGCGGCCATTCTCAATCAGGCGAGCGGTCGCTCGCTGGTCATCCTGGACGAGATCGGCCGCGGCACCGCGACCTTCGACGGGCTATCGATTGCCTGGGCGGCGATCGAGCACCTGAACGCCGTCAACCGCTGCCGTGCCCTGTTCGCCACGCACTATCACGAACTGACGGCGCTGGCCGAACGGCTGCCGCGCGTCGCCAACGTCACAGTCAGGGTCCGGGAATGGAAGGGCGATGTCGTCTTCCTGCACGAGATCGTCCCGGGCGCGGCGGACCGCTCGTACGGAATCCAGGTGGCGCGGCTCGCCGGACTACCTGCGGCTGTCATCGACCGCGCCAAGCAGGTGCTGCGCCAGCTCGAGGAACACGACCGCAAACGGCCGGCCTCGGCGTCGATCGACGATCTGCCGCTGTTCGCCGTCGGCCGCACCGGGCCGGCACCACGGGTGCCCGAACCGGTCGCGCCGCCGGTGCCCGAGGAGGTGAAGGCGTTCCTCGCCGAGATCCTGGATCTGGTCCCCGACGACCTCACCCCGCGCGAGGCGCTGGAGCGCCTGTATGCCCTCAGAATCCGGGCCAAGTCGCTGCCGCCACTCTGAGCCCGGCCGGGGAGGCGGCGCTCAGACCGCGCGGCGGCCGGCGTCGACGCCGTAGAAGTCGATGTAGCGCTGCGAGATGCGTGACACTGGCAACACCATGCAGACGTCTGTCGTCCCGAATTGATGGTCGACGACCGCGCCGTCGCCGATCGAGCCGCCCAGACGCAGATAGCCCTTGATCAGCGGCGGCAGCGCATGCATCGCCTGCTTGGGGTCGATCGCTTCCTTGGCCAGCCGGTTCATGCTGACGGCACGCAACGCATTCGCCTTGACGCCCCATTCCTCCGACGCACGGGCATGGTGGTGCAGAAACGACAGTGGCAAGGCGAGCCGATGCGGATCGGTGCCCTCCAGGCTGGCGCAGCCGAACATCACGTCGATGCGGTTTGCCAGCACATAGGCCCACACCCCCTGCCATAGCAGTTCGACCGTGCGTTTGCCGCGATAGGCCGGCAGCACGCAGGAGCGGCCGAGCTCCAGGAATTTCAGCCGCGGATGCCGGTCGACCAGCGCCTCGACGTCGAATTCGTCCGCCGTGTAGAAGCCTCCGTGCCGCTCGGC
>JARLIT010000111.1 GCA_031291575.1 Ancalomicrobiaceae bacterium
CCCGTGCCGAAGCCGTGGCCCAGGTTCTCGTAGACGCGGTACTCCACCTCGGTGCCAGACCGGCGCAAAGCCGCGACGCGCCGTTCCATGGCTGAGGGAGGGGCGATGCCATCACGGGCGCCGACGACAACGAAGGTCGGAGGCTCGTCTGGCGAGGTGTCGGCATAGGCGGTGTAGGCCAGTACGACGGCCGACGGCTTCGGCAGAACGTTGCCGCCGAAAGCCGCTGCGCCGTAGGATCCGATTGCCGCGGCCATCCTCGCGCCGGCCGAACTGCCCCACAGGGAATATCCCTCGGTGCCGACGCCGAGCGCGCTGGCGTTGCGGAAGACATAGGAGACGGCGGCCGCCAGATCCTCGGTGGCGATACGCCCGCCATGGCCAGCGCGATACTTCAGGACGAAAGCGTTGTAGCCCAGGTCACTGATCTCGACGGCATAAGGAAACCCCTCATGAAGGGAGCCGACATAGGCGAAGCCTCCGCCCGGCGCGATGATGGCGAAGGGCGCTCCCGGCCGTCCGCGAAAGAAGAACAGTCCGGTATTTTCCTTCGCGGGGTCTGCCCGCTTCTGCTGCTCGGTATAGATGTCATAGAAGACGGCCTTGCCTTCCTGCACATCGTCAACCATCCGATTGAGACCACCCGCCACGATCCGGGGATCGACGTGGCTGTGATACGGAAGGAGCGAGCCGATCTCACTGAGCCGCATATTCGCATCGTAGGCGCGGTCGTCCCACGGCAACAACAGGCGGGCAAAGCCTGCGAATGCAGGGTGGCGCAAAACGTCACCGATGCTGCTGCTCATCGACAGATGATCTAGCCCGATCGTGTTGGCCTGCGCCGTCACCAGTTGGTCCGTCCCGCTAGTTGAAGGAATGGTCGTCCCGTCCGCAGCGGGCGCGCACGGAGAGGCGAGGAACAGCACTACGGTCAGACAGGCCGATCGGATCGAGGTCTGCCTATTTCGTCCTCGACACCCGCCTCTCTCGCTGCGTCGTGCGATCATAGGGCCGCAGCCTGTTTGCGGATCTGATCGAGTGCGGCGTCGAATGTGAATCTGGACATGGTGGCTGGCGGCCAACCGGATGGCCGCTACCTGTTCCTCTCAGCGTCCGGTCATCTTCAGAAAGGCCTCCGGCAGGCGCTCGCCCTGAATCTTGAGCTTGGCCGACGCGTCTTCTATCTGCTGCAGATCGTCGGAGGTGAGTATGAGATCGACGGCGCCGAGATTTTCCTCCAGGCGATGCAGTTTGGTGGTCCCCGGAATCGGCACGATCCAGGGCTTCTGCGCGAGTAGCCAGGCGAGCGCGACCTGGGCCGGCGTAGCGCCCTTGCTCGCGGCAACCGACTTGACGATGTCGACCAGCGCCATGTTTGCCCTGCACGCCTCCGGGGAGAAGCGGGGGACGAGGTTCCGGAAGTCCGTCGGATCGAACTTGGTCGTCTCGTCGATCTTGCCGGTCAGGAAACCGGCGCCGAGCGGGCTGAACGGCACGAAGCCGATACCGAGTTCTTCCAGAACCGGCAGCGTCTCGGCCTCCGGCCCGCGATAGAACAGCGAATATTCGCTCTGCACGGCGGTGACCGGCTGGACGGCATGAGCGCGGCGGATGGTCTCGACGCCCGGCTCGGAGAGACCGAAATGCTTGACCTTCCCCTCGATGATCAACGCCTTGACGGCGCCGGCGACGTCCTCGATCGGTACCTCGGGGTCGACGCGATGCTGGTAAAGGATGTCGATCCGGTCGGTCTTCAGGCGCTTGAGCGCCGCCTCGACGACCTCCCGGATATGGTCCGGCCGGCTGTTGAGGCCCGGCTTGCGCTCCCCGCTCGGGGAAATGTCGAAGCCGAACTTGGTGGCGATCACCACCTCTTCGCGGATCGGGGCGAGCGCCTCGCCGACGAGCTCCTCGTTGAGAAACGGGCCGTAGGCTTCGGCCGTGTCGAAGAGACTCACGCCGCGGTCATGGGCGCCGTGGATCAGCTTGACCATCTCGGCCTTGTCGGAAGCCGGACCATAGACGGCGGTCATGCTCATGCAGCCGAGGCCAAGCGCCGAAACTTCGAGGCTATTGCCGAGTCTTCGTGTCTTCATTGTCGTTCTCCAGTCGTTGATGGAACGCGCGACCCGGCCGGCCGGGTCGCGCAATCAGGGCAGCCAGTCTCATCGGGCGGGCGCGTATCCGGGGGTGGCCGCCGGTGCTCCGGCTAGCAGGCCGTGCGTGAAGGAAAGGAGCGCGGCGACCTGCCCGGCATCGGTGACGTCCGCGACGCTGCCGGTCAGATTCTGTATCTTCGTCGGCTCAATCTCTCCCGCCCTCAACTTGGAAAATCGGTCGCGGCGCTGACCGCCTTCCAGGCGTCGATCTCCCGCCGGTGACCGTCGATTTCGGCGCCGACGATACGGACCGCGTCGCTGCCGAGCAGCAGTCGAACCGGCAGGGCCGGCGCGGCGACCAGGTCGATGAGTGTCCGCGCCGCGCGGGCTGGATCGCCGGGCTGCGTGCCGTGCGTCCTGTCGTTTTCCTTCCGTCTTGGGCCGGCGGTATCCCGATAGTCCGCGATCTCCGCCCTGGCCTGCTGCAGGGAGCGTCCAGCGAAATCCGTCCGGAAGGCACCCGGCTCGATGATCGACACCCGGATGCCGAGCGGTCCGACCTCCTTGCGCAGCGCGTCGGACATGCCCTCGAGGGCGAACTTTGTGGCCGAGTAGTAGCCCGAGCCGGGCGCGGCCAACTGGCCTGCGATGGACGAGAAGTTCAGGATTGTGCCGTGACGGCGTTCCCGCATGCCCGGCAGAACCGCCTTGATCATCGCGACGGTACCGAAGAAATTCGTGGCGAAGAGGGCGTTCACCTCTTTGTCGTCGCCTTCCTCGACCGCCGCGCGGTAGCCGTAGCCGGCATTATTGACCAGCACGTCGACACCTCCGAAGCGGCTATCTGCGACCTCGACCGCATTCGCCACCTGCTCCGGCTTGGTTACATCGAGCGCGACCGCGATCGCCGTGCCCGGGTGCGACGCCACCAGCGCCTGCAAGGCGACGGGGTCGCGAGCGGTGATGACGGCATTGAATCCGGCATCGAGAACCGCCTCGGCGAGGCTCCGCCCCAGGCCGCTCGAGCATCCGGTGATCAACCAGGTTGTCATGCGATGTCCTTTCCTTCGTGGCTCAACGGCCGACGTTGGCCTGAAGATGTGTGGGATAGCGATCGCCCTGCACGGCAATCTTTGGTAGCGCGGTCCTGATCCTCTCCAGATCTTCGGCGCTCAACTCTCGGCCGCCGCATCGGTGTTTCCCTCCAGGCGATGCCGCTTGGTGGTACCGGATTGCTGCTTCCGAGAGTTCTCTTTTGCATTTTCCGCTCCATCAGGCGGGGGCGCGCTTCGCCCGGCGTGGCGCGTTCAGTGCCAGGGCGAGAACCAGGGCA
>JARLIT010000112.1 GCA_031291575.1 Ancalomicrobiaceae bacterium
ATCAGGACTCCTCATCATCGGTAGGCTTCATCGCGTAGTTGAGATGGGAGGGGAGCGGACGCGCCTTGTCCCCTCGGGCCGTTTCCATCCGCCGCCAGAGGTCGGCGGCGGCATTGTTGCCTTCGCGGACGGACGTCAGCGACCAGGACAGCAGCGCCTCGGCTTCGTCGAGCCGCCCGGCCGCAATGGCAGCGGCGGCGCGCGCCAGACGGATCGCCTCGCGGTCGCGCAAGGCCGCGGGCAAGATGGCGACGAATTGGTCGCGCGCGGTTGTCCGCCCGTTGACGTCCAGCCAGTGGACGATTTCGTCAGCGAGATCAGATGGCGCACCATCGGTCGCAAAAGCGGCGAGATAGGCGGCCTCGGCGTCGTCGCCCTCGGACACAAGGGCTTTGAGTCGTAGCGCCATCCAGGTCGGCGTCGCGGCGAGCGACCGCTCGGCCGCGGCCCGCGCCGTCTCCCGGTCGCCGTCGTCGAGTGCGATAATTGCCGCCATCAACGGATGGAACCAGTCCGGTCCTCTGGTTGCAGCGGCGCTGCGGGTGAGAGCCGTGCGCCACAGCAGCGAAACGGCGATGTCGCCATCCCAGTCGCGCAGGTGTTCGGCCGATGGAGGCCGCCCCGCGGCGATATCATCCCAGAGATCGGGCGCGTGGAGCTTCGCCAGCGCGAGCCCGACAGGGGTGGGCCGCCCGGTCAGGGTCAGGTGGCGAGCGCCCCAGGGCGATCCATGCGACAGAACTTCGGCGACCGGCCGCCGCGCCGCCTCGACCAGGAATGCGTCGATATCAGCCAGTTCGTCGCGGCCGATACGCGCGTCAACAGCGCGGCCGACGTCCGCCTCCGCCTCCCGGTAGGGAAGACCGACCGTGGCGGGATCGACATCAAGTGCGCAGAAGGCTTCGGTCCAGTCGATCTCGCCGCCCGCCGGCAGCGGAAAGCGCTGGTTCTGCGTCGGGCAGATACCGGCTTGCAGCTCGACATAGTCGCCCTCGCCGGGGCGGCTCAGATGGTCCGTCCATCTCCGGCCGCCGGCGCCGGTGCCGAAATAGAAGAATTTGCGGCCGATGAGCGTTGCGGTCGAGGTCTGGAACATTCCCGTGCCGGCGTCGTCAAGCGCTGCGATGTAGCGCCGTTCGGTATCGAGCGCGCGGAAGAATACCGACGTCGATGCCTCCCACGCCCCGGGATAGGAGCCGTCGAAGCGATCGGGATCGGGAAAGGCAAAGCGCTCGAGGTGGTTGTCGGGCAGCACGTGCTCGATTGTGTAGTCGGCCGGGCTGAAGACGCGCAAGCCCGGGCGCATCGGGATGGCGGCGTTGGTCCACCAGTAGGCGTGCTTGTCCGCCAGGTCGGGATTGACGATGCGGCCATGCACGAACAGCCGGTCGTCGCCGGCCGGCAGGAATAGATCGATCTGCCAGAAGGCTTCGACGATGCGGTCGAACTCGTAGAGCCGCAGCAAGGGACCGCGCGGCGTGTCGATGCGGCCGGCAAAGACGCGGGCGGTGGTGAACGGGCTGTGGCCGGGTATCAGGCCATTCCATTCGATGCCGCCCGAAAACCAGGCGTCGAGCGAGGCGAGGTTGGCCGGCTGAAATACCGGATTGCGGTACACGAGATCGCGCTGGCGACTGATGTCGGTGAGGCTCAACACGCGACCGCCGAAGCCGGGCGCGATTTCGGCCCTGACACGTCCGTTGTCGAGGACGATGATCTCGAGGTCGCGGTCGACGCGATCGCGGTCGTAATCGGCATAGACCCGATACGGCAGGATGCTGTCGGCGCCCCAAGCGAACGCGCCTTCGGTTTCCAGCGCGCTGAGGCCGACGTCCGGCACGCTCTTTGCCCGCGGGATCGGCTGCTGCCAGCGGAACCGATGCAGCCGGCTCGGGCCTCCGAACCGGGCCATCGGCAGTGGACGCGTGCCGCTGGCGATGACGGTCGGGCTCATTTCACCCCGCCCATGGTGATGCCGCTGATCATCTTCTCCGACAGAAGGACGAACAGGATGATGGTCGGGATCATGACGATGGTGACGCCGGCGAACAGCCCGGCCCAGTCGCCGCCGGAATATTGCATCGACGTGATCAGCGAGTAGATGCCGAGCGACAGCGTGCGGTTTTCAGGGCTGTTGAGGAGGATCAGCGACCACTGGTACTCGTTCCAAAGGCCAATGAAGTTGAGGATTGCGACGGTGGCGATCCCCGGCATGGCGAGCGGCATCATGATGTGGCGGAAGACCTGGAAGTCGGTGCAGCCGTCGATGATCGCCGCCGCCTCCAGTTCCGAGGGAAGCGAGGCGAAGAACCCTTCCAGTACGTAGATGGTGAAGGGGATCGACAGCGACACATAGATGATAAAGAGGCCGGTCAGCGTGTCGTTGAGCCTGAGGTTGGTCATGATGACGAAGATCGGCACGAACAACAGCGGCATCGGCACGCCCATGCCGAAAGCGAAGAAGTTCGACAGCGCGATCCGACCGGTGAAGCGGGCCCGCGCCAGCACGTAGGCGGCCGGCACGCAGACCAGCACAAGAGCGAGGACCGAGGCGGATACGGTCATGAGCGAATTGAGGAAATAGTCGCCGAACCGGCTGGAGACCCAGGTCTTCACATAGTTGGTCCACATCGGCGTGGCCGGCAGGCCCCAGGGATGGCCGAAAAGTTCGCGGTTGGACTTCAGCGAAGCGGTGATGATCCACACCACGAAGAACACCGAAAAGATCGACCATGTGCCGAGCACGAGGTAGGTGAACAGGCGCCCCAGCCGCGGAAATCGTGCAGTCATGGCTCAGAACTCCACGGTTTCGCGGCGCAGGACAAAGCGCAGCGTGACGATCGAGATCACGGTGAAGAGGAACAGCGCGACGCCGATCGAGGTGGCGTAGCCGAGCGCATAGACCGGCTCGCGCTGGCCGAAGCCCATGATGTAGAGGTAGATGCCCGGGGTGTAGAGGTTCTGGTCAATGTTGGGACCACCGAAGGCATAGGGGTATTCGACCAGTCGGATGGCGGTGATCGTCCATAGAACGATGGTAATGACGATCACGTCCCAGATCATCGGAATGGTGATCAGGCGGAAAATGGTGAAGTGCGACGCGCCTTCGAGGCGGGCGGCCTCGCACATGTCGAGCGGGATCTTGTCGGCGCCGGCGAGGACCAGGATGGTGAAGAAGCCGGCGGAGACCCAGACGAAGCCGACCAGCATGGCAAAGAAGGTGTTCTCGGGCGCCGTCCAGGACGTCGCGGCCAGGCCATTGAGGCCGATGGTCTTGAGAAAGCTGGTCAGAAGGCCGTAGCGCGGCGTGAAGACGAAGGACCAGAACGTGGCGATGGCCACCAGCGCGATGACGTTGGGCATGAAGATCAGCGCGCGGAACAGTTTCTTGCCCCAGATGCCGGAATTCAGCAGGACCGTGAACACGAAGGCGAGGCCGAATACGCCGATGCCGCCAACGATGAACACGATCAGCGTATTGACGACCGACTTGAGGAAGATGGGATCGGCGTAGAGACGGATATAGTTGTCAATGCCGACCCAGCGCGGCGTGTCGCCGAAACCGGACGTGCTGTAGAGACTGAGCCAGAAGGCCTGGACCGCCGGCAGGATCATGAGCGCCAGGTAGAGGAAAAGGGCCGGAGCCAGAAAGGCGATGATCATCCGCCGTCTGATCATGACGTGTGTCCCTCGTGTGCGGCTGACTGACTGCCGACGCGGCAGCACCGCGCCGGCAGGATTTTCCGCAGGGTCGCAAAACTCCGCCGGTCGGACCATCGCTTGAGCGACCTACGCTCAGACTACGGAAGCCGGCCTGGGCTCGCCCGGATCGCGGCGATCCGGATGACGTTTTCCGAGCCCGCGCTCAGTGCGCGTCCCAGTAGGCCTTGGTCTTGGACGCCAGCACCTCGACGAAGTCGGCCGGCTTGGTCTCGCCGAGGAACATCTTGTTGAACTCGGGGTTCAACACCTGCGAGGTGAACTCCGGATAGGAGATGTTCAGTCCGCCGCCGAAGGGCCCGAGTGCGGTGGCCGTGCTCGCCGCCTTGTAGGCATCGGCCACGGCTGCCGGCCATTCGATGTTCTTGCGCACCACGCCGACGCCGGCGCCAACGATGGTCTTCTGCGCCGATTCGGACAGGGCGTAGTTGACGAACTTGGCGGCATCGGCGCCATTGGGTCCGGCTTTCAGGACCATGAACGACAGAAGACCGACTTCGAGGTCGGTTGCCTTGCCGACGCCGTCTTTGACGGCCGGATAGGAGAAGGCACCCCAGTGGAAGTCCTTACCTGCCGATTCCGCCAGTTCGGTCGGCAGCCACGAGCCGACCAGTTCGCCGAACGTCTCCCCGAGCGCGATGGTCTGCTGGCCGGCCGGATACTGGAAGCCGCGGGCGTCCTTGGCGATGCATTCCTTGTCCCACAGCGCGCGGGCCGCTTCAGCTGCCTCGAGAACGGCGGGTTGCTTCCAGCTGGCGCCGCTCTTGTCCTCGAACAACTTGACCAGCGCGCCCATGCCGAGCTTGCGCTCGAGGTAGTGCGAGAAGTAGGCCACGTTATAGAAGGCGACGTTACCTTCAATGACCAGTGCATATTTGTCGCTGGCGCGCACTTTACCGCACAACGCCAAGAGGTCATCGTAAGTCGCCGGGATCTTGCCTCCGGCGGCGGCGAGCAGGTCCTTGTTATACCAGATATTTACCGTATTGTAGATATACGGCACCTGATAGATCGCCTTGCCCTCGGCGAACAATTCGAGTGTTCCTGGCAGCAATGCCGCCTTCGTCTCTGCCGTCAGGTCGCCGGACACGTCGCGAGCAAGGCCCTGCTTCTGCAGACCGCCGGCGAGCTGGTCGCTGTCCTGATCCATCAGGTCGACCTTGATGCCGCCCTGCAGCGCGGTCCTGAGTTTGGTCTGGTTCTGGCGACCATTCCATACCACCGAGAAGGTCGTTTCCGGATGGGCGGCCGTATAGGCGTCCATTATCTTTTTGATGGCAATGGCTTGCGGCTCTGTCTGGTTCCACATCGACCAATACACGACTTGTCCGGCGCTGGCGGCGCTGGCGGCAAGCGCGGTCGAGAAAGCAAGAGCGGCACAGGTGCCCCGAATGATCCCTGACATTGACTCCTCCTGGGTTGGCAAGGGCGCGCGTGCCCCCTACCCGAGACGGACGCTAACACCCAAAATGTAGCTAGTCTACATAATTGTGACAAACTACATTTCATGGAGAGAGATCGCGGCCGACGCTGATGCGACCGAGACGGCCACCGACCTTCAGCAGGGTTTCCTCACGGCGGACGGTTGGCATTGGGCGCGAACAGCGAAAAGGGGCTGGATACCTTATTCGAGTGACCGACGAGAACGCGGCAACTCAACTGTTTGAGAAATGGTTGGTGCGCCCGACGAAGTTCGAACACCAACTGCTTGATTTGAACGTTGGCGTAAGTCTGCATTCTTGAGCTTGCTCTCCAAAAGCGGTCGGTCTCCTTGCGACCCCATATCAGCCGCCCCCGCGCGCACGCCCCGTGTCCACCTTTGGCGTTAAATGGCAGTGGCGCGTGCGAGGCCCGAGCCTCGAAAAAATGCGGTAGCAAATGTGGATTGGGCCGACGGTCGCATGTTCACGCCTTGGGCGCGAATTCTGTTTGAATATCAACCGAATACGCAAATCGGAACTGGATCATGCGGCACTGAGAAGGCGGCTCAATTGCCGCGAGCCGGGAGCAAAATGAGACACGGTTTGAGGGCGAGCGACGACAAAAACGGCGGCAAGCCTTTGATATTACGGTTGAAGTATATGCAAAGCTACAGTCCACGGAATTGGTGGGCTGGATGGCGGA
>JARLIT010000113.1 GCA_031291575.1 Ancalomicrobiaceae bacterium
AGGTTCTTGCAGCAACTGACCACAGCAAAGCCGGAATGGATGTTCGGGTCGGCCGGGCTGCAGAATTGCTCGTAAAGCACCCTGGCGCCAAACAATTCGCTCGGCCGTACGTCGTCGACGGGCAGAAGCAGTACGCTGTCTTCACGAATTTCGTAGGGCTTATTGGCGAGAACGTAGTCGATCGACTTGCCTGAGTTGTCTGCGTCGCCCAGGTAATGCAGGGCGCGCTCGACGAGATCGTTAACACTAAGTCCATAGATGTCATGGTCGTAATGTAGGTTTGCCACGAATATCTTGATGGCCTTGGATTGCCGAATCGTCTCACCAGCGATCATGTAACTTGGCAATAGCGACGAATGCTGCGTCCCTGGCCCGTAAATGATCGCATCGGCTTCAAGAATTGCAGCGCGGCACTCGTCGGAAATCTCGCACGTCAGAGAGTGCTGATTGAACCAGGCGATCTTGTCTTCGAGCGTATAGGATTGTAACTGCGCGGCCGTTTCGCGCGTGACCGGATGTTCGGTAAAGAAGATCTCGACGATACGCTCCTTCGACTGCTTACCGACCACTTCCGATTCGCGACTGAGAATCTGGCCGTCGGCTTTGATCGCCGTCAGCGTGCGGTCCTCGCCTTTGGAAACGTTGACGAGGTGACCATCGGCGTCAACCAAAGCCGACAGCAGCCCGGATGCCGTATTGAAGTTCTCGCCGCAACTGAGATAGATGCCGGCGAACAGAATATTGCCGAACGAGCAGTCGCTGAAGTCGAATTCCATGCCCTTTTTCTGCAGATATGTACAGAATGTCGCCACATAGGCGCGAATATCAGCCTGTTTGTCGCGCCCAGTCTCGGAGTGAATCTTTCGC
Source organism: Ancalomicrobiaceae bacterium (assembly GCA_031291575.1). GTDB lineage: Bacteria > Pseudomonadota > Alphaproteobacteria > Rhizobiales > Ancalomicrobiaceae > CAIYYN01. The sequence goes on from JARLIT010000113.1 coordinate 868, forward strand.
CAGCTCTCGGGCATGGCCGCATCATCACCGGCGACATAGCCCCTGATGGCTTCGAATCCGGCCACGCCAAAGTTGAGTGGGAATCGATACTCGATCAGTTTTTGCAGCGATAGCTGCATCGGCGAGTAAAGGCGCAGAAGATAGGATAAGTTCTTCCTGAAGTCGGAAGGGCCAAGCATGCCGGGGACCAGGGCTCTCAGCATCCCGGTCGACAAGCCGTCGTCATAGGCGTTGACGAGCAATGTCAAATCGATATCGCTACGGCGCAGTGCCTCGCGTGTGATGTACTGGCTGCCCCGGCCGCCGCAAAATATTGCGATTTTCTTTTTCGACACGTCAGGCCTCGTACTTTCTGGACTGAAGAACGCTGGCCGCCAGTAGCGCTCGCCGAACCGCCAAATAGAACACGAAAAGCAACCGGTGGATGCTGCCGCGAATCAGCTTCATGCTGCTGACGCCGGTTGCACGCTTCTCGTGGGTGATCGCCGTCTCATTCAGCGAGACGCCGCACTCAAGGATTTTCGCCGTGACCTCGGTCGAATAGTTCAAGCCCTTAGCCTCGAGCGTCAGCGAACGCAAGAGATCGCCGCGCACGAGCTTCAGCGCGGAATTGAAGTCGCTCAGCTTTGACCCGTAAATGAGGTTGCAGACAGCGCCGCTCGACCACGTGCCGAAGCGGGCAGTCAACGAGTCGCGCTTGGCTTGGCGCACGCCGATGGCGGCCGGTCCTCCACCGGCGACAGCCGCCTCCAGCCGGGACAGATTGTCGATCGGGAACTGCCCGTCTGAGTCGATCAGCAAGACCCATTCGCTCGTTGTATGGGCAATCGCGTTCGTCAGAGCCGCTGCCGCACCCTGATTTGTGGCAAAATGGACCGGCTTCAGGTTCGCTATTTCTTTGGCCAGTTCGTCAAGAATCGTGCCGGTATCGTCCTTCGACCCGTCATTGCAGACGATGATCTCGTAGCGATCAAGCCCGGTATAGGCGGAGAGGAAGGCGTCCCAGGAGCGGACGACCCGGGCGATGCCTGCGGCTTCGTTATACGCAGGAGCCGCGAGTGATACTGAACGCAACGGCATTGTCTTCCCCTGTTCGTCTGGACACGGCGCACACGGCGAGGCAGCCTGATTGCGAACCGTCCAACCCCCATGCCTGCGATCCTTGGCCGACGATGGTTGCCCGCGGCAATCAGCCTGCCGCGCGTTGGCGACGACGGCGACCAGATGATCCGAGCGCGAACAACTTCTTCGCCGGGACCAGAATGCCCTGGGCCCACGCCGTCCGATGGCTTGTGCCGGTCCCTTTGCGCGCCAATGCCTTGCCCTCGGTCAGGTACCAGTCGTAGTTCGCGATCATCGAATCCTGGTTGGAATACTTCGGCTCGAAACCCAGTTCGGTCCGCGCCTTGTCGATGCTGACGAAGGAGTCCTGATCGGCCGTATCATAAACCCATCGGTAGACAGGGGATAACCTGACGGCCTCGAGCGCCGCGCAGGCCAGCTTCAGCGGACGCGAGGGGATGTGCAGCAAACCGCTGCCCGTAGCGGCGTGTCTGAGCAGCGCGCCAAGGTCCTCGTTCACGGTGCCGAAACGGTCGGCGGCGATCAGATAGACATCCTTGTCGTGCCCTTTCAGCGCCGCGAGATAGACCGCGTCGCAGAGGTCGCGGACATCGAGGAGCTGGAAGCGGTTGTCGCCATTTCCGAAAATCGGGATGAGTGCGCCAGCCTCGATCCAGCCGAACAGGAATTGGAATATGCCAAGCCGGCCGGTTCCGATGAAGGACTTGGGGCGGATGCGGACGGTTTCGACGCCGACCGCGGTCTGCATATAAGATTCCGCCTTTGCCTTGGCGATGCCGTAGAAGCCCATCGGGTCAAGCGGTGTGGACTCGTCGAGTGGGTGTTCCTTTGGCATTCCGTAGACGGCGCAGGTCCCGATATGGACGACCCGTTTCACGCCTGCCGCCGCCGCGCATTCGAGCACAAGCCGACTGCCCTCGGCGTTGACCGCGTTGATCTCCTCAGGCGATTCGATGGCCAGAGCCGCCGCCGCGTGGACGACGTAGTCGCATCCTGCCAGGGCGGCGCGCAGTTTGTCGGTATCCCGGATGTCGCCGGCAACGTCGACGACGCCCGCCGGCTTTTCAAGCTCATCAAACGGGGCGATATCGTAAGAGATGACCTGCTCGCCGCGATCCAACAGAGACCGGCACATGTGTGCACCGAAGAAACCGGCACCCCCGGTCACAAGCCATTTCCTGCCAGACATCTATCCCCTCCACGAGCATCTCGCCGACAAGGGACCAATCACGAGCGTTAGCCTCTTGGGGAACTTGCGCATCTAAATCACACGAATCAAGTCGGACCTGATCGTCCTTCATGTTTGCCCGAACCGGCACACAACGTGCCCTATATGGCTTTGGTAACCGCTTGTCGACCGTCGCTCCAGATCATCTCGCTTCCGGTGGTGGTGCTGTGGCCGGCGGAGCGAAGCCGGCCGGACGCGCGCCCGTATTGAGCGCCGTTGCAGCCGGGCGGCTTTAGCTAAGCAATCATCGAGCGTTCCGGCTGGATTTGCTTTGTGAAGCCGCAACGCATTGTGTCTACTCAACGAAGACGATCCTGGCGGGGAGCGAACGGCGTTGCCCCCGACCTCTACATGTGGGCCTGTCAGAAGTTTCGTGTGCGGTTGACCATCGCTTGCGCCTTTGCGGCCTGGACGCGATTCGCCAAGAAGGTGGCGAACTGGCTCTTGGCCATGGGCTGTTGCCTGAACGGCATCTTCCACTCCTTCTC
>JARLIT010000114.1 GCA_031291575.1 Ancalomicrobiaceae bacterium
CCCCCCGGGGTCGCCTGAACGCGCGCCTTGTTTCAATACCCGACGCGCGCGCAAAACCGGCAAATCCTGAACTTTCCTTACAGCGCGGAAAGGGGTCGGATCGTGCCACACAGCGTGGTGTAGTTGACGCGCGGTCACCGATGCTCCCGGCCGGTTTGGCGGGGGATGTCATGTTGCCACGGCTGGCAGTTTGACGATCTGATCTTCGCCCATCCTCGCCGCTACCGGGCACAACCCGCGCCTGCTCGCCCGATAGCTCAGGGCACTTTTTGTCCTTTTGGGTGCCGTTCGCTTCGCGCTCGCGGGCGCCATGTCACGCAGCTCAGGCTTCGCGCCCCACGCGCCTGACAGCCAAACCGCGCTATTCATGGGCGACGAGATAGAAACGGCGGCCTTCGTGAGGGCCGCCGATGCGGGCATGCGCGACCTGCGCGGTCCGCGCCGCGAGAAGCTCGGCTACGGCAGGCGCGCGATGGACGGCGGGCGCACGGAACGCCGCCGCCAGGCGGCCGTGCACCCGGGGAAGACGACAGCCGCGGCCGAGGGCACCCAGTCCACCCGCTCGTTTCGCCGATAGCTCGCTCAGAACGGATAATGCTGTTCGCCCTCGATGGTGATCCAGCGCAGTTCGGTGAATTCGGCGATCACCGCCTTACCGCCGAAGCGACCGTAGCCCGACGACTTGACGCCGCCGAATGGCATCTGCGCCTCGTCGCCGACCGTCGGGCCGTTGATATGGCAAATGCCCGACTGGATCTTCTTCGCCACCGCCATGCCGCGCTTGACGTTCTCGGTGAAGACGGCCGCCGACAGGCCGTACTCGGTGTCGTTGGCAACGCGGATCGCCTCGGCCTCGTTCGGCACGCGCACGATGGATTTGACCGGCCCGAAGGACTCTTCCGAATAGATGCGCATGTCCGGCGTCACGCCATCCAACAGCGTCGCCTCGACGATGGTGCCGTTGCGCTTGCCGCCGGCGACCAGCCTGGCACCCTTGGCGAGCGCATCGGCGATGAGTTCGTCCATCTTCTCCGCCGACTTGAGATCGACCAGCGAGCCGAGCACGACCTTGTCGCGCGGGTTGCCAGCCGGCAGCTTGGCGGCTTTTGCCGCGAACTTCTCCACGAATTGATCGGCGATCGCGTCGACCACGACGAAGCGCTCGGTCGACATGCAGATCTGGCCCTGGTTCATGAAGGCGCCGAAGGCCGCCGCATTGACCGCAGCATCGAGATCGGCGTCTTCGAGGACGATGAAGGGCGCCTTGCCGCCGAGTTCCAACAGCACCGGTTTCAGCTGTTCGGCCGCCAGCTTGGCGATGATCCGGCCGACGCGCGATGAACCGGTGAAGTTGATCCGCTTGACGTCCTTATGGGCGATCAGCGCCGCGACGATCGTCGGCGCGTCCGCCGGAGCATTGTGCAGCACGTTGACGACACCCGGCGGGAAGCCGGCGGCGTTCAGCACTTCGACGATCAGATGATGCGTGCGCGGACAGGCCTCGGAGGAGCGCAGGATCACCGTATTGCCGCAGGCGAGCGCTGCGGCGACGGCGCGCACGCCGAGGATCACCGGCGCATTCCACGGTGCAATGCCGAGACAGACGCCGACCGGCTGGCGCACGCCGAGCGCCAGTGTGCCGGGCTTGTCGGATGGGATGATCTCGCCGGTGATGTGTGTGGTCAGCGATGCGGCTTCGCGCAGGATCTTGGCGGCGAAATAGACGTTGAACCCGGCCCAGGGACCGGTCGAACCGGTCTCGGCGATCATCGTCTCGATGAAATCGGCGGTGCGAGCTTCCAGGAGATCCGCCGCCTTCAAGAGGAGCGTCCGGCGGGCGTTGGGGCCGGTCTCCGACCATGAGACGAAGGCCTCGGCGGCCGCCTTTACGATGCGGTCGACGTCCTCGACGGTCGCCGCCGCGGCAGTGGTGGCGACCTCGCCGGTCACCGGATCCGTGCGGTCGTAGGTACCCAGCTTGACGGCGGGCACAGCGGTGCCGCCGATGATGAAATCGATCTTCATGGCCTGTTCCCTCATATGGTTGGTTGAAACGTCAGAAGCCGAGAACTTCGGCGTTGACCGAGGCTTCCAGACCGCCGTCGACGGCCAGATTGGCGCCGTTGATCCAGGCCGCTTGCTGCGAGGCCAGGAACAGGATGGCGGGGGCGATATCGCTTGACGTCCCGGCCCGGCCGACACGGGAAATGTCGCTGTCGACGCGGGCGTCGCCGAGGACGGCGCGGAATTGGCCGAGGATCGGCGTTTCCACCGGACCGGGGCTCACTGCGTTGACGCGGATGCCGCGCGTCTTGAAGCGCGGCTGGTGCGCGGCACGGAACGTCCACAAGAGCAGCGCTTCCTTGGAGACGGGGTAGCCGAGATCGTCCGGCACGCCCCACGTGGTGCAGACGGCGGCGACGTCGGGGAAGCCGCTCGCTGCGACCAAGCCCTTGGTGCGCTCGAGGTTCGCCCGCCAGCCGAAGCCGGCGATCGAGGCAACGTTGACGATGGCGCCGCCTGGCTTCAGCTTCGGTGCGACCGCCTCGGACAGCATTCTCAGACCGTAGAAATTGATGGCGAGCGTCTTGGCGGCGCCGAGCGTGCCGGAGACGCCGGCGACATTCAGCAGCGCATCGATCCCCGAGGGGAGTGCGTCGACCAGCGCGGCGATCGCGGCGGGGTCGCCGAGATCGGCGGCGATGAAACGGCCAAACGCCTCGGCCGGCGCGTGCAGATCGACGCCGATGACGTCGTGGCCGGCGGCGACGGCGAGCCGGGCGGTCTCGCGGCCGATGCCGGAGGCGACCCCGGTGATGACGAGGGTCTGGGATTGCGACATGCGGTGCCTCCAATTGGTGTTGGTCTGGTTGGCCATCAGCGGTTGGACCGGCCGAGCGAGGGCAGCGCCACCCGATAACCGAGCGGCAACAGCTGCAGGTCGAATTTCGAGGATATGAGGCCCCATAGTCCCTTGGGGACGAACAGGGCGAACACCAGGGCGGTGGTGCCGAGGCCGATCAGGTACCAGACGCCGAAGGCGCCGAACCAGGCTTCGATCAGGAAGAAGATGACCGCGCCGACGATCGCGCCTTCGAAGGTGCCGAGGCCGCCGACCAGCACCATGAAGATCATGTAGGCGGTCCACTGCACGCCGAAATAGGCTTTCGGCTGGAACGTGGTGGCGGAGGCGAGCCATAGCGCCCCGGCCAGTGCCGCGCCGAGCGAGGCGACAACGAAGATCAGCCGGCGGGTCGATTTCACCCGGACGCCGACGCTTGCCGCCGCCTCCTCGTTGTCGCGGATCGCCTGGATGGCGGTTCCGACGGGGCCGCGCAGCAGGATGAAGAGGAGGATGATGAGGCCGGCCACCGCGCCGAGCGCGGCCCAATAGGTGTAGGCGCGGCGGGCCTCGATGGAAAAGGCGTTGAGCGCAATCAGCGACGTGCCGGTCTCGCCCTGGACGAGGGAATCGAGGTTGACGATCAGGTGCATCAGCTCGGCCAGCACCCATAGGCCGATGCCGAGTTCGCCGTTGCGCAAACGCAGCATCGGAAAGGAGATCAGATAGGCGAACAGCGCGATGAGCCCGGCCCCGACGAACAGGGCGGGGTAGGGGGTGAGCCCGGCGTCGGCCAACCGCACCGTCGCGTAGGCTCCAAGCCCAAAGAACCCCTGCTGACCGATCGAAATGAGGCCGCCGTAGCCGGCGAGCGCGTTCCAGGTGACGGCGAGCAGAATATAGATGAACAACGTCGTCAGCTTGTCGATGACGTTGGCGGAGAGATAGGCCGGGCCGAAGGCGATGGCGACGACGAGCGGCAGCGCCACGGCGACGGCGATGCGCGAGGCGAGCGTCCAGCGGGTGATGCTTCGGGCGTCGAGCGCTGAGACGGCAATCGGGGAGGCGCCGGTTGGAGTCATTTGCGCGATCTCCTGAAGACAAGCCTGATGGCGGTGAGGGTCCCGAGCGGACCGGACAGGCGGACCAGCAGCACGGCGAGGAACACGGCGTGGCCGCCGATGAGGAAGCCTTGCGAGCTGATCTGGGCGCCGATCGACTGGGCGACACCGAGGACGATACCGCCCACCAGCGTGCCCCACAGCGAACCGGCACCACCGATGACGGCCGCCTCGAAGGCGAAGATCAGCTGCGGCGCCCCGGCGTAGGGGTCGAAGGTGGCGCGCAGGGCCAGGAAGAAGCCGGCAATGCCGACGGTCACCATGGCGATCGCGGCAGCGATCGCGTTGATCCGGCGGCCGTCGATGCCGATGAGGCCGACAGTGTCGGGATCTTCGGACGTTGCCCGGATGGCGCGCCCGACCTGGGTGCGGCTGAGGATCAGCTGCAGGCCGCCGAGCATGACGACGGCGGTCGCAAACGTCATCACCGCTAGCTCGCCGACGAACAGGCCGTCGCCGATCTGCCAGGAGGCGTAGGAGAGTTCGTCGATATAGGGCGCCAGCGACCTGGTATCGGCGCCGAACAGCTGGAACAGCGCGTTGTCGAGGACGATGGCCAAGCCGAAGGTGGCAAGCACCGGCACCAGCGTGCCGCCGCGCTTGGCGCGTTCCAGCACCAGCCGCTGCAGCGCCACGCCGACCAGCGCCATCACCGGCAGCACGATCACGAGCGCGACGAAGGGATTGAGCTCGTAGGTGTCAGAAAGCACGAACAGCGCATAGGCGGCAGCAACGGCGAGACTGCCGTGCGCCAGATTGATGATGCGCATCACCGAGTACATGAACGACAGGCCACAGGCGATCAGCGCGTAGTAGCCGCCCAACAGCGTGCCCTGGAGAATCTGGTTCAGCCAGATCATGGCGTGCCTCCGTGCGCGCGGACACGGCCGAGCCCGAAATAGGCATTGGTGACGTCGTCGCGGGACAGCGTCCCGGCCGCGCCGGCGAGCACGATCTGGCCTTCGAGCATGCAGATGACGTTGCTGGCCACTTCGAGCGCGCGGCTCAGGTTCTGCTCGACCAGGATGATCGTCGTGCCTTCGCGGACGAGCCCGTCGATCTGCTCGTAGACCCGGTCGACGATGAGTGGCGACAGGCCGAGCGACACCTCGTCGAGGATGAGCAGTTCCGGATTGGTCATCAGCGCCCGCCCGATGGCGGTCGCCTGCTGCTCGCCGCCGGACAGATGGCTGCACTTGGCGCGGCGGCGCTCCTTCAGATTCGGGAAGGCGTCCATCACCCGCTCGACCGTCCAGCTGCCGGTGCGACCGGCGAACCTGCCGAGCATGAGGTTCTCTTCCACCGTCATCTGGCCGAACAGCCGTCGCCCTTCCGGCACCAGCGCCAGACCGGCGGCGGTGCGCCGGTGCGCCGGCAGCGCCGTGACATCCTCGCCGCGAAAGCTGACGGTGCCGGCGGCGATCGGATGCGCCCCGGCGATGGCGCGCAACAGCGTGGTCTTGCCGGCCCCGTTGGCGCCGACAATGGCGAGCGTTTCGCCCGCTTCGAGGCGGAACTGCACGCCGCAAACGGCTTCCAACAGCCCGTGGCGGGCGACGAGGCCGTCGACGCTCAACAGGCTCATTGCACACCTCCGCCGAGATAGGCCTTGATCACGGCGGGGTGGCGCATCACCGCCTCGGGCGCGCCATCGGCGATGATGCGTCCGCCGTCCATGCAGATCAGCCGCTCGGCAACCTGCAACAGCACGTGCACGATGTGCTCGATCCAGATGATGGCGACGCCGCGCGAGCGGACGCGGCGGATGATGGCGACGAGTTCGTCGGCCTCGGCGTCGGTCAATCCGCCGCCGATCTCGTCGAGCAGCAGCACCGACGGGCCCGTCGCCAGCGCGCGGGCCAGTTCCAGCCGCTTGCGGTCGAGAAGACCGAGCGTCTCGGCCTTGCGGTTCGACAGCGACAGCATGCCGGAGGCTTCGAGCGCGGCGAGCGCCCGCTCCCCCGCCGCAGCGCCGTTGAGGCCGCCGCCATTCGCCGCCGCCGTCAGCACGTTCTCGAAAATGGTCATGCCCGAGAACGGCCTGGGTATCTGGTGCGTGCGCACCAGCCCCCGGCGGCAGCGCTCCGGCGCCGGCAGCGCCGTGATGTCCTCTCCCGCGAAGCGGATGCTGCCGGTCGACGGCGCATGGGCGCCGACCAGCACGCTGAGGAAGGTGGTCTTGCCGGCGCCGTTGGGTCCGACGATGCCGACGGCCTCGCCAGGCCGAAGCGAGAATTCCACGTCGGAGAGCACCTGCAGGCCGCCGAACCGTTTGGACAGTCCGGCCGCCTGCAACAGCGCGCCTGTCGCCGGACGGGCGCCCAATTCCATGAGCGTGTCAGCCATTGAAGGGGATCAGCTTCGCTTCGACGGGCACATTCGGATCGGTGGCATGCTCGGTGACGACATAGTCGAGCTTGAACTTCGAGCCGGGCTTGGCCTTCACCCACTGCGTGCCGATGATCGGGCCGGGCGACACGTTGGGCACCGGACCGGAGGTGAAATCGACCTTGCCGATCATCGTCGTGGTCTTCAGCGTCGCGATGGCCTTCGCCACTTCGGCCTTGTCGCGCGGGTTGGTCGACGCCTTCAACGCTTCGAACCCGGCGTCGAACAGCGACATCGAAGCGCCGAGCTGCTGCGTCCACATCTTGCCCGACGCCTTCTCGTAGCCGTCGGCGAGCTCGGGTCCCGAGACGCCGGTCAGCGGCGACTTGTAGGGGAAGGCCTTGTGCCAGTAGGCGGCGCTGGAGATGTTGACGCCGAGATTGCCGAGCGACTCGATGCCGCCGGGGAACAGGCCGGTCTTCGCCGTCTGGCAGATCTTCACCATCTTGGTGTAGCCCTGCTGCGCCGCCTGCCGCCAGAACGCGGCGAAATCCGGCGGGATCGGGAAGGTGTTGAAGATCTCGCATTTCTCCTTCTTGAACAGCGAGATCTGCGCCGAGTAGTCGGTGGTGCCGTCTTCGTAGGGGCCGGGGTCGATGATGGTGAAGCCGGCCTTGGCGAGCGCCGGGGCGAGATTGGCGCGAATGGCGTTGCCGTCGGCGTCGTTGGGGTAGAGCACGCCGACCTTCTTGTTGGTCTCGATCAGATTCCACTGCGACACGTAGGTCTTGAAGAACTCGCCGCCGCCAAAGCCGAAATGGTACGACCATTTGAACGGCGAAGGCTGCCCGGGCTTGGCGCCACGGCCGAAGTACCAGGCCTCCCACGGCATGACGGTCGACAGACATGGCACGCCGGCGGCCTCGCAGGCGTCCGACACCGGGTTGATGGTCTCCGGCGTCGACACCGCCAGCATCAGGTCGACGCGATCGTCGTTGATGAGGGTGCGGGCCAGCTGGCTGGCGCGCGCCGGATCCGACTGGGTGTCGCGATCGAGGATCTCGACCTTGTAGGTCTTGCCGGCGACGGCGAGGCCCGAGGCGAGTGCCTTGCGCACGAGGTCGAGCACATAGCCGTCGGTCTCGCCGAAGGAGCCGAGCGGGCCGGTGCGCGGCGAAATGAAGCCGACCTTGATGACGTCGGCGTCCGCAGCGAGAAGCCGGCGCGAGCCGATCAGCGTGACGCCGGCCGCGCCGGCGGTGAGAATGAGGCTGCGCCGGCTGATGTCGCCACTGCTCAGGGTGTGAAATGTCTCGGTCATGCTTCCCTCCCGTTGGCCCGGCCTTGGTGCCAGGTCTGTCATTGCCGGATGCGTCAGATCGGATAGGTGCCGGGCTTGCTGGAGATCGTGATCCAGCGCAGCTCGGTGAATTCGTGAATGGCGGCGGTGCCGCCGAAGCGGCCGTAACCGGAGGATTTCATGCCGCCGAACGGCATTTGCGCCTCGTCCTGCACCGTTGGCCCGTTGATGTGGCAGATGCCGGTCTCGAGCCTTCTGGCGACCATCATCGCCCTTGCCTCGTCGCGGCCGAACACGGCGGACGACAGGCCGTATTCGGTATCGTTGGCGACGCGGATCGCCTCCTCGACGCCGGAGACGCGGATCAGCGCCACGACCGGGCCGAAGGATTCCTCGGAATAGAGCCGCATCGCCGGGGTGACGCGGTCGATGACGGTGGCATCCATCAGCGAGCCGTTCACCCGGCCGCCGGCGAGGATGCGTGCGCCCTTCAACACGGCGTCGCGGACAAGGCCGCTCACCCGCTCGGCTGCCTCGCGGCTGATCACCGAGCCGAGCGGCGTGTTGCCGCGGCGCGGGTCGCCGGCGATGAGGGTCGCTGCCTTGGCGGCGAAGCGCTCGGCGAATGCGTCGGCGATGGCATCGTCGAGGATGATGCGCTCGGTCGACATGCAGATCTGGCCCTGGTTCATGAAGGCGCCGAAGGCTGCCGCCTTGACCGCTTCGTCGAGATCGGCATCGTCGAGCACGATCAACGGCGCCTTGCTGCCGAGCTCCAGGATCGCCGGCTTCAGGTAGTGCGCCGACAGTTCCGCGATCACTCGTCCGACGCGGGTCGAGCCGGTGAAGTTCACGCGACGGACCACCGGATGGGCGATCAGCGCCTCGACCACCATGGCGGCATCGGCCGGCGCGTTGGTGACGACGTTGACCACTCCGGCGCCCAGCCCGGCCGCCGCCATCACGTCGCCGATCAGGCGGTGCGTCGCCGGGCAGACTTCCGAAGCCTTCAGCACCACCGTATTGCCGCAAGCGAGCGGCATGGCGATGGCTCGGACAGCCATGATCAGCGGCGCATTCCACGGCGCGATGCCGAGCACCACGCCGACCGGCTGGTGCATGGCGAAGGCGGTCATGCCCGGCGTGTCGGAGGGGATGATCGAACCGGTGATATGGGTTACCGCTGCGGCCGCCTCGCGCAGGAAGCCGGCGGAGAGTTGGACGTTGAATGCCGACCAGTCGGCGGTGGCGCCGATTTCGGCGGCCATCGTCTGGGCGATCTCCGGTCCGCGCGCTTCCATCAGCGCAGCCGCCCGCAGCAACCGATCGCGCCGCTCCGAGGGACCGAGGGCCGACCAGGCGGGAAACGCCGCCGCCGCTGCGGCAGCGGCGTCGCGCGCATCGGCAACCGTCGCGGCCGGGGCGCGCGAGGCGATTTCGCCGGAAACCGGATTGAACCGCTCGAAACTGCGTTCGTCGGAAGACGCGCGGTCGTCACCGCCGATGAGGAGCGAAACAGTCAACATGTACGTCCCTCCTCCTGGCGCTGCGGCTGACGAGCGGATCGGCACAAGCAGCAGCGAGCCTTCGCACAAGCGCCGATTTCCGGCCGCCGATGCGTCGCGCGAGCGTTTCCTGCCCCTTGTCGTGGACCAATCTTCGTAATCCAACGCATCGTATGATCACTTATGCCAGCCAAATGACAATGCATTTTTCTGGGAATAAATTGTGCTATTCTCGGAAATGCCCCCTCCTAACGAAGGCATCAGCATGTCCGCCGCGTCGCCAACCGTTCCGTCGCGTGCCGTCGATGTCGTCCGGCCGACTGGGACCAGCAGCGGCTCGGTCATCGCAGCCCGGATTGCCCCCGGCTTATCGCAGCGGGTGTGGATGATCGGCCGCGACGACCAGAAGAGCCGATGCCACCTGTTCCTCATCGTGCACGGCCGCGCGAGCTATCGGGGCAGAAACGGGTCGGCGCTCGACCTCGGCGGGCCGGCGCTGTTGTGGCTGCCACGGCGATCCGAGGGAACCTTCACCCTGGCGGCCGGCGGCGACGGTGCCATGCTGGACGTCAAGGAGGACGTCGTCTGGCGCGCGGTCGGCGAACATGCCATCGCCCAGCCGCAGCAACTGATCCTCGATCGGCTGATCGTCGCCCCGGCCGAGCGGCTGAACCCGCTGCTGTCCGAATTCCGGGTCATCATCGATGCGCTGATCCGCGAGACGATGGAGTCGATGCCGGGTGGCATGGCGGTGGTCGAGCTCTATCTCGGCGTCGTGCTGGTGCATCTCTGGCGGTTGGCGGGCGGCATCACCGAATCGAGCCGCAGCGGCACCGGCACGACATTGGCGCAGCAATTCCTGCAACTGGTCGAGCTGCACTATCGCGACCACCTGGGCGTCGACGACTTCGCCCGCCTGCTGGGGGTGCGGCGCTCGACGCTGCACGAAACCTGCCTGAAGGTTCGGCAGCGGACGCCGCTGGCGCTGTTGCACGACCGTATCATCGAAGAGGCGCGCAGCCGGCTGGAGACGACGGATCTGCCGGTCGAGCAGATCGGCTTCGGCCTCGGCTTTCGCGATCCGGCCTATTTCAATCGCTTCTTCCGACGGCTGACGGGCATGACGCCGCGAGCGTTCCGGCAGTCGGCCGTCCGCCGCAAGCTGCCGCAATCGTCATTTGCCGCCTGGCCGTGACGCGCGACTTGGCGTTTGCGGCTGAAGCGAGCCGTCCGCGCCGTGTCGGCCCGCGCGGCTGGCTTCAACTCTCGATCTCGCCTTGCCAGATCAGTTCGAGCAGCCGGCGCAGTTCGCGCCGCTCTGTCGGCCCGAGCCGCTGCAGCATGCGTTGTTCGTGCTCGTCGACAAGCGCCAGCCATCTCGCCGCCTCCTCGGTGCCGCGCCGGGTCGGATAGAGGCGCTGGATGCGGCGGTCGGCGGCATCGGTTTCGCGCCGGAACAACCCGCGTTGCTCGAGATCGGCGAGGATGGGCACGATATTGGCCCGCTGCATGCTGAGTGCGCGGCAGATGTCGGCCGACGTCATGCCGGGCGTCTCGACGATCGACAGCAGGACGCTCATCAGCACCGGCCGCGCCTCTGCCGGCGCGAGCGCTGCCGCCGCCCCCTGCAGATCGAAAATCGAGGCACGTCGCAGCTGATAGCCGATGAGATCGGCAAGCGTCGTCACGCCGTCGCAGGCAACAGCTTGCTTGTCCGGGGCATGCGCCGGCATTCTCCGCGTCTCCGCTAAAAGGCGACTTGCCACGAGCATAACGCTATGCGACATAGCAATCAATTCGCTATATCACATAGCGGTATCGGGGGAGGGCTGCCATGGCCAATGATATCGATACGGTCGCCTATGAGGTCGAGGGCGGCATCGCCTGGCTCAGCTTCAACCGGCCGGACAAGCGCAACGCCATGAGCCCGACGCTCAATCGGGCGATGCTGGTGGCGCTCGACGAATTGGAATTCCGCGACGACGTCGGTGTCGTCGTGCTGACCGGGGCGGGCTCGGCCTGGACCGCCGGCATGGATCTGAAGGAGTATTTCCGCGAGACTGAGGCGCTGGGACTTGCCGGCGTGCGGCGGGCGCAGCGCGAGAGTTACGGTTGGTGGCGACGGCTGCGTTGGTACCACAAGCCGACCATCGCCATGGTCAACGGTTGGTGCTTCGGCGGCGGCTACGGTCCGTTGTTCGCCTGCGATCTGGCCTTTGCCGCCGACGAGGCCAAATTCGGCCTGTCCGAGATCAACTGGGGCATCCTGCCGGGCGGCGGCGCCACCAAGGTGGCGGTCGAACTGATGCCGATGCGCAAGGCGATGTACCATGCGCTGACGGGCGAGCCCATCGACGGCAAGACCGCGGCGGAGTGGGGACTGGTCAACGAGAGCCTGCCGCTCGCCGAGCTGAAGACCCGCGTAACGGACGTGGCGAAAGTCCTCCTGGCCAAGAACCCCGTGGCGCTCAAGGC
>JARLIT010000115.1 GCA_031291575.1 Ancalomicrobiaceae bacterium
GCCGAAGGTGAAGCGCGGATCATCGGCATGCTTGCGCGCGTAGGTGTAGGCGAGCGCCGCCAGCAATAGCGCGCCCGCATGCGTGCTCATGTGCAGCCCGTCGGCGACGAGCGCGATCGAGCCGAACATCAGGCCGCCGACAATCTCGGCAACCATCATCGCTCCGCACAGCCAGATGACGGCCCACGTGCGGCGCTCGCTGTTGGCGTGTCCCTCCCCGAGAAAATTGTGGGAGTGGTGAGTCGCTTCGGCGATGGCTTCGGTCTCGCTCATGCTGACGCTCACTTGAGGTAGGTCCGGACGACCTCGAGCAACTGCTCGGCCGCTTCCATGTTGAGGGCACCAGGGTGCCTGTCGGCATCGACAAGGTGGGTTCGGACGTGATCCTCCACCACTTCAGCCATCAGCCCGGCGGTCGCCCCGCGCACGCCGGCTATCAAGTGCAAGACTTGTTCACAGCCGGCTTCTGTGTCGAGCGCTCGCTCGATCGCCTCGACCTGACCGCGTATGCGACGGACGCGCGCCAACAGCTTTTGCTTGTCTCGGATCGTGTGGGTCATTGCGGGAAAATAGCATAGCCCCCCTCCCTATACAACGGGTGAGCCAAATCGGAGATGGCTCCGGGAAATTGAGCAGTGGTAACTCCAGTCTCCAAAATCCGCCCCGAATGGACAACCTCCTGAAAGCTCACAGCTAGAGAAACGTCGTCACCGACGACGGCAATTGCGACAGGGCATGCGCCATGTATTCAAGACCATGCTCGAGTTCCGGGCGCGTGATCGGACCTCCCAGGCAGACGCGCACCGCCTCCAGCGCCGGACCGTTGACGGTGAAGGCATCACTGGCGACGACACCGAGACCGGTTGCGCGCATATGACCGATGAAGGCCGAGCGCGTCCACGGCTCGGGCAGCGGCAGCCACAGACAAAAGCTCAATGGATCGGCCCGGAAGCTGCCGGGTGGCAGGATGCGCGCCGCCAGGTGCTGGCGCTCGGCCGTCTCGTGGCGGATGAAGCGCAGGATCGCATCCGCCGTGCCATCCTCGATCCAGCGCGTTGCCAGCGCCACCGTCAGGGGCGAAGCCATCACATTGGCCGACCTGAGCGCCGCCACGAACGGAAAGGCGGCCTTGGCGTTGGGCACCACGGTGTAGGCGGCGCGCAAGCCAGCCCCGATGCATTTCGCCAGGCCGGCCACGTGCCAGGTGATGTCCGGGGCGATCGCGGCAAAGGGTGCCGGCCCATGCGCCGGAATGAAGCCGTAGGCGTCATCCTCCACGATGGGCACGCCATAGCGCCGGGCGATAGCGGCGATCTCCGTCCGGCGCTTTTCCGGGACCGTCAGTGTCGTCGGGTTCTGCAAGGTGGGATTGAGATAGAGGGCCTTCGGCGCGAGGCGACGACAGGCTTCGGCAAAGCCGGCCGGTTCGATGCCCTCGACATCCATCGGCAGACCGACCAGCTTCAGCCCGAGTTGCGCCGTGATCGAGCGGGCGCCGGGATAGGTGACGGCCTCCGACAGCACCGTATCGCCGGGCTTCGCCAGCACCGAGAAGATGCCGAACAGCGCCGGGTGGGCGCCGGGCGTGACAAAGATGCGCTCCTGCGCCGGAACCAGCGCCCGCCGTCCCAGCCAGTTGGCCGCCGCATCCTTGTCCGCCTCGGTACCGCCGAAACCCTGGTAGCGCAACAAGGCCACGAGGTCCTGGCCGATCGCTTCGATCCCCGCCCGCATGCGGTCTATGAGAAGGGGATCGTCCGGTTCCGGCGGCAGGTTCATCGACAGATCGATGGGTGACGGCCGGGCGTCGACGCGCCTCTGGGCCACCTTCGCACCCTTGACGAAAGTCCCCTGGCCGACGTGGCTGTCGATCAATCCACGCTTGCGCGCCTCGACGTAGCCGCGCGCCACCGTAGTGAAGTCGATGCCGAGGCGAGCCGCCAGCGCGCGCTGCGGCGGCAGCCTGTCGCCGACCGCCAGCTTGCCGGCGCGGATATCCTCGCCGATCGCCTCGGCGATGGCGAGGTAGCGCGGAAGCTGGCTGGCGGCGATATCGGGGATCCAGTCGGTCATCGGCTTCCATCGATTTCGAATTTCGGGGTCGGCGATCGGGTCGGCGGCGGACCGCCCCCCCTGATGGCGGCAGGCGGGGATCGCCAGATTGACTGTATCGTGTTGCACGCCCCCTTGTCACCTTCGGCCCGCGAACGAGCAGTTGATCGCGGACGCGGGACCGACGCACGGGTGGCACGCCTTTTGAACGTCTGGAGAGCGAAGGGCCGGGCATTGACTGCATCTTGACTGCAGATCACTCGGGAAAAGCGGCGAAACGAGCCGCTTCTCTCCACCGCCTCCATCCATCGATAGTTGCTAATAAGCGCGCAATCTGGGCAATTCGTTATACGTATCTGCCCGTATCATGGGCATCAGCCCGGCGGAATTGAACGTATAATTGACTGTATATTGTATCTAGTCATTGATTCCACACTTATCCATTCAATTGGCACGCCGCTTGCTCCTTGGAAGGCACGATCCCACGGGGATCGACGGGCGTCCCCCGTCCCACACTGTGTCAAAGAGGTGGTTCATGCCTGCAGTCACCAAGCCCGCCAATCAGAAGGGCGATTTCCTCGTCGACTACGAGCAGAAGGTATTCGAGGACGTGAAGGCCCTACCGGGCGAGAAGGCCCTCGTCACCTTCCACACGGTGGCGTTCGAAGGCTCGATCGGTCTCGTCAACCTGCTGCAAGCGTCGCGGCTGATCCAGAAGGGCTTCGAGACGTCCGTCCTGCTCTACGGTCCGGGCGTCACCCTCGGCGTTCAGCGCGGCTTCCCCAAGCTCGGCGACGAAGCTTTCCCCGGCCACCTGAACTTCAACAATCGCATCGAGAAGATCCTGGCCGACGGCGGCAAGGTCTATGCCTGCCGCTTTGCCCTGCAGGCGCTCTACGGTCACGGCGAAGGCGCACTGATCCCCGGCATCATCCCGATCAACCCGCTCGACGTGATGGACATCATCCTTCTCCACCGGCGCGACAACGCCTTCATCCTCGACACCTGGACCTTGTGATCGCCGGACACCGGACCCAGGCCGTCGCGCCGGCGGCCTGACCGGGAAGTTCGTCCGACAAACAGCGAAGGCTCGTCATGACCGAACCGACCATCGTCAGGGCCGCCGCCGCCCAGCTCGCACCGGACCTCACCTCGCGTGAGGGAACGATCACCAAGGTCGTCAACGCGATCGCCGAAGCGGCCGAGAAGGGCGTGCAGATCCTGGTGTTTCCGGAGACGTTCGTTCCCTGGTACCCGTATTTCTCCTTCATTCTGCCGCCGGTTCTGACTGGCAAGGAGCACCTGCGGCTCTATGAAAATGCCGTCACCGTGCCGAGCCCGGCGACCGAAGCGGTCGCCGCCGCCGCGCGCCGACACAAGATGGTCATCGTCCTCGGCATCAACGAGCGCGACCACGGCTCGCTCTACAACGCGCAACTGATCTTCGATGCCGACGGCTCACTGCGACTGAAGCGCCGCAAGATCACCCCGACCTTCCATGAACGGATGATCTGGGGCCAGGGCGACGGCTCCGGCCTGAAGGTCGTCGACACCGCCGTCGGCCGGGTCGGAGCGCTGGCCTGCTGGGAACACTACAACCCGCTCGCCCGCTACGCCCTGATGGCACAGCACGAACAGATCCATGTGGCGCAGTTCCCCGGATCCTTGGTCGGCCCGATCTTCGCCGATCAGATCGAGGTGACGATCCGTCATCATGCCTTGGAATCCGGATGCTTCGTCATCAACGCCACCGGCTGGCTGTCGGACGAGCAGATCGCCTCGATCTCGCCTGACCCGGCGTTGCGCCGTGCCGTCTCCGGCGGCTGCATGACGGCGATCATCAATCCGGAAGGCGCGCACGTGGTGCCGCCACTGACCTCCGGCGAAGGCCTCGTAATCGCCGACCTCGATTTCAGCCTGATAACCAAGCGCAAGCGCATGATGGACAGCGTCGGCCATTACGCCCGGCCGGAGCTCCTCAGCCTCAATCTCGACAGCCGCCCCGCCGTCCCCCTCAACGACGGTCGCCCCGAGCCGGTCAATCAAATCGCGAGTGTGTCCCATGCAGCAGACGAAGCCCCTGCCGATGCAGACTGCGGAATTGATCAACGCCTTGCAGTCGTCGGGCGTTCGGCTCGTTGACCCCAAGGCCGGGCTGATGAGCCGGCGCGGCGGCGCCGGTCCCTCCGACCACAAGGCGCTGACCATCGACGGCGTGACGGTGATGGTGCCGGTGCATACGGCGCCCGCCTTCGACAGCCCCTATGTGGTGGAAAAGCCCGACGCCTTCGGCCGCAGCCGGCTGAGCGTCGACGGGCTCGCCATCGCCGAGGTGACGTTCCCGACGACGCCGAAGTTCTATGCCCGCCAGACGGCCGACGGCATCCCCTATTCCAAGATCGCGGTCCTGCACGGCCGCGACGTGCTGGCGACGACGGTACTGCAGAGCTGCATCCGCTATCAGAGCCGGACCAAGACCTGCCAGTTCTGCGCCATCGGCCAGTCGCTCGCCGCCGGCCGCACCATCGAGCGCAAGTCGCCGCAGCAATTGGCCGAAGTCGCCAAGGCGGCGGTCGAACTCGACGGCGTCACGCACATGGTGATGACCACCGGTACGCCCTCTGGCCCGGACCGCGGTGCCGCGATCCTGGAAGAGAGCGTCCGGGCCGTCAAAGCCGCGGTCGACCTGCCCATCCAGGTCCAGTGCGAACCGCCGGAGGATTTCGCCTGGTTTCGCCGCCTGAAGGAGGCCGGCGCTGATGCACTCGGCATGCATCTGGAAGCCGTCACCGAGCCCGTCAGGCAGACGATCATGCCCGGCAAGGCGCAGGTCTCGGTCGAGCGCTATTTCGAGGCCTTCGCCGCCGCGGTTCCGGTGTTCGGTCGCGGCCAGGTGTCGACCTACATCCTCGCCGGCCTCGGCGACGGCATCGACGACATCCTGTCGGTTTCCCGCCGGTTGATCGATCTCGGCGTCTATCCCTTCGTCGTGCCCTTCGTGCCGATCTCCGGCACGCCGCTCGAAAGCCATCCGACGCCGTCGCCGGAGTTCATGCATGCCATCCTTGAGCCCTTGTCGGCGATGCTCGCTGACGGCGGGCTGAGAGCGGTCAAGGTCAAGGCGGGCTGCGCCAAATGTGGCGCGTGCTCGGCGCTGTCGACCTACGAGCGTGGCCGGACCTCGGGAGGTTGCGCATGATGTTCGAACCCGTCGCCCCCTTCATCGCCGCCGAATACCAGGTGAAATACGCCACCAGCGCGTGGGAGCGGGAGGGCGCGGCAGCGCTGCGCCGCCAGGTGTTCTGCCAGGAGCAGGGGGTCTTTGCCGGCGACGACCGCGACGGTCTCGACGACGTGGCGATCCCGATCGTGGCGATCTCGATGCTGGGCGTGGTCGGCGACGCGGTCGTCGGCACGGTCCGCATCCATGAGGCCGAGCCGGGCGTGTGGTGGGGCTCGCGTCTCGCCGTGGCGCCCGAATTTCGCAAGGTGGGCAGTCTCGGCGCGGCGCTGATCCGGCTCGCCGTCTCCTCGGCGCATGCCCGCGGCTGCACCACATTCCTTGCCCACGTGCAGAGCCAGAACGCGCTCTTATTCCGCCGGCTGCACTGGCAGACGCTCGAGGTCGTCGACCTGCACGGCCGGCCGCACCATCGCATGCAGGCCGATCTCGCCCATTATCCACCCTTCCCGACACCGGAAGCCGGGTTTCGCGCGCTGAGAAAGGCGGCGTGATGGCAGACGCTCTCAACCTCACGTCACTCGCCGTGGCGCTGCGCGCCAGCCGCGGCCTTGCCGCCAAGGCCGATATCGCAGCCATAGCGGGAGGGCTCGGATTGGCAGCCAGCCCGATCCCGGTCGGCGACGATTGCGCGGCGATCCCGGACGGCGACGGCTTCACGCTCTTCGCCATCGAGGGCTTCATCAACGAGTTCGTCGCCGCCGATCCCTGGTTCGCCGGCTGGTGCGGAGTGATGGTCAATCTCTCCGACATCGCCGCCATGGGCGGCCGGCCGACGGCGATCGTCGATGCCCTGTGGGCCAACAGCGCCGAGGCGGCTGAACCGATCGTCGCCGGCATGCGGGCGGCAGCTACGGCCTATGGCGTGCCGATCGTCGGCGGCCATTCCAACCTGAAGACCGCGCAATCGCAACTCGCCGTCGCCGTCATCGGCAAGGCCAGGGCCTTGCTGACCAGTTTCGATGCCGTTCCCGGCGACCGGCTCATCATGGCCGTCGATCTGCGCGGCGCCTATCGCGAACCCTTCAACAACTGGCAGGCCGCGCTCGCGGCCCCGCCCGAACGGCTGCGGGGCGATCTCGCTGCTCTCCCGGAGATCGCCGAGCGCGGGTTGTCGCGGGCCGCCAAGGACATCAGCCAAGCCGGCATTGTCGGCACTGCGGCGATGCTGGCCGAATGCTCCGGCGTCGGCATCGCCATCGACCTCGACGCGATCCCGCTGCCGCCCGGCGTCGACCTCTCCCGCTGGCTGCTGACATTTCCAAGCTACGGCTACCTGATCGCGGCCAAGCCGGACCATGTCGGAGCGATCCTGTCGCTGTTCTCGGCCCGCGACATTGCCGCCGCCGACATCGGCGTGTTGACTGTGGGCACCGCAGTCTCGGTTATGAGCGGCGGCCGCAGCGAAACGATCATCGACTTCGCTGAGCGGACGCTGATGGGCTGTGGCCCGGTCGGCGAACGGGAGGCCGTGCCATGAGCCGGGACCGGCTGCGCATCGCGCTTCTGACCCATTCGACCAACCCGCGCGGCGGCGTGGTGCATGCGCTCGAACTCGCCGAGGCACTGAAGGCCCTTGGCCACCAGCCCGTCGTGCATGCGCCGACGACCGGAGGCGGCTTTTTCCGCCCGACTGAAGCCGAAACCGTGCTGGTGCCGGCGATGCCGGTCAACGGCGGGCTCTACGAGCAGGTGGTGGCGCGCATTGCCGACTACATCGGCCATTTTGATGAGCCACGCAACCGCCGCTTCGACGTCTTTCATGCCGGCGACGGCATCTCCGCCAATGCGCTGCTCACATTGCGCAACCGCGGGCTGATCACCGCCTATGCCCGCACAGTGCATCATCTCGATGCCTTCGCCGACGGTCGCGTTGACGCATTCGAACGCCGCTCGATCGAAGCCGCCGATACCCTCTTCAGCGTCAGCCGCCGCGGCCAGATCGACATCGAGACGATGTTCTCGAAGCGCTCGACGCTGGTCGGCAACGGTGTCAGCCGCATGCGATTTTCGAGCCTCCCGTCCGCTGGCGACGACACGGTTGCGGCACTCCTGGGGCGCCGCGACGGGCCGATCATCCTGTCGGTCGGCGGCATTGAGGCACGCAAGAACACAAGGGCGGCGCTCGCCGCGTTCCGGCTCGTCCGCCAGCACATCCCGACCGCCCGCTGGGTGATCGCCGGTGGCGCCTCGATCCTCGATCACGACGCCTATCGCACCGGCTTCGAGGCAGATCTCGCCGCCGCCGACCTGCCGAACGATGCCGTCCTCCGTCTCGGCCCCATCGATCAGGACATCGTGCCCGCGCTCTACCGTAGCGCCGACGTCTTCCTGTTCCCCTCGCTCAACGAGGGCTTCGGCCTCTGCGTGCTGGAAGCCATGGCCTGCGGCGCGCCGGTGGTCGTGCCGCGCATCGCGCCGTTCACGGACTATCTGGCAGTGGACGATGCGGCTTGGTGCGACCCGACCGATGCCGCCTCGATCGCTGCGGCCGTCATTCGCGCGCTGTCGGCAGACGTCCGTGCCCGGCTCGTCGCCCGCGGCTTTGCCGCCGCCGACCGGCACACTTGGAACGAGACGGCGGCAGCACACCTCCCCATCTATCGACACCTTCGCGAGGCCGCCTATGCCTGAAATGCGCTTTCACATCCGCTGGCCCGACGGCACGCCGGAGAGCTGCTATTCGCCCTCGCTGGTCGTCAAGGATCACCTGACGCCGGGCGAGAGCTACGGTCTCGACGACTTTCTTGCCCGCACCCGCACAGCGCTCAACGAGGCAAGCGATCGCGTCGCCAAACGCTACGGCCACCCCTGTTCGCTCGCCCTCGGCCAACTCGCGGCAATCGAGGCGACGAGCCGCCGCTTCCAATCCATGCCGGGCGCCCGCATCGGCGTCGAACGCTTCGAAGAATGAGGATCGCTATGACCAACGAGGCCCCCACTCCCATCCCCGTCGCGGTCATTGGCGGCGGTCAGGCCGGCCTGTCGATCAGCCACTATCTCAGCGAGGCCGGCATCGGCCATCTGGTGTTCGAGAGGGAAACCTTGATGCACACCTGGACGACCCAGCGCTGGGACAATTTCTTCCTGGTGACGCCCAACTGGCAATGCCAATTGCCCGGCCACCCCTATGACGGCGACAACCCCGACGGCTTCATGAATAAGGCCGAGATCATCGCCTACCTCATGCGGTTCCGCGACAAGGTGGCGCCGCCTGCGCTCGAAGGCGTCACCGTCCATCACGTCACGCCGCGCCCCGATGGGGCTTTCGATGTGAAAACCAGTGCCGGCGATTATCTCGCCGAAGCCGTGGTGGTGACGTCGGGCGGCTACCGCGAGCCGGTCATTCCGCGCTTCGCCGAGCGGCTGCCGGCGCCGATCCGGCAGATCCACTCCGAACAATACCGCAACGCCGACAGCCTGCCGGAGGGCGCCGTGCTGGTGGTCGGCTCCGGCCAGTCCGGCGCACAGATCGCCGAGGACCTGCATCTTGCTGGCCGGCAGGTGCACTTGGCGGTCGGCAACGCCCCACGCTGCGCCCGCTTCTATCGCGGCAAGGACGTTGTCACCTGGCTGGCCGAGATGGGCTACTACGAGATGCCCGTCGACAGGCATCCCCTGCGCGAGGGCGTGCGCGACAACACCAACCACTATGTCACCGGGCGCGATGGCGGGCGCGACATCGATCTGAGGAAATTCGCCCGCGAAGGCATGCAACTCTACGGCGCGCTCTCCGGCATCGACGGCGCGACGGTAAGCTTCACCGACACGCTTGCCGCCGCGCTCGATCACGCCGACAGGATCTACAACAACATCAACGCCGAGATCGACAAATACATCGCCAAAGAGGGCATTTCCGCGCCACCGCCCTCGGTCTATGCGCCCGTCTGGACGCCGGAGACACCGGCAACCTCGCTCGACTTGGAAGCGGCCGGCATCTCGGCGATCGTCTGGTGCATCGGCTTCAAGCCGGACTTCGGCTTTCTCGATGCGCCGGTGTTCAACGGGGCGGGGCAGCCGAAATACCGGCGCGGCGTGACCGCCGTTCCCGGCCTCTATTTCCTTGGGCTGCCCTGGCTCCATACCTGGGGCTCCGGCCGGTTCTCCGGCGTCGCGCGCGATGCGGAGTACCTCTCCGATCACATCCGCGAGCGGCTCGGCAGTGCCAGCCGGGCCTCGGCGGCGGAGTAGCCGGCATGTACAACCCGACCCTGATCGATCCGCCGGACGCCGAGGCTCCGCCCATCGAAGCCGTGCAGCATGTCGTTCTCGGCATGCCGCATCTCGCCGCCACCGGCCTGTCGGAACACTGGCTGTTGAAGGAACTGGGGCACATCCATTGGCTGCTCATCGCCCGGGCAGCCGGACGCGACCTGCCGGACTTTCGCGACGACAAGGGCGATCCCGTCTATGCGGCGTTCTGCGCGCTGTCGATCCGCGATGGCGATTTCGGCGCGGTCCGCGAAAACGACCGTCTCACGCTGCACTCCAGAGTTGATCGTCTGTCGCGAACGCAAATCGCCAGCCGCCACGACCTGACGGTCGACGGGCGAGGGATCGGCACGGTCGAGCTGATCTCCGCCTTCGTGCGCCGCGACGGCGGTCGTGCCAGCAACCACACGATCGCCCGATACGCTGTTGCCGGATTGCCGCGGATTACACCGGACGGCGTCGGCTCGAAGCTGGCCGGTGTGGCCGCCGAGCATCGCGCCCAGCGGCTGGCGGAATATTTGGGCTTTGCCGTCGACACGCCGGCCGTGGCGAGCTTCCGGTTCAGCCCCTGCCCGTCCACCGACTTCAATGGCGCGGGATTTCTGTATTTCGCCTCGTTCGCCGCCTTTGCCGATCGCGCCGAATGGGCCCACCACCGGTCGCGGGGCCGGATGGCGACGACGGTCCGCCGCGACATCTTCTTCACCGGAAATCTCGATCCGGGCGAGGATATCCTGGTGCAGATCAGGCAGGAGAAGTCGCTCGGCGGCGGCATCGTCGGCCAGCACGTCACCATCGTTTCCGAGCCGGGGCAGGTCTTGCTGGCGCGCCTGTTCACGCTGCGACAGGTGGGCCCATCGGGCGACTTTGGCGCAATTGCGGAGCACGGTGTCGTCGCATCGAGCAGGTGACAGCATCGCGCTGACGGGCGTCGCCCAAGCGCGGTTGCCGGACGCTTGCGTTGCGCTGCTCGACGGCAACCGCGAGGCGCTGAGCGGCTTCACCGATGAGGAAGCCGCACAGTTCATCGCCCTGCTCACGCGGGTCATCGCCAATCTCGATGCACTCACGACTGCTGAAGCGTCACCGCACAATCCCGAGCGAAGCGACTTTGACAGTCAAGTCCCGACCGGCAGCGCTCCAACGCGGCCTCAGCGACAC
>JARLIT010000116.1 GCA_031291575.1 Ancalomicrobiaceae bacterium
ACAGCTACAGCGACGGACGAAGGTCCTGTTGATGAGGCCCATTCGATCATTAAAGCAGCGGGCGCAAGAACCTGGGTCGTTGAGCTTCCAGATGGCCGAGCCATTCAGATCGTCCACCAAACGATGCCCGATGGTGGGTGGGTGGCGACCCATGAGGACATTACCGAACTGAAGGCCACGCGTTCGGTCGCGAATGAGCGGCTGTCACTGCAGGCGTTGATTGACTGCTTGCCTGACTACCTCTGGGTGAAGGACACCGATAGCCGCTTTGTTGTCGTGAACAAGGCATTGGCACTCGATTCGGGGCGAGCGCGAACGAGCGACATGATCGGCCTGACCGATTTTGACCTTCACCCCTATGACGTCGCTATTGAGTTCCGTGCCAATGAACTCGGGATTCTCCGCAGCGGTCAGACGATCGTCGATCGAGAAGAGATGGTCTTCGATGCCGCTGGCAACAGAAGGTGGCTTTCGTCCACGAAAGTGCCTCTGTGCGATGAACAGGGCACGAGCATCGGTCTCATTGCGTGTGCTCGTGACGTTACAGCTCGCAAGCTTGCCTCTCTGCTCAGAGACGGGCAGGCCAAAATACTTGAGGACATGGCCATCATCGCGCCATTGAACGCGATTCTGGAACAGATAGCGCTCCTGGTCGAATTCCAGTTGAGCGGAGTATTTTGTGTGATCATGCTGCTCAGCGACGATGGTGCGTTCCTGCGGCGCGGCGCGGCGCCGAGTTTGGCAGACATGTTTGCCGCTGCCTCCGATGGTATCCGCGTTGGTCCGAAGGCGGCCTCCTGCGGTACAGCGATATTCCGAAAGGAAACCGTCATCGTTACGGACGTTGCCGTGGATCCGCTTTGGGAGGATTACCAGCACTTGGTAGTCGGATACGATCTAAAATCCTGTTGGTCGACTCCGATCATGTCGGGTATCGGCGAGCCACTTGGAACGTTTGCAATGTATTCTGGGATGGCGCGGTCGCCGAACGCGGACGAGAACGCCCTTGCTAAACTTGCCGTTCACTTGGCCGGCATCGCCATTGACCTGCAGATCCATGATGGGCGTTTGCGGGCTATGGCAAATGACGCATATCAAACGAAAGAAGCTGCCGCGGATCACGAAAGCGGCCTTCGGTGAGACTGTGACGGTGTTGGGTGTCTGACGTTTGGCATGCCAAACGGTAGTCGAATGCACAGTGAAGGCGCGCGGGCAACCGGGCATGCTGTTGGAGAACTGAGATGACCTTGTCGCGAGTTGTCTTCTTTTCGCGAAACCTGGCAAAGGAGACCGGCAGCTCACAGGCGGAGATGGTCAAAGCAATGTTGGCCGCGTGTGTAAAGCACGACAGTGCCTCCGGGATAACGGGGGCCGTGCTATTCGATCACCGGCATTTTCTGCAG
Organism: Ancalomicrobiaceae bacterium; assembly: GCA_031291575.1. Taxonomy (GTDB): domain Bacteria; phylum Pseudomonadota; class Alphaproteobacteria; order Rhizobiales; family Ancalomicrobiaceae; genus CAIYYN01. The sequence continues at coordinate 1,404 of JARLIT010000116.1, forward strand.
GCGATTGAAGGTGATCGAACTCTTATCTCACATCAGCTCAGATCGATATTTAAGGATGAACGTCAAGGCGGATTGACGTTGATGTCATTCGAACGAATCGTCAAACGTGAATTTCGAGGTTGGACGATCGGATATGCCGGGCATGACGAAGCACTTGATCGTCTATACATAACCTATGGCGTCCTTCCGGAATTTGACCCCTCGCGTCTTAGCGAATTGAACGCATTTCAACTCTTGCGTGACTCCTGCTTGCTTGAGAGCAGATATATTCAGCGCTCAGCTCCGCTTAACGGCCCCGGTCAGGTGACCGCGACGCTTCCTGAACAGGGCGCGAAAGAGACCAAACCATCTATACGGGGGCTCAGCTGAAGGTTCACTCGGAAGACGCGTGCCGCTTAACCCGCATTGCACACCGTTCAGCGAACATCCGAACGACTTGCGCCTCAATCGGTTGGCCGTGATCGCCGTGTCGGCGAGCCGCTTCAGTCGCGAGTGACGCCTTCAGGTTTTCCGGCAGTTTGTCCCACTGCAAGAACAAGGCGTCCAGAATCCGAGCCCGCAGGGTCTCGTCGACGGTGGATTGTGGCGTAGTCGTCACGGCGCCTCCGATCTGGACCGGGACGGTCCTCTGATGCGACTTTCCTCAGCATCTCGATCAAATATTAATATTTCTATTCAATCGCTGGCTGCATTCGACTTGACCGGACGTGTCGCCGAGCCGGCAGGTTGGTTTCCCCCAATTCGCAGCCGTTCGGGACAGAAGGAAAAATGACCGCTCCCTGCGCACTCGAGCCCGACGGAGACGGCTGCCGTGGCCGATTCTGTTGGAAAGGTCTGTAATGCCGGAGGGCTAAAGTCCTGATTCAATTGTTCTCGAAGCGGATGACAAGCCGATGATGGGCGCGCGGATGGCGATGCTGGAAGTGCTGTTCTGCGAGTTCAGCCTCGAACGGCAGATGCCGAACGACCATCTCGTCCGCGCCCTCAACCGGGCCGTCGATCTCACCGTTTTGCGCGGTCAAATTGGGCGGTTTTCGGGCCTGGGCATCCCCCATCTTCTTGGGGCTGATCGGCGATCTCGTCACGAGCGCAGCTATCGATGACGCCATGCAACGGTGTTCGCTGTGGCCACAGGGCGAAGCCTGCTGCGACCTGCCATTCGCGCATTTTTCGACCGGATTGAATCAATCCGGTCGATCAGAAGATGCGCAGATTCAAGATCTTGAGCGTGTTCTTATGGTTCAAGTCTGGTCAACTTGAGCGGAACACGCTCTAAAGGTGACGGGCCAAGCCCGATGACACCATCTAGATTATAGCAACAAATACTTAACATTAACCGATCGTTACACATGCATGTTTATGACTTAATCCGGAACTTGAATGTTGACATGGATGCCCGTGCTGCTGGCCGCCAAATCGACGCGCGAGGAATGAGCATGCGAATTTCCATCAAACTCCAACTACGGCTCCTGTTGATCATCTTCGTCGCCCTTTTGGTTGGCTTGACGACTTCGGCCTGGCTGGGGATGGGAGCGATCCGCGGGCTCCAGGACCAGGGGGCGGACGCATTCCGGCACGCCGCCGACGCATCTGACGTCAGTTCCGCTGGCGCCCGCCTGTACCGGGTGATCGCCGATGCCGAAATCAACCACGAACTGGCAACGTCGCGCAAAGAGTGGGGCGAGCGGCTCGAAAAGGAACGCAAGCAGGCCAGCGACATGGCTGCCTGGGCTACCTCTCCCGAGCAGGCAAAGCTGCTGCAAGCCGGGCTTGCCGCCATCGACCGCCTGCAGCAGTCATTTGAAGCCAAGATGCTGCCCATTCTCGAAAAAACCAACCAGATGACGCCGGAAATCCGGGATCTCGATGCCCAAATGGACGATATCGTCAGCGATATCGCCAAGCAGTTTTCCGAGCTGAAGAGCCTCGCGATGACCGGAGCCCGGCAAGACGATGCCGACTTCGACAGTTTCACGCGGTGGCTGACGTTGATGGCCGTTTCAATCATGGCCGGCGCGTTGCTCATCATCGTCGCTGCCAGTCTGGCCATTGAGCGCCGCATTTCGCGTGGCGTGAATGATCTCACCGACGCCATTGGCGCCATTGCCGGTGGCCGGCTCGACGTCACGATTGCCGGACGCGATCGCCTTGACGAATTCGGCGGCATGTCCATCTCGCTCGACGTGATGCGGCAGAGCCTTGCCGAAGCGGAACGGCTGCGTCGGTTGGCGTTGGACCGCGCAGAGGATGAACGGCGGCAATTGGCCCATCGGGAACGGCTGGCCACTGATTTTGTCGGGCGCATGCAGCAACTCGCTGGAAATTTCGCGCAATCCTCCCGCGAGGTGGCGGTTTCAGCCAAGAACCTGTCCGCAACGGCGGAAGAGACATCGCGCCAGGCCCAGGCGGTTGCCGCCGCGGCCGAGGAAGCGGCGACCAACGTGCAGACGGTGGCCGCCTCCTCAGAAGAGATGGCTGTCTCGGTGCGTGAAATCACCGCTCAGGTCGGCCATTCTGCCAAGGTTGCCGACAGTGCCTTCGCCGAGGCCGAGGCCTCCAATACGCGCATTGCCGCGCTCGCCGCCGCGGCTTCGGCCATCGGCGACGTGGTGAACCTGATCAGGGATGTTGCCGGGCAGACCAACCTTCTGGCGTTGAACGCCACCATCGAGGCGGCGCGGGCCGGCGAGGCCGGCAGAGGTTTCGCGGTCGTCGCTGCCGAGGTCAAGCAACTGGCCGATCAGACCGCCAAGGCGACAGAGGGGATCGGCACCAGGGTCGGCGAGATCCAGCAGGCGACCGGCGGTACCGTGAAATCGATGGGTGAGATCGTTCGAACCATCGTCAGCATCAAGGAAATTGCTTCGGCCATCGCATCGGCGGTCGAGCAACAGGGCATGGCAACCGCCGAGATTGCCCGCAACTGCCAGCAGGCTGCTGCCGGCACACACCAGGTGACCCAGAATATTTCCGGCGTCGGCCAGGCGGCCGAGATGACGGGCGCCGCCTCGACGCAACTGATGACGCTGTCGAATGGCCTGTCCGGCCAGGCCGGCGACCTGCGCACGATCGTCGAAGCGTTCGTCAAGGATTTCGGTGCTGCCGCATGAAGTCATCCTCGTGGATTAGTGCCTGCCCGTTGGAGATCTGAGGGACGTAATCTGGATCGCGACCGGCGCTCCCGATCGTGTGTGGCGTTCCGGGCAGGCCTCATCCGCCGACTGACTGCGTCCGTGTTGCCGCGGCTTGCGTTCGGTTCCCTGGTTACCTCTTTTTCGACAAGCTGCTAGCGTTGGTTCACGCACAATGGTGAAATCGATCGATGAGGGGTTCCGTGCGATCACGTTGGTTTTCGATCATCCTCGGGCTCTTCGCCTTGACGCTGGCATGTTCGGCGCCAGCCAGCGCCGTCGATGCCGGCTTCACGCAATTCATTGCCTCTCTGTGGCCGGAGGTGCAGGCGGCCGGCATTTCCCGCGCGACGTTTGAGCGCGAAACACGAGGGCTGGAACCGGACTACAAATTGCCCGATCTGATTCTGCCGGGGCGGCCACCGACCGGTGCGCCGACGCAGCCGGAATTCGTGCGAACGCCAGCCGACTACGTCAAGGAAACCGCCATCGCGCAACTGGCCGGCGAAGGCCAGCGGCTCTTGCAGAAATATCGTCCCGCGCTTGACCGGATCGAACGGCAGTTCGGCGTGCCGGCAACGATGGTGCTGGCGATCTGGGGTCGCGAGACCGACTTCGGCCGCTCCGCGGACCATTACGACGCGCTCAGGGTGGTGGCGACGCAGGCCTACGTTGGCCGTCGCAAGGAGCAGTATCGAACCGAATTCGTCCTGGCGTTGAAGATCCTCGAGTCCGGCGCGGTGGCACGCCAGGAGTTCCGCTCCTCCTGGGCCGGCGCCACCGGCCTGACGCAGTTCCTGCCGTCCGAATACTTCCGGCACGGCGTCGATCTCGACGGCGACGGCCGCATCGACATCTGGCATTCGGTGCCGGATGCGCTGGCATCCGCGGCCAAGCAGTTGGTCGACAAGGGCTGGCAACCCGGCATGCGCTGGGCCTACGAGGTCCGGGCTCCGGCAAATGCCGACTGCACTTCGGGCGTGCCGGAAGTCCGCAAGCCGATCGGCGCGTGGCTTGGTGCCGGCTTTACGCCAGTACGAGGGCAGGCGCTTTCGGCGGCGGAGCAAGCGCAGCCGGCATCGCTGCTGCAGCCTGAAGGCATCTACGGTCCGTCGTTTCTCACCACGAAGAACTACTTCGTGATCAAGGAATACAACTTCTCCGACCTCTATGTGCTGTTCGTCGGCCATCTCTCTGACCGGATGACGACACCCGAGCCCTTCGCCACGCCGTGGTCGGCCGGAACGCAGCTCAAGACGACATCGGTTGAGGCGATGCAGAAGCAGTTGACCCGCCTCGGCCTCTATCACGACAAGATCGACGGCAAGGCGGGAATGCAGACCCGCGCGGCGGTGGGGGCCTATCAGAAATCCGCCGGACTGAAGGTCGACTGCTGGCCAAGCGAAGCCGTGTTGCAGTCGCTGCACCCATGATACCTATGGCCCTGATCGTTGACCGATCTCGCCCCATCCGTTCCAGCGCGACGGGCCGTTCGTCGCGGTTCATGACCCCCGAAATCAGAACGCGACCTTCATCCCCAGGCGGCCCATGGCGGAGCGGGAGTGATCCGAGAACATCTGCCCCTCCAGGCTGCCGAACAGGCTGGTCTGCCGGTTCAGCATGATGTCGAACCCGGTCGACACCGATCCGCCGTAGACGACGCTGCTGCCGAGCGCGGCCACGGTAAAGTCGGTTCCCGAGACGGTGGCGCCATAGCCTGCCGTTCCGACCCGCTGCGTCGACGATGTGCCAAGCCCCAGCCAGTAGCTCGACGGCAGATTGGCGGTCGTTGCCGTCTGGTAGGTCAGATGCGTTTCGAACCGTTCTTCGAAGCTCTGCGTCGTATGCCCGTCGTAGCTGACGTTCTGCGACGAGCCGTGCTCGGTGTAGCCGTTGTAGAGTGTCGCCACGTAGGTTGCCCTGAGGCTCGGCGTCAGCGACCAGTGCGGATCGAGCGCATATTTGAGCGACACCGCCGCTTCCGGTGCAATGAACCAGCCGTCGAACGAGCCGAGGGCGGTCTCGGCGCCGCTGTTGATTCCGCGTGTCGTATCGGCCCACAGGTGACCGCCGGTGACCGCCGCGTCGAGCGTCAGGAAGTTGGCGAAGTTGCGGCGGGCATAAAGGCCGGCGAGCGCCATATCGGCATCGAGACTGCCGGTGCCGCTGGAAACCTGCGTTGCCGTGTGGCCGACACCGCCATAGGCACCCAGCCGCCAATCTTCATAGAGGTGGTCGACGCCGGTGAGCGTGCCGTACTGGCGGGCATGGGTTGCCACCGTCGAGCCGTTGGCATCCTGCCAGCGGGCGCCGTAGAAGCCGCGCATCCAGAACAGGTTTCCGGCATTGTCGAGCGCCAGTGCCTGATCCGGGCTGTCCTTGATCACGATGCTGGCGGCGTTGGCCTTGGGCTTTTCCTCACCGTAGGCGATCGGTGCCGAAGACGATGGCAGCACCGACGTCGGCCGGTCGACGTTGAGGTTCATGATGTCGGTGATCACGCCGGACACCTGGCGCTGGACATCCCCGGTGACATGGCCGAGCGTGCCGACGGCCGCGGTGTCGACGATGACGATGTTGCCGGTGCCGGAACCGTTGAGACCGTTGGTGATCAGCGTCTTGCCGCTGCCGAGGAGGTTGATCGCGTTGCCGGCCCCGGTCAACAGGTAGTTCTGCACAGGCAGCGTGTAACTGCCGGTGTAGAAGTTGAGAGTATTGGATCCGGTCGCGGCGAAATTCACACCGCCCAGAAAGCGCGCGCTGTCGTAGATGTTCAGCGTATTGCCGCCGAAGGCAAAATTGACTGCCGCGGTGCCGCCCGAGATCGTGCCGGTGTTGGTGAGAGTCGTGGCCGCGCCGAGATCGAGGCCGAAGATCGCGCCCGAAATCGTGCCGGAATTGTTGATGGTCGTGGTTCCGCCCGGTCCGGTGACGACGCCGGTGCCGGATGTGGCCGTGATCGTGCCGGAGTTGGCGAGCACATTGGTGGTGCCATCGAGATAGGCGCCGTAGTTGACGGCGGTGACGCTGCCGGTGTTCACGAACTTGGCAATGCCCGAGAGCGTGTTGCTTGCCGTGGCGTTGGTGTCGTTGATGGAGTCGATGGGGCTGCCGGACGCGCCACTCGAGATGAAGACGCCGCTGAGGCCGGTGAGCGTGCCGGTGTTGGTCACGGTCGCATTGCCCGATGGCGTGTGAGCGACGATGGCGGCGTCATAATGCGCGGTGACCGTGCCGGTGTTGGTGATCGTGGCGTTGCCGAGCGTGTCGACGACGGCGCGCAGGCCCGAATAGCCGATATCGCCGCTGAGCGTGCCGGTGGGGGCCTTGGAGGCGACGACCGTGCCGTTGTTCAGGATCGTCGCATTGCCGATCTCGGTCATGGTGACGATGGCATTGCGGTCGTCCGCCGTGGCTGTACCGGTGTTCGTGATGGAGGCGTCGCCCCGTGCCGACCAGGCGACCAGGGCCTGACGCGCCGTCGAGTGCACCGTGCCGGCGTTGGTGATTGTCGCCAGACCGTAATAGTCGACGGCTCGCATGCCGGCGAGAAAGGCGTCGACCGTGCCGCTCGCCGTATTTTCCAGGCTGACGGTCTGCTGCGGGTCGCCGGTCAATCCGATGACGGTGCAGCAGTCGCTGAGGATGACGGCATGGCCGTTCCCATCGCCATAGAGGCCACGGCCGCTGTAGGCGGTGACGGACCCGCGGTTGATGACGGTGACTGACCCCAGCAATGTCGTCGCGGTGATGCCGTCGGCTCCGGCGGCGCCGCTGTTGACCAGGTCGTTGGAGTAGGCGGTATTGGTGTTGGTGACCCCGAGCGAGATGATGGTGCCCGAATTGTCGACGAACAGGTTGCCGGCATACTCGCTGCGCAGGAACACCGCGCCGCCATACGCGGCGTGCGAGTTGATGGTTACGCCCGAACCGATGGTCAGATTGGCATTGGCGATGACGTTGCTGCCACCGTTGAGGGTGGTCCAGCCCATCGATATGCCGGCGCCAGCGTTCACGTTGGTCTGACCACCACTGCTATCCAGAGCGGTTGCGCCGGAGAGGGTGAGGCTCTCGGTGTAGGTTCCAGTCGCACTTGGGCCGATGACGTCGGCATAAATGCCAACGCTGGAGACGCCGTCGATCACAGAACTCGACGTTCCCGGATTGGGGACCAGGTTTATGCTAGTTGAATCGCAAGCGATGACCGCGAGGTTTGTCGCAGTGCAGCCAGCGACGGCGGTCGATACCATTGTTGCTGTAGCCATACCAACGGCGCAGAGGGCTGTCGTCAGCAGGGACGACGACGATTGCTTGAAAAACGAAACCATGTAGCCCCCGGTAATACCACTTCTTCGTGTGGCCACATATTCATTCGTCAATATATGGTGCTTTGACTGCCCGCTTTAACGATTTTTTAGCCAAACCCCGGCCGCAAGACAAGTCGACAATTCCCGAATTGGCCGCGCATCCACCAGCTTGGACTGCGATGGGTGGTCAACCGGCCGGCCTTTGCTCGAGGCTCGACCGTGGCAATGCCGTTGGCTTGTCGGTTTTGGGTGCGGCCTGCCAGGCCAGATCGAGCGCCAGCAACAGGGCAATGGCGGCCAGCACTGCCAGCGCGACCGGCGCCGTCGGCACATCCAGCAGCGTCACGGCAAGCCGGCGCACCGGGGGGATGGCCACGATCCCCGGCGAAGGTGGGTCCTGCGGCGCCTGAGGTGCCCGCGAGCTTGTTGCCCTCCGCGCCATCGGTGTTGCGGCCGGGCGGGAGCATGGTGTCCAGCCGGCCCGAATAGCCGGTGCAGTAGCCGTCGGCGTTGTCGGCACTCAGGCTCGGAACCGTCATGGCTCGCGGCAGCGGTCGCTGCTTCGCCGTCTTGCCGAGTTCGGCCAGCGTCTGGCCCCAGATTTCCTGGCCGAGGATCGGATAGCCGGAAAACGTCCATTCCATCCGGTCGCGCAGTGACGCCGGCGGCGTGTTGACGACCAGCCTTTGAAACTCCTTGGTCAGGCCGGCGCGTCCGATCAGACGTTTGGCCAATTCGTGGCTGCGGATGCCGACCTGCGGTCTCGGCACGTCCTGATTGTCGCATTCGATCGACAGCAAGGCGATATCACGCCGTCCGCTGACGGCCGGTTCGCCGGGCAGCGGCCAGACGAGCCGCGCCTGCAGCAACCCGTCGCGCAAGGTCCGGTATTCCGGGAAGCGCTCGACAACGTCGAGACGCACCAGGATCTCCTCGCGGCTGGCGTCGTCCGGGACGGTCAACCCAGGGCCGACGTCACAGACGACGTGGAGAGCGGTCAAGATCAACCGGTCGGAAAGCAGCGTCCCCGTGCCGAATTCATACCGTCGCTCGTCCTTCTTTCGCAGGACAAACACCATCAGGCTCGGTATGGGGTCGAACTCGCTCAAATTAGCTCCCCGGCTCACAATCGGAAAAGCATGCTCGATACGAATGAAGCTTGAATTTGCAAGACTATCCAAATTGCGATCAATCGTTTTGTTTCGGCTTCACTCTGCACTGGGATCGGCGCGTCACGCGGGCGGGAGACTCATCGAAAGACGGTGCAATAGTGACAGCTGCAGGGAGTGGTTGTATCGTCGCTGCGGCCGGAACGCTTTTGGCAAGACGGCCGGCCTTTCATCAGACGCATTTCGTTAGTTCGCCGCCGATGGCTCGGCGCGCATTCGTCAGACGTTTCCGCCGGTTGGGCGGTGCTGCTGGCGCGAATAGTCGCAAGGGGTATTGCCATGGCTCGATTGGAAACGGCCGGCGGCATCGCCGTCGAGACATTTGATGATGTCGATGTGATCTTTGCCGATGCCCTCGGGCCGACCTTGCGCCGCTCTGCCGGGGCAGAAAGCGCGTGGGATGCCGAAGCAATTCTGGCCAGTGCGCTGGCCGGGGCGGATCGCGGCACTTTGACGCGGATCGCACTGGCGCCCCACGATGGACTGCTCAGCGGGCGGCGCGGCGGTCCGGGCGGCGCGGCCCGTCCGGTGACGATCGAGGTTCCGCTTCTCGACGACGAAGGCGCGGTCGTGCTCACCGAAAGCGGTGGCGTCTACCGATGGCTTTATCCGGAGGCAAAGCCGGGGCCGGCCACCCTCGTCCGACGTGACGGCGGGTCCGAGGGGCGCACCGTCCAGTTCCGCATCGGAGCGACATCGCCCGCCACGGCCGAGCGTCGCGGCCTCGGCGATTTCATCGGCGGCGCCATCGTCGATCAGGTGCGCGCCTATGTGCTGAAGTTCATCGCGCGCAAGGCAACCGCCGGCCTGCGCGACTATCTGGAACGGAATCTGGTCGAGGGGCTGGTCGATCTGTCCTCGGCCGATCCCGCCGATTGGCGGCCGGGCGGCAAGGTGGTCGAGTGGAACTGGCCGCGCAAGGATGCCACCCGCATTCTGTTCATAATCCATGGCACCTTTTCCACCACGCTCGGCAGCTTCGGTGCGCTCGGCACGCTGCCAGCCGGGGTCGATTTCCTCAAGAAGGCGCACGCGCAATACGACGCAGTGCTCGGCTTCGATCATGCCACGCTGAGCGCGACGCCCGACGCCAATGCCGAAGCCATCGTCAAGGCGCTCGCCGGCCTCGGGCTTCCCGCCGGCACACGTATCGACATGGTCGGCTATTCGCGCGGCGGCTTGATTGCGCGCCGGCTCGCCGAGGGGCTGATCGCCGCCCGCCTGCCCGATCTCAAAGTTGGGCGTGTCGTGTTCGTTGGCAGTACCAACGGCGGCACGACGCTCGCCCGGCCGGAGAACTGGAAAACGCTGATCGATTTCAGCACCAATCTGGCCGCCGCCGCCGCACAGGGGCTGACGTTCGCCGGGCAGGCCGTCGCTGCGACAGTCCTCGAGGAGAGCGTCAAGACCATCGGCGGCTTCGTGCAATGCGTGGTCGACGATGCCATCGTCGACAAGTCGGTTCCCGGACTTGCGGCCATGGTGCCGGGCAATCCGTTCATCGCGGGGCTCGACAGCGCTGCGGCGCCGAGCGTCGCACTGGCGCCCGTCTACTACGCACTCGGGGCCAGTTTCGACACGAAGCTGTTCCGCGCCGACGGAGGGGTGCCGCCGCCGCGCGGCTTGACGGAGAAGTTCGTCCTCGCCCTCGCCGATTTCGCCACCGATGCTCTGATGAAAGCGTCGAACGACCTGGTCGTTCCGACCGCGTCGATGGCGAGTTTCGGCGGGCGCAAACCGTGGCTGCGCGATGCCGCGATCTGGGGCGACAATGCCGTCGTCTATCACACGATCTATTTCCAGCAGCCCGAAGTCGTTGCGGCTCTCACCGGCTGGCTCCTCGCAGATGCGGAGCCGGGCGCCGAGGTGCTCCGGCGCGACCTCGTCGTCATCGATGCCGGCGGGACGGTCGCGGCGGTGCGCCAGCGTCTGGAGGCGCCTGATGCGCGACCGGCCGTCATCATCCGCCGGGTCATGGCCAGCGGCGAAGCACTCTACTACGTCCGTCCGACCAGTCGGCTCCTGCAGATGCTGGCCGGCGCGGCAGTCGATGCGGATTTGGCGACGCTCCTCGATCTGCACGAGTACACGCGATCGGAGACCGGCGACGCCGTTCCGCAACTGATCCCCCCGGGCGGCTTCGTCGTCGAGGTGAACGGCAAGCTGGTCGGGGCCGTGCCGCCGCTCGGCGTGGTGCCGATCGAGCCCGAGACCGGGTCGCCGTTGCAGCGGCGGACGATCGACGCGGATCGGACTTCGGTCTTTGGGCCAGACGTCTTGGGCTTGAGGGTTGCTCCGGAGCTGCGCACGGCATTCCGCTATGAGGAAAAGGTTGCGGGGATGATCGATCTCCTCTCCGAGGAAGAGGCGGTTCCCGTGGGCGCCCCTGGCACCGGCCGGACACAGAGGGAGCCCGAACTGGTGGCGCCGCCGGTCGAGTGCTTTTTCGGGGCGGAAATGGACCCGAGCCCGCCGCTCGAGCAGGATGCGTCGCTGAAGGTGACGATCTCGCGCGAACTGCTCGGCGTCGTCGCGGGGCCGGGAGCGGCCACCACCAGTACCGAGGTCGATCCGGCGGACCGGTTGATCATCAAGGTCAGCGCCGTCGCCAATTGCCGCATCGTGTCAGCCGCGACGATCGAGGCGACGGTGCCGGCAGCCGGGCAGCAGGCCGAATACGCCTTCCTCGCGTGCGGTGCGGCGGCCGGACCGGCCGAGATCTGGATCGACGTGCTGCAGGGCTACGGCCGGCTCGCCCGCATGGTGCTGCAGCCGACCTTTGTCACCAGCGCCAGACCGGCGGCACGGGCCAAAGTCGATCTCAACCGGGCTGCAGCCGTCGACGGTCCACTGGTCCAATTGCGCATCTTCGACATTTCGACCAGCCAGGATGGGCCCTTCAGCCTGCAGTTCGAACTGGAATCGCGCGATCTCGGCGTCCTGTTCCACGATCGGATGCAGTTCAAATTGCCGAGGAGCCGGGTGGTCGATGACGTCTACAAGACGCTTGAAGGCGCTTGGGCGGACACTGCGGCGGACGACCATCGCTTTTCGCTGAAAGTTCGCGCCAAGCTCGGCATGCGCTACACCGAACTGGTACCCAAACGGATCCGCCAGGCGATCTGGGACAATCGCGACCGGATCGGCGCGATCGACGTGATCTCGGAAGAGCCGTCCATTCCCTGGGAGGTGCTGCTGGTCGTCGAGCCGGACCAGGACGTCTCGGAGACGGCGCCGTTCCTGGCCGAACTCGGGCTGGTGCGCTGGATCGCCAACCGGGGCTTCCCGCCTGTGGACCTGTCGATCGGATCCGGCCGCAGCTTCCATGTCGTACCGGACTATGCCGATCCTAGTCTCCGTCTCAGCGGTGCGACGGCAGAGCTTGCCATGCTGGCGGACGTGCTCGGTAGCGCACCGGCCCCCGCGACCAGCGACGATCTCGTCGCTTTCCTGCGCGACGGCGATTTCGACCTTCTCCACTTCGCCTGCCACGGTGCGGCCGATGGCGACGAGATCTGGAATGCCTGCCTGCAGCTGGCTGGCCGTCGCAATGACCGCACGGGTCAGTTCGTACGCGATACGCTGACGGCCGACGAGGTCTCGGCCTATGCGAAACTCGATCGGAGCAGGCCGCTCGTCTTCATCAACGCTTGTCAGACCGGGCGCACCGGACCGACGCTCGGCGGTTCAGGCGGCATGGCGCAGGCCTTCGTGCAGAAGGGCGCCGGCGCGGTCGTGGCCGCCTTGTGGTCGATCGGTGATCGGACGGCGCTCAGCTTCGCCGAAGCGTTCTATGCCGGGCTGAAGAGCGGACTGACGCTGGCCGAGGCGACGCACGCGGCCCGCACCAAGGCGCGTGACGCCAAGGAGCCGACCTGGCTCGCCTATACCGTCTACGGCCATCCTTACGCGCGGGTGCGCGACAGGTAGTGCCGGCTGATGCATGGCGGGGACCGACTTCGGGCTATTCGAGGAATGGCGCGACGAGGGCGCCGCCGGTCTCGGGCAAGCTGTTGAGCCCGGCCGGCAGGTGGAGGGCGGAGCGGGCGCCGAGGTTGCGCTCGACGAGCGCGGAATAGCTGCCGAAATGCCCGATGAGGCGGGTCTGCCAATCCGGCGTCAGGCCGTAGGCGGTCAAGGGTGCCGGCATCGCCGCGACGCCGCCGACGGTCCAATCGCCCGACGGGCGGTCGCCGGCCATCAGCGTGTAGACTGAGAAGGCGACGATCGAGGCCCAGGCGCCGTCGCTGTTGCCGGTCGTCGCCATCAGCGGATAGGCGGTCAGCGCATCGGGGAGGATGGTACTTTTCAAGATGTTGACGCCGCCTTCGAGTGCCCGCATGGCGAGCCAGGTGCGCTCGCCGGCAAGCGCGTGACAGGCCTGGGCGTTGTAGGCGTCAAGCATCTCGCCGTCTTCGGTGTAGGGTTGTGGCCGCCAGGAACGGGCCGAGGCACCATAATAGGCGGACAGCCGG
>JARLIT010000117.1 GCA_031291575.1 Ancalomicrobiaceae bacterium
CTGCCGCCTCGTGTATCGCCCGAAGGACTGACAGCCCCCCAGACGCCGCGACCGTCGCCGACCGAAACCGGGTGGCCGACGCACCGGCATTTCCGCCGCACCAGCCACAAAGTCCCAATCCATGTCGCAGCCGCCGAAAACCCTGCCTCCACGCCATCGTTCGGACGCCCCCGAGCGCCGGGCCGTGCCGGGGCTCGCCACAAGACGGCTGGCGGTCGACATCCTGGCCGCGGTCACCGAACGCGACCGCCCGCTCGATGCCGAACTCGACGCCCGCGCCGCGACCCCGGCGTTCCGCGCCCTCGAAATCAAGGACCGGGCGCTGCTGCGTGCCCTCGTCGGCACCACCCTGCGCCGTTTGGGCGAGATCGACGACATTCTCGAAGAGCTCATGGCGAAGCCGCTCGGCGACAAGGCGGCCCGCATCCGCCAAATCCTCCGCCTCGGCGCGGCTCAGCTCCTCTTCCTCGACATCCCCGACCATGCCGCCGTGTCGCTCGCCGTCGAACTGGCCGACGAGGACCATCGCATCGGCCGCGGCTTCAAGGGCCTCGTCAACGGCGTGTTGCGCACGCTTGCCCGCGCCCGCGATGAGATCCTCGAAGGCCGCGATGCCGACCGGCTGAATACGCCCGACTGGCTATGGGCGCGCTGGGTGGCGCATTACGGCGAGGACATCACCCGGGCGATTGCCAGCCGCCAGCGTGTCGAGCCCTATCTCGACATCTCGGTCAAGGCCGATGCGGCACGCTGGGCGCACGACCTCGGCGGGCTTCTCCTGCCGACCGGCTCCATCCGCCTCGAAGGCGCGGGCGCCGTGGAAAAGCTCGCCGGTTTTGGCGAAGGCGCCTGGTGGGTACAAGATGCCGCGGCCGCCCTGCCGGCAAAGCTGTTCGGCGATGTGGCCGGGCTCGATATCGCTGACCTCTGCGCCGCCCCCGGCGGCAAGACCGCCGCGCTCGCCGCGGCCGGCGCCAAAGTCACGGCCGTCGATGTGTCCGCGGAACGGCTGAAACGGCTTGCCAGCAATGTCGATCGCCTGAAATTGCAGGGCGTTTCGACCGTCGTCGCCGACCTCGAGCGCTGGGAGCCCGGCCGGCAATTCGACGGCGTGCTGCTCGATGCCCCCTGTTCGGCGACAGGCACCATCCGCCGCCACCCCGATGTGGCGCTGATGAAGACCGAGACGCAGATCGGCGACCTCGCGGCGCTGCAGGCCCGCCTCTTCGCCCGCGCCGCCGACTGGGTGAAGCCGGGTGGCACCCTCGTCTATTGCACCTGCAGCCTGGAGCCGGAGGAGGGCGAGGCCCAGATCGATGCCTTCCTTGCCAACCGGCCCGACTTTGCGCTCGTCCCGGTCGCACCCGGCGAAATCGGCGGCCTTGCCGAGGTGATCACGCCTGCGGGCTGCCTGCGGACGCTTCCCTCGCATCTGGCCAACGACGATCCGCGCCTTGCCGGCCTCGACGGGTTTTTCATCGCCCGGTTGCGCCGCACCCCCGCCTGACCGCCGCCAACCACCTAAATCACCGTCTTCCCTCAGTATTTTGACGGAAAATTAACCGTATTCGGCTGCCCTTTGCAGACGTGTGGCGCGATGCGCGCGCCGCAGCGATCAGCGTCTCGGCGGTCCCATGGTGAGCCTTTCGGTCGATCCCCTCCTCCAGGATCTCGGCCTCCTCGTCGTCCGCGAGGCGGCAAGCGCCTGCGCCCGCCGGTTGAACGCCTCGTTGCGCCGCCTTGCCGGCCTCATCGAGACGGCTGCCGACGATCTTCTGGCCACCCCCGGCGACCTCCACCCCGGCCGGGCGGACGAAGCGATCGAAATCTATGCCGGCGCCTTCCGCTTCGCCGGTCAGTTGGTCGAAACCCGTGGCCGCTCGGTGTTCGCGCTTCACCCGCCGTCCCGCGCCTGGGCCCGCGAGCTCCACGCCTTCGAATGGCTGCGCCACCTCGCGGCGGCCGACACGCCGGTCTCGCGCCTCAACGCCCGCGCCCTCGTCGACGACTGGCTGGTGCTCGACGCCAGCGACCGCCTGCCGCGGCTTGCCTGGGAGGCCGAGACCGCCGCGCGCCGCCTGCAGAGCTGGCTGTCGCATGCGCCCCTCTACCTCGATCGCGCCGACGCAGCCTTCCGCGCCCGGTTGCTTGCCGCGATCACCCGCCATGTCGGGCGCCTGACCCGTTTCGTCCGGCAGGATTCCGGCACGCTCGCCGGCATCCGCGTCGCGTCTGCGCTTCTGTCCGCCTCGATCGCCGTGCCTGCCTTCCGCCGCCATCAGGTGGCCGCCCTGCGCCGGCTCGACGTCGAATTGCGGCGGCAGGTCCTCCTCGACGGCGGCCACCTCAGCCGCAATCCGGCTGCCATCGCTGAGGTGCTGGCCGAGATCCTGCCGCTGCGCGACGCGCTCGCCGGCCTCGGCCGCCCGGCCTCGGCGGCGATGATGAACTCGATCGACCGGATGATGCCGATGCTGCGCTTCTTCCAGCTCGGCGAGGCGGGGCTGGCGCATTTCCACGGCGCTGGCGTAATCGACGAGGCGCTCATGGCCTGCGTACTCGCCGCCGATGATTCCGGTGGCAGCGCCCACGGCAACGCGCCCCACTCCGGCTACCAGCGGCTGCAGTCCGGCACCACCGCGCTGATCATCGACTGCGGCCCGCCGCCACCGCCCGCCGTAGCCGGCGAGGCCCACGCCTCCTGCCTGGCCTTTGAATTCGCATCCCGCGCCAACCGCTTCGTCGTCAACTGCGGCCATGCCGCAGCGCACCTGCCCGACTGGCAGGCAGCCGGGCGCGCCACTGCCGCGCATTCGACGCTCGCCATTGCCGAAACCTCCTCGGCACGGGTGATCGAACGCGGCCTGATGGCACGGCTCCTCGGTCGTACCCTCATCGGCGGTCCGCGCCATGTGCCGGTCGAGCGCCGCGAACACGCCGGTTCCACCGCCGTCACCGCCCGCCACGACGGCTACGCCAGCCGCTTCGGGCTCACCCACGAGCGGACCATCCGACTTGAGGCAGGCGGCGGTCGCATCGACGGCCGCGACCGGCTGGAAGCGCTCCGGCGCGGCGACGATCCGCTGCCGGCGACGCCGAGCGCGCCGCATCCCTACCATGTGCGCTTCCATCTCGCCCCGGCGATCCGGCCCCACGCACTCGATTCCGGCGTCGTCATGCTGATGGCACCGGACGGCGAGACCTGGGAATTCCGCGCCGAGGACAGCATTCCCTACGTCGAGGCATCGATCTATCTCGCCGATCCCGCAGGCCCCTGCCGCACCGAGCAGATCGTCCTCGATGGGCTCGCCTGCGACAGGCCGGAACAGCGCTGGAGTTTCACCCGGGTGCGCTGATACCCACGCTCGCCGGCTCGATTGCGCCCGGGCGCGCCATCCAGACCGCCGTCATCCGAACGTCGCATAGGCTTAACCGGCAGACGCGGGGCTGAAGTGCCCCCGACCCGCTTTCAACCCCGCCGCGATCATGCTATCGCGCGTCGAATGGTGCTTGGTTGGGGCTCCAGCCGGCCCTAGGCGCCGGATCACCGGGCCTGCGACCGGCTGCCGTTGGCCATTTCCGGCGACGGCGGCGGTTGCGCCCATTCCCGGGAAGTCACGGACTTTTCGGGCAGGACTGTGCGTTGAAATTGCGTCTCAGGGCATTTTCGGGTCTTCGTTCGACCCCACCGTGCGCTGATCCCTGATCGCCTGCCTGTCTGATCGCCGGGCGGGCGCGAGAAGATCGATTACCGGATTGCCGGCCGGCAGCACTGTCGGGCCGCCGGATCCGCCACCAAGAGGTGCCGCGATGTCGCTGCCGTCGAAACACATCCCCGCCCCCGATCACGTCCGTATCCGGCGTGCGCTTCTGTCGGTCTTCGACAAGACCGGGCTCGAGGAATTCGCCAAGCAGCTCGCCAAGCACGGAGTCGAGCTCATCTCCACCGGCGGCACCGCCGCGGCGCTGAAGGCTGCCGGGCTCGCCGTCACCGACGTCAGCGATCTGACCGGCTTTCCCGAGATCTTCGATGGCCGGGTGAAGACGCTGCACCCCAAGGTGCATGGCGGCATCCTGGCGGTCAGGGGCGACGACACGCATTTGGCGGCGATGGATCAGTACGGCATCGCCGGCATCGATCTGCTCGTCTCCAATCTCTATCCCTTCGAGGAAACGGTGGCGTCGGGCGCCGATGCCGACACGATCGTCGAAAACATCGATATCGGCGGCCCGGCGATGATCCGCGCCGCCGCCAAGAACCACGCCTATGTCACCGTCGTCGTCGATCCCGTCGACTACCGCACGGTCATCGGCGAGATGCAGGCGTTCAAGGGCGAGACCATCCTGAGAACCCGCAAGCGCTTGGCGCTGAAGGCGTTCGGGCGCACGGCCAGCTATGATGCGGCGATCGCCAACTGGATGACCGACCAATACGGCGAACTCGCCCCGGCGTTCCGCACCATCGGCGGCAAGCTCATCCAGTCGATGCGCTATGGCGAGAACCCGCACCAGCCGGCCGCTCTCTACCGCGCCGGCGTCAAGCGCTACGGCGTGACCACCGCCCGTCAGCTGCAGGGCAAGGAACTCTCCTACAACAACATCAACGACACCGATGCCGCCTATGAACTCGTCGCCGAGTTCGACCCGAAGCGGACGCCGGCCGTTGCCATTATCAAGCACGCCAACCCGTGCGGCGTCGCCGAAGGCGCGACCCTGAAGGAAGCCTACGAGCGCGCGCTCCTGTGCGATCCGGTTTCCGCCTATGGCGGCATCATCGCCCTGAACCGCACCCTCGATGCCGACGCCGCCACCGAAATCATCAAGATCTTCACCGAGGTGATCATCGCCCCCGACGCGACCGAAGAGGCGCTGAAGATCGTCGCCACCAAGAAGAACCTCCGCCTGCTCCTCGCCGGCGGTCTGCCGAAACCCGGCGCCATCGAGGTCGCCGCCAAGACGGTCGCCGGCGGGCTTCTGGTGCAGAGTCGCGATTTCGGTACGATGGAGGACATCGAGCCGGAGACGATGACCAAGCGCAAGCCCAGCCACGAGGAGATGCTCGACCTCGAATTCGCCTGGCGCGTGGTCAAGCATGTGAAATCCAACGCCATCGTCTACGCCAAGAACCGGGCGACGGTGGGCATCGGCGCCGGCCAGATGAGCCGGGTCGATTCTGCCGTGATCGCCGCCCGCAAGGCCGAAGATGCCGCCCGCGCCGCCGGCCTCACCGAGGCACTGACCAAGGGCTCGGTCGCCGCCTCCGACGCCTTCTTCCCCTTCGCCGACGGGCTCGAGGCACTGGTCGAGGCCGGGGCCACCGCCGTCATCCAGCCGGGTGGCTCGATGCGCGACGAGGACGTGATCGCCGCGGCCGACACGGCCAACCTCGCCATGGTGTTCACCCGCATGCGGCATTTCCGGCACTGACGAAGCGCTCGCCGGACGCCGCGGGCCGGTCTCAGCCCCGCGGCGGGGAGCGCATGCGGGCGAGCAGATCCTCGATATTGGCGCGCGGCTTGCCGCCCTTTTCCGGACCCAACTCGGCCGCGCGTTCGTTGTCGAGCCCGGAAGGCACGTCGGATTCCTCGGCTCCGGGCTCGTTCGATACGGACCCGTTGGAGTCTGCCTCGTCGGCTTCGCCCTCGTAACCCTCTTCGTCCTCAGCCACCTCGTCTTCGCCCGATTCCTCGTCGACCGATTCGTCGATCGATTCGTCGTCGTCGCCGGGTTCCTCGTCCGCCGGATCGTCTGGCCGTGCCTCGCCGCGTGCCTCGTCGGTCTCCTCGTGGTCGATGTCGAGGCTCGCCATCTGGTCGGCGTCTGGATCGACGCCGGCAAGTTCCGCGGCCCGCGAGGCGTCGCTGGTCACCGGCTCGGACGTCAGGATCTCGCTTTCGGTGAGGTTGCGTAACCCTCCGACGATCCACAGCCCGACCTGGCCACGCTCGGTGTCGGTCAGCGTCAGATCCTCGTTGGCACAGAGGTAAAGTACCTGGCGGCGGAAGCCCTTGGCCAGCGCCGCCGGCGTATCGTCGGCGACGAACTCATGCCCGGACAGCATCAACCCTTTGACGACAAAGGCGACATGCTGTGGCCGCAGCCGCAACCCCGCTTCGCCCAGCCGGCGGATGACGGCATTGACGGTGCGGTTGAAGGAAAACCCGCTGTCGCGCACCTCGCCCGCCAGCATCCGGAACAGCGCCGCGTAGACCTCGCTCGAAAACATCGGCACGTTGGTCGCCGCATTGACGCGTCGGGCCAAGCCAGCCAGTTCCGGCGCGATGCGGATCGGCTTGGCCGGCAGGTCACCGATCGCCGCTTCGGCCGTCTCCGGCGGCACGCGCGGAGCGGAGCGGCGACGATCGAAATTGCGGACCCGCTCTGCCGGACGTTCGGGAGCGGACCGTTCGCCCGGCGTTCGCTCGATGCGGCGCTCCGGCGGCCCAGCCAGTTCGGCAAACACCGGCGTCGGCGGCGAGGCGGTCGGCGCACTGGGGACGCTCTGCGCTGGTGCGACGCCCTCCTCCTCAGACTCCTCGCCATCGCCGGTCAGATCGATCAGCCGCTCCTCGGTGATCATGGCGTCGCACAGCGACTTGTAGGCCGTGGCCGTCACCGCGTTGGAATAGATGACCGACGACCGATCGTAGGCTCTGAGCCGCAACAACACGGGGGTGAAGTCGGCATCACCCGACAGGATGATGAACTCGTCGAAGCGCGTCTCGTGCCTCAGCGCATCGAGCATGTCGACGACCATGTAGATGTCGGCGGAATTCTTGCCGCGCCCGGTCAGCGGCGGGCAATCGACGATCTGGAACCCGGAACGCGTGAAGTAGCTGCGGAAATACCGCATCACCGCCGGATTGGCGTAGCAGCGGCGCATGAGAATCCGGCGCCGGCCAACCGCCGGCGTGCCGGCGACCGATTCGATCAGGCTGCCCGACTCGATGGCGTCGAGCCAGCGGCGCGGGTCGTTGGCAAAGCTCTTGGCCGCGGCCTTGTCGGCGCTCTGCAACGAGAAGAACACATTGTCGAAGTCGACGAAGAGGACGGATCTGATGATATCGCTCATGAACTGCATCTCTAGGAAATCGAGGTCTGAATATGCTAGTCGTCACCTGGTACCGCCCCAACGAGGTGGTTCCAGGCCGTTGCAAGCTTCGGGGGGCGTCGGCCGAAAGGCAAGCGCCGCATTTCGATTGAACGCAGAAATTCAGAGTCTTCATGCCATCCAACCGCAGATCGGCAACGCTCATCGGCCTTTCCGCCGTTGGCATGTGGTCACTTCTCGGCCTGATGACCGCGGCGACCGGACGGGTGCCACCATTCCTCCTGAATGGCCTGGCCTTTGGCCTGTCCGGTCTCGGAGCCATGGCCGCACTGGCGTTCAATGGACAGATGGGCCAGTTGCGCCAGGATCTCAAGGTCTGGCTCGTCGGTGTCGCCGGCCTGTTCGGCTTCCACTTCTTCTATTTCACCTCGCTGAAGTCGGCACCGCCGGTCGAGGCCAATCTCATCAATTACACTTGGCCGCTGCTGATCGTGGTGTTCTCCGGCTTGTTGCCGGGTGAACGGCTCAAGGCCCACCACATTCTCGGCGCCGGGTTCGGGCTTCTGGGGGCCGCCCTGATCGTGACCAAGGGCCGTGGCCTGTCGATTGCCCCCGAGTATGCTTTCGGCTATGGCGCGGCGATCGTCTCGGCACTGATCTGGTCGACCTATTCGCTCGCCTCCCGCCGGATGGCAGCAGTACCGACTGCCGCCGTCGCCGGCTTCTGTCTGGCGACCTCGCTGCTGTCCTTTCTATGCCATTTTCTCCTCGAGACGACCATCTGGCCGGAGACGCCGACCGCCTGGGCCGCCGTCGTCGGATTGGCGGCATTGCCCCTCGGTGCCGCCTTCTTCGTCTGGGACCACGGTGTCAAGCACGGCGACATCCAGGTGCTCGGTGCCGCCAGTTACCTTTCACCGCTTCTCTCCACCCTGTTCCTCATTCTGGCCGGCTACGGCCGCTTCGAGTGGCCGATCGCCGCAGCAGCGGCGCTGATAACGCTCGGGGCCCTGGTTGCGTCCAAGGACATGCTCTTTCGCCGCAGCAACGGCGGGCAATAAGTCGGATCTCCGGCTGGGGCCGGTGATGAGCCGGCTAATCCCTTGCGGTCGAGCCGGCCAACAAGCTGCTCGTCCGAGCCGTTCGACTGACGCGCCGCTTGGCTCCTGCCTCCGCCGAAACTACCTCGGGCGCACCGTCCGCGGCGGGTGAAACCGGCATCGTCGATGCCCCGACCACCAACTCCAGCGGCCAGACCTTCTGGGCGAAGGGAATCGTTTTGCCGGCCCGCTTCGCCTCGATCAGCTCCACCATGTGCGTGCCGAGCCAGCGACCGAGGTCGACCAATTCCAGTCGGAACCGCGTCAGCGGCGGCTGCAGGAACAGGCCGAAGGTCGGCGTCTCGTCGAAGCCGACGACCGAAATGTCGCGCCCGGGCGCCACGCCAGCATCCTTCAGCTTGCTGTAGAGCCCGATGGCGAGCGAATTCTCGACCGCGACGACGCCTGTCGGCCGCTGCTTCATCGCCAACAATCGCTCGCCCACCCGGTAGCCGCCGGCTTCCGAAATTGCCTCGCGGATGACCAGATCGTCGTCGAGTTCGAGGCCGCGGCGTTTCAGCGCAGCGCGACAGGCTTCGGTGTAGACGAAGCCGTAATTCACATCGCCGGCAGGCGTCGCCACCGCGATCCGCCGGTGGCCGAGGCGGGTGAGGAGATCGATCGATTGCTCCGCCACACCCTCGAAGTCGAGGTCGATCCAGGAATGATCACCGCCCGACTGGCTGCGACCGAAGGCGATGAACGGCAGGTTCTGCTGGATCAGATAGTCGATGCGATGATCGACGCGCGTCGTCTGCGACACGATCAGCCCGTCGACCAGACCGCGCTCGACAATGCGCTGCACGTAGGTTTCCGGGCTCTGGCCGTCGCCGCAGTAGTAGATGACGAGGTCCAAATTCTCTTTTGCAAGAACAGATTGCACCCCGTCGAACACCGTCATGAAGAACGCCTCGCCGCGGACCGCCCGGGAGCGGTTGGCGATGACCATGAAGCCGACCATGCCGGTCGAGCCGCGTCTGAGGCTGCGCCCGGATTGGTTCGGCGAGTATCCGAGCCGTTTGGCGGCTTCGAGCACGCGCTTGCGGGTTTCCTCACTCACATCGGCCCGACCATTGAGCGCGCGGGAGACGGTGCCGATCGAGATGTTCAGATGCTTAGCCAAATCATGAATATTCAACGCCGGTGCCCCCAGCCCTCGGGCCCAGCATTCATACAGGCTCACGAACGGTCTTGACAATGGCGGGCAGATAGCGGAATTTCGTAAACGTTTACGAGATCAGGAAGCGGTCCAATCCGCTCACGCAGACCTCCCGAAAACGATAACGGGAGGTCGGCTTGATCGCGGCTGCCGCCGGGCACCCACCCGACGGCGTCCATCGGAGGAAACCATGTTCACCGCCGTCCTCGTCGGCTGCGGCGCCATGAGCGCGCGCTGGATCGACGCCGCAAAGCAGATCGACGGTGTCGCGATCGTCGGCCTCGTCGACGTCGATGAGGCCCGGGCCACGGCACGGGCCGCCGAATTCGGCCTGACGGATATCGCGGTCGGCTCCGATCTTCGCGGAATGCTCGCCACCATTCGCCCGGACATCCTGTTCGACGTGGCCGTGCCGGCCGCGCGACGCGACGTGGCGATCGCCGGCCTCGAGGCCGGCTGCCATGTGCTGACCGAAAAGCCGCTGGCGGCAAGCCTCGAGGATGCCCGC
>JARLIT010000015.1 GCA_031291575.1 Ancalomicrobiaceae bacterium
GCATGTCGGCAAGTGCGCGCAGAACTTGCCGCGGGATCTTCGGCCGAAAATTACGATCGCCGCGCAACCGTTGCAACAGCGCAAAAGCGGCCCCGCCGTAGGCTTCTCGACTGAGATGGATCGCCGCGTGCCTTTGGGCTTGCGCACCCAATTGCGCCCGAAGTTCAGGCGACTCGATAAGCTTCTCGAGCTGCTCCACTAATTCACCGATGTTTCCCGGTGCGTACGACAGGCCGCAAACTCGATCCTCGATATATTCGATGGGGCCGCCCGAGCGTGCATAGACAAGCGCCTTGCCGAGAACCATGGCCTCGGCGGCGGCGCGCCCGAAGGCCTCGTTTCTCGAACAGACGAGGATGACGTCTGCGGCCAACATAACCGGATAGGGATATTCGATAAAATCGATAAGCCGGACCCGATCGCGCAAGCCGAATTCGTCGATCAGCGCGTTGATCGACGACCAATAGTCCGGCGAGCCTCTATGGCCAACGAGCAGGAGTTCGACATTGTGATGGCGCTGTGTCAGATCCCGAACCGCAGCCAACGCCTCGACCTGGCCCTTGCCAACGATGAGCGTTCCCAAAAGAGCAATGCGGAACGCTCCCTCGCGCTGAAACGCATCCGTCGCCGGCAAAATGGGGTGGGCTGGCATTGAGATATGCCGGTAGATCGTTTGCGTTCGTGTGGCGTCGATTGTTGGGAACAAGGTCCGACGAACGACATTGCTGTTGGTCAGAATAAACGAGCCGCCGGAACCGATCTCTGCGATGACCTCATCGAACGGCTCGTCGAAATGAATATCGTAGTCCAGCTTACCGAACTCGCAAATCGACCAAACGTGCGGCTTGTCAAGTAAAGCCGCAGACATGGCGCCCCACGGGATGGTCATGGTCTGCGTGTAGATCACGTCAGGATCGATGGCTTCCATAACCGGCAGCAGGTCTGCGCAAACGGCTTGGACGCCATCGCGAATACGCTGGCCTAGTACTGAAGTATCGTTCCCATTTCCCAGCACGCTCCACTGCTGCAGTCTGGAATCGACAATAGTGGCGCCTCCAACCTTTTGAACGCAATCGACCAAAGGGCCTGGACCTGGCGACACGACGGTGCAGCACGCTCCGTAGTCAGCAACTAACTCGTCTACCAATTCGATCAGACTGCGCTCGGCTCCGTGTAGACCATCGTTATGTGCAAACAAAACGACATTCAGCGCGCGCTGGCGGCGAACGCAATAAAGATTGGCATAGCTGCCAACATCGAAAAGTCGCGC
This sequence comes from Ancalomicrobiaceae bacterium, assembly GCA_031291575.1. Taxonomy (GTDB): domain Bacteria; phylum Pseudomonadota; class Alphaproteobacteria; order Rhizobiales; family Ancalomicrobiaceae; genus CAIYYN01. Next base: position 1,271 of record JARLIT010000015.1, read on the forward strand.
CCAATCAACCCCGGACTGCACCCGATAATAGCGCGGCAGTATGTCGTCGATCAGAAATGTCTCAAACCCGAGGCGCCAGAGTTCTTCAAGCAATTCATCGGGATCATGCCCAGCCGCCCGCTGCATTTTGGGATTGAATTCGATCACCAGACGGACATCTTTCGACCGAGCGAGCGTTTCGGCCACGCCCTGGAGGACTGCCAGTTCATGCCCATCCGTATCCATCTTTATGAGGAGACGTTCTGCTGGACGTCCGCTAAGCAGGTCGTCGATGGATAGCGTCTCGACATCAACCCGCCCGATCGCAGCCGCATTGGGGTGTTCGTAGAAGCTGCAACTGTCTGAGGCGGCGGACAGGACAAATGACGCCGTACCGGAATGGGCCGAGGCGGCAGCTTGCCTAACCTCGATTAGCCCGTTGCCGGAGACGTCCGTATTCAGCCGAAGGATCTCACATGAAACCGGCACCGGTTCGACCGCTATAATCTTGGCAGGAGCCCGCGTCGCTGCGGCGAGAAGAGAGAAGAAGCCGTAATGCGCACCGATGTCGATGACAGTGTCGGCCGCAGTGCATAGGCGAGAGAACAATGCAGATGTCGCTCGCTCGTAAGGACTGTTGGTATAATGACCGACATAGCGCGGCGTCACATACATCTGGAAGTCGTGCGAAGCTGGCGTAATCAGCTGCAACGAATCCAAATTGTATTCGTCCCTAAACATCGGATGCTCTGAGGCATTCGTCGGCATGACCGATTCGGACGATGTTCTATCTTCGATGCCCGTCAATAAACTCATCCCTTGGAGATTCTGTAGCCGGCCGTGCGTCCGACGGCGATTCGGACTGCACTCTTTGCGAAGGCATTGCCGATGATCCCTTCTTCAAGGTCAGCAGCTTCGGAGCGAGGCAGCGACTAACCTAGCTGATCGCCGTGACGTTCGTATAGTCCAGGCGCGACATGAACGGAATCGCTGGCGTTGCGATTCCCGAGCTATGCGGAATTTGGGGGATGGGGCGATCAGGCAGCATTCCGGGACGACACTTGGATGGTCTGCGTCTCAGAATGACGTCGATGCGGCGCCTCTCGGCGATTGCGTGCAATCGCCTGACAGCCAGGGGCTGCGCCAGAAGACCCCGCCGCAGCATCCGCAGGTTGATCCGATCGGAAAACGGGGCTTCAAAGGAGGGGGCGACGAGGCCGGGTGGCCCGTGACCGGGCGACTGGTCGCCAATACCCGGCCAAACGGCGACCCGCACCTAATCGATATCGTCTTTCGCCAACATCTGCAGCCAGTTCGACAGGATCGGCGCGGATGGCGAGCCATCGTCGGATGCATTGACGATGGCCAGGCGGTGAGCATCTGCCATCGCTCGAACTTCGCTCGGCGAAATGCCGAACTGGCGACGAAACGCGCGGCTGAATGAGGCATCGTTGGTGAAGCCGCAGCGGTAGGCAATTTCAGAGACCAATTGGCTGCGGAAGTGCGAAGAGGCGATCTGGCGCAAGCATCGCCGCAGACGTCGGTCGCGGACGTAATGCGCAATTCCGCCAAACGGCTCGAACAAACGATAGAGAGCCGATCGCGATATATTGAAATTCTGACAAATGATATCGGGGCCGAGTCCTTGATCGGACAAGTGGACTTGGATGAACTTGCGAATATTGCGCAGCAGACTTACCGACAGGCCCTGCCTGGCTGGCGCCGCGCCGTCCAGCGAGGGTCCGACACAGGCCGCCACAAGCTGAACGGTTGCCTGCGACAGTTCTGCCGCCTCGCTTTGTCTGATCTGCGGCGCCTCCCGTGCCAGAGCCAGCAGATGATCGCCGAGAATCCGGCCATGGGGCGAGCGACGATCGAGCCGCGCGCCATGCAATCCGAGCGGATCGGCAACCAAAGGGTCAAGCATATCGCGAGGAATGACGATATTCGTATTCTTGAAATCGGACGTTCTGGTGCTGATTTCGCCAGTCATATCCATGATCCAAATATCACCCGCCGCAAAGTCGATTTCCTTACCACCTGCCGTTCCGGAACAACTGCCAGTCTCATAGATTTGAATGAGGTAGTGATCCGTCGTGCTCCGATTGATGGTCGACACGCCGCGCTGGAAATATTGACCAGCACTCTGCGTCTTGGCGATAAGCAAGGCGCCCAAATTCCAGGCCTCAAAACCGAATTGGAAATCATCAACGTCAGTCGCGGGGACCGACGTATCGAACACGTCTGCCACCATGTCTGACCAGTCTTGAAATGCGGCGCGGCCACGGGTCGATCCAAACGGAACGAATAGGCTCGGCAAGTCACCTCGGCGCTGCGAGAACTGATCGCGATCTCTATCCTGCATCAGCTTCTCCTATCAATAGAACGGTCAATACCGACATCTCAATCGTATCGCGCGACGCCGATGCCGTTGCAGACCGGAAATGTACAATCAAGGGTATGCCGGACGCTTGATGACAGCCATTCCATCCCAGAGTCTGTGCAGTCCGTCCCAGCCTGCCGGAGACACCTTGCGCGTATTAGGCCCAACTGTAATTTGACTTACAAGGGAAAATCTCACTGATTTCAGCAAAGGAACACACGCGGCATGCCCAAGCAGCTGTTGATTTACGAGCGAGCCGTCCCCGTCAACCCGCAGGCCCATGGCGACGTGTCGATCCGGAGCACGGGCGACTACGCCTATGCCCGCGACGTGAATTCGGTGCCGTTGATGTCGGTGGAATTCGACCTGACGGCTCCGGAATATCCGATCGTCTTCACCGGCGAAGGTGCCAACACCATGCCGGCGGCGCTTCTAGGCGTGCGTGACCAGGAGAACCTGTTCGTCGACGAGGGCGGTGCCTGGACCGGCAAGTACGTGCCGGCCTTCGTGCGGCGCTATCCCTTCGTATTTTCGAGCGAGGATGGGCAGAACTTCACGCTTTGCATCGACGAGACATTCTCGGGCGTGAACCGGCTCGGACGTGGCGAACGGCTGTTCGACGCTGACGGAACCCGGACGCAATATCTGCAGGGCGTGTTGAACTTCCTGCAGTCGTATCAGGCTCAGCACGATGCGACGCGGGCATTCTGCGCGCGGCTGGTCGAACTCGACCTGCTCGAGCCCATGCAGGCGCAGTTCGTGCTCAAGTCCGGCCAGCGCATGCTGTTGAGCGGCTTCCAGTCGGTCAGCCGCGAGCGGCTGCGCAATCTGTCCGGAGAGGCGCTGTCGCGGTTAGCCAAGAGCGGCGATCTCGACCTCATCTACGCGAACCTGCAATCGCAGCGGAATTTCACGCCGCTGGCGGAGCGGCTGCCGACGGCCGTCGCACCGCAGGGCGCGGAACAGCCGGAACTTGCGGCGGTGTGATCTGGCTGGACGGGGGGCACATATGCCCTCCGTCGCACTCCGGGCGGGGAGACGTAGCCGCTGACCTAAGTGTTGATTAAGCTATTGCGGGGGTTTGGCTTTGTCGTTTCCATTTCAGTCGACGGGCCTGTTTGGCTGGCCCAGGAAAGCGCGCCCGAACGACACCAAGCGCCGGGCGCGCACGCCGCGATGGCTGCTGCGCCTGAGGGAACGGATCGGACGGACAGTCGCCAATCACGAGAGGATCGTCTTCGATCCGCTCGAACCGCGTCTGTTGCTCAACGCCGACGTCCTCTCGCTCAATCTCGCCCATGATCTGGGGGCTCCGCCGGCCGACCATAGCCTGTTGGTGCAACTCGTTCAGGTGAACGAGTTGGTCAACCATCAGTCCGTCTCGGTTCAGCGCATCCAGATCGTCGATCAGAACAACGGCGGTGCGGTCCTCACCTTTGGCGACCTCGGCGAGATTTCCTCCGTCTCGATCGTCGGCGGTTCCGGCCACGACTCGCTCACGGTCGACGCGAAGTCGTTCGCGGGAACAAAGGCCCCGACGATCAGCTTCAGTGGCGGCAATCAGCAGGACACCGTCATCTTCGACACCTCGGCTCCGACGCAGTGGACGCTGACCGGGGCCGATTCGGGCGCAGTTTCCGGTGGTGGTGTCACCGTGTCGTTCCAGCACGTCGGCAACCTCGTCGGCGCCGGCGGGGCGGACAATACGCTGACCGTCGAGGCGGGCGGGGCCCTGACTGGCGTGTTCGACGGCGGCGTCGGTGGACACAATGCGCTCGTCTTCGACAACGGCCCGCATGTCGCGGTCGCCACCTCAATCGGCCCGGCCTACGATACGATCTCGCTCGACGGCACCAGCCTGAACTACGCCCATGTCGGCTCGGTCGAGATCGGCGATCCGGCCGCCTTCGATCTCTCCGGCACGGCCAATCGCGCCTTCGAGCTGCAGGCAGTGACGGATTCCCACGGCGTCGAGACCGGCGTCAGGATCTTCTCGACCGACGGTGGATCGTCGGTGTCCTATTCGATGACGCCGACCTCGTCCAGCCCGTTCGAAATCACGCTGGGCTCGGGCGACACGCTGAAGGTTGACACGATCAACTTCGACACATTCGGGGCTGGTGCGCTCATCATCGACGGGTCCGGCGCCTCGATCGAATTCGCTGGCACGCTGACGGATTCGGCCGGCGTATCGGCCGCCGCAACGAGTTCGCACACGAGCAGCATCACCGATACGTCGCTCGGACTGATTTCCGTTGCAGCCGGAAGCGAGACGATCACGGCGCCGACGATGAACGCCTCCATCGTCGTCGATTCCTCGGCCTCGATCGTCGCCAGCACGATTTCGCTTTCCGCTACCGCCTCGTCGACGGAGTCGATCACCTCGGCGACCGACTGGAACCTCATCATCGGTGCCGGTATCGCGACGATCGACACCGCCTCGGTCACGATTGCTGGAACGCTGAACGCGACCGGTGCCGTCTCCGCCATCGCCAATGTTGCGGTCAACGACAACATCGCCCTGACCAATGCGCACCTGCTGCACAGCGTTTCGGTCTCGGCAACGAATTCTTCGACGGTCTCGTTCGTGGCGGGATCCTCGGTCACGGCCGGAACGCTCGACGCCGAAGCGAACACGACAGTTAGCGCCACCGTCGCCGCGACGAATCTCGGCATCGGCTACATTCCGGGCGTCGTGCCGCTGTCGATCTTCGACGCGGAAGCGACCGCCAACGTGACCGTAACCAACGTCACCTCGGTCGCCGTGGCACCGAGCGCCGCCATCGACGTCGGCTCCGGTCAGATTTCCACGGCAAAACCGGTCGCCGCCTATCTGGCGGCCACCGATCAGACGACCGCAGCGACGACGATCACGCTCGCAAGTCCGTTCAAGTTGCCGGTAGTGGGCAACGTGCTCGCCTTCTCCGCACTCGACAGCACCGACACGCTGTCGCGCACGACCAGCGTCGACGTCGGCAACGATGCCGCCACGTCGCAGCCGTCTTTGGCGACGGCGAATACGCTCTATGCCAACGGTGGCGATATCGCGCTGGCGGCAGCCAACAGCGGCGCGATCAGCAACGACGAGATTTCCACGTCGATCGGCAGTGTCGAGATCGGCAAGGCCACGCCGTCGACCGATACGGCGACCGTCGAGGTTGCCGGCGTCAATATCGCGGCGGGCGGTTTGGCACTGAATGCCGTCAGCAATACCAGTTATGAAGCCTCTGGCCATTTGACCCTCGTCGCCATCCAGGGCGGCGTCGATGCGACCGTATCGCAGAGCGCACTCACCGTCGGCACGGACGGGCTTGTCGTCAATGCCGAGGACGATACGGCGATTTCAGCTTCGGCGGTGCCGCCCAGCTTCGATCCGACTTCCTCCGACAACACCGACGAGAACGGCAATTCCGGCACGACCATCGCCTTCAGCCGCTCGTCGGCCATCGTCGTCTATTCCAAGAGCGTCGCCTCCGAGATCGTCAATTCCACCGTCGCCTCTGGCGGAACCGTCACGGTTCGCGCCGTCGACGCCACGACGATTGACGTCACTGCCAGCATGTCGGCGGATGCGACCACGTCAAAGGGCGCCTCGGTGGCCGGTGGCGGCTCGCTCGCCGTCACCATGATCAACAGTTCGGTCGGAGCGACGATCGACCATTCGAAGGTGACGACGACCGGCGCATCGAGCGACGTTCAGGTGCTGGCGGGCGATGAGTCCACCATCACCTCAAGCGCGGAGACGAGCGCCACGTCGAGCGGCACGTCGACATCGGCCTCCGTGTCGGGAACCGTGGCGCTGAACGCCATCGGCTGGTCGTTCGACACCAGCTTTGCCGGCCTGGCCAAGGCCGCGCTCGGCACGCTCCTCGGCACCGACAGCGCGTTCTGGACCAACAACGCGCCGACCGATCCGACGGCGCCGGGAACCGGCTCGTCGAATGTGACGGCGAGCATCACCCATTCGACGGTTGCGGCCGGCGGCGCGCTATTGGTCAGCGCGGTTGCAGCCGGGACGGTGCGCGCGACGGTCTCCAACATCTCGACAGCGACCAGCACGGCAAACGGCAACGGCACGGCGGTCGGCGTCGGCGGCATTATCGGCTCGAACCGCGTCAGCCGGGCGGCCACCGCCTTCGTCGACGCGCTGACGCCGGTGTCCGGTAAGCCACTGGCCGGCGGCGCGGTCACGATCAGCGCCAAGAACACCTCGACCATCACTTCGTCGACGACGCTGGTGACGGGGGCCATCTCGTCCTCGGCGGACGCGAAGACCACGTACAAGTCGGCCGATGCGGCGGGCAATGCCAGCAATTCGAACGCCAACCTGAAGAAGACCACGACGCTGAAGTTCGGCGATACGGTCCTGTTCAAGGCAAGCTACACGACCGAGAACCTGTTCGGCACCAAAGTCGCTCAGGACGTGGCGCTGAAGCAGGGCGACACCGTCTACGTGGCGCCGACCTACAGCCTGTCCGGCAAGACGATCGCCACCAGTCAGGTCTACCAGTACATCGGGCCGGCGCTGGCAAATGGCGCCAAGCTCGATCTCGAGACGCAAGACTATTCGGATACGAGCCGCTGGAAGGCCATTTCAGCGCTGCAAGGCGCGGTCTACCGCTTCATGGGGGCGAACAACACCAACGTCGATTTGTCGAACGGTTCGCTTTACGACGCGAGCGGCAACGCGATCACGACGACGACGCCGAACTACTACGACCTCGGCTACTGGATGAAGGTTCCCAAGGCCGAACTGACACCGGCCTCCGAGAACGGTGCCACGACCAGCGGGTCCGCCAGCGGCGTCGCCGCCGGCGGCGTGGTCGTGCTCAACATGGTCGACGGCGGCGCCTATGCGATCGTCAAGGATGGCACGACGATCACCTCGGCCGCGCTGTCGGTGTCCGCCGACGACGCCGAGACGATCAACGCGACACTCGATTCGACGGCGACGACTGAGGCCGGTTCGTCGTTCGGCTCGACGGGCAATACCACCAAGGACAAGAGCAGCGGCACGTCGCTGGCGGTCAACGGCGCGATCGCCATCAACGAGATCCTCGGCAATGCCGATGCGCATATCGTCGGCAGCAGCGTCACCACCACGACCGGCGACGTCTCGGTCACCGCGACCAATGCGTCGGACATCGAGGCGACGACGTCGAGTGCCGTGACGGCGGCCAGTTCCGGCGGTACCACCGTGGCAGTCGGCATCATCATGGCCGACAATACGATCGGTGCCGGGTTCCAGGATCTGCTCGATTCGACCATCGATACGATCGCCGGCGGCAGCGTTCTCGGCTCGAGCGCCCCGACCACGACCACAGCCTATGTTCTCGATTCCAGCGTGACCGCAGGCGGCGCACTGACGGTTTCGGCC
>JARLIT010000016.1 GCA_031291575.1 Ancalomicrobiaceae bacterium
GGCGACCAGGACTATGGCGGCGAGGGCTGTTACGATCTTCATGTTTCACCTCCCGGCACCACTGGGCTTCGCTGTGCAGCGTCTTCGCATCCGTGCGAAATTGCACAAACAAGCAGACCTAGTCCGGAACAACAGCGCGACAGATGCGACTGCATTCCGCCTACTTGAGCGCCAGGGCCATTATCTTGAATTGGGAATTGGTCCAAGACGCGCAAGACCATTCGATCTCACGACTCGTCAACTGCTTGTGACGACTATCCGTTCACTGTCAGGAGATTGACAGAATCGAGCCAAGATCTCAGATGACCACCTCAGAACCGATCGACAACGACGACGTTTCAGCCTGACCGACGACCGGGGCGGCACCGCACGTCGCTCCGCCGGACAGCGCCATGCCGCGACCCGCAACGACGGGCCTCTGCTCAGCTGGCCGCGATCGCTGGCTTCACTTCACCTCTGGCGTCATCACCTTGATCGCCGCGGCCGCGCCGGAATCGATGGCGAGCCGCACCTGCTTCGGATCGAGCACGAAGCGGGTCGGGATCTGCTGCAATTTCGACGTCGTTGCTGAATCGAGGTCCTCGAACGATACCCGGTCGATCCTGACCTCGACGTTGCGACAGTCCCAGCCGTCGGCCGAACCGCGCACCTCGGCCACCTCCTGCGGGCTGAGGCCGCAGCGCCAGGCCTTCAGCCGGTCTTCCCAGCGCTGCATTTCCAGACGCGATACTTCGAAGGAATTGCGCACCGAGGAATCGATCGCCGTTGCCGTGACGGCTTCCAAGAGTTCCGTGCCGTTCGGCCCCTCAAGCGTGCGCGACCAGTCGGACGGTAGCGTGCGGCCCGAATCGACGACCAGGAACAGGAACTTCTGCAGCACGATGGCGTCCTGCCGGGACAGTGGCTGATACGGCTCGTCGGCAGAGGCGAGTGCGACGTTGACGCCGTCGAGGCCCCAGTTGTCGGTCAGCCCGCCGTCGAGGAGTTTGACGAAGGAAATATCGTTGACGTCGCGATAGCGCCTGAGCGCTACGCCGTAGGCCCTGACGTTGGCCGAGGCGTTGCGGTCGTCAGCCACCTGCTGCAGCCGGCGCGGGATCTGAAAGCCGCATTTGTCGGCATAGGATTTGATCACGACCGGCGCGAATGCGATCGGCACCGCCGCCGAGGCCGCCACCGCTTCGGCGACCGGGTAGGCGTTGAGGTCGGAGCAGATCGCGGCAAACGTCACCGGCTCGAAGATGAAGGCGGTCTTGGCGTTGATGTCGGAAGCGTTGATCCACACCCGCGGCCGGCCCGGCCGGTTCATGTCGGCGAACGTCGCCTTGCCGAACACGTTCTTCTCGAGCCATGTCGGCAGGCCGGAGCGGTCGTTGACGCCACTCCCCAAGGCCCGCGCCACGTTGTCGACCGCATAGATCTGGGTGCGCAGCGACTCCTCGGCATTGCGGTAGAGGAAGCGGCTCTCGAAGTCGGCGAGCGCCGCTCGACCCTTCAAGCCGAAATAGGCCGCCGTCACCGAACCGCCGGAAACGCCGGAGACGAACCGCACCTGATCCAACAGCCGGCCGCCCTCAGGCAGATGCACCTGATCGAGCCCTTTCAGCACGCCGAAGGAAAACGCCGCTGCGCGCGTGCCCCCGCCGGAAAACGCCAGCCCGACGATGGTCGTCCGCAGACTGTCGTCGCCGGTGATCGGGTCGGAGGAGGCCAGCTGCGGTATGGCTGAAGGCAGGTTGATCGGCGCATTGTCAAGCGAAGCGCAGGCCGCGCACATGCCGACAGCCCCGACGCCGAGCGCTCGCAGGACGGCGCGCCCGCCTCTGCCAAAAAAGTTCTGCGGCAATTGATGACCCCCATACCAGCGGAGCGCCTTCGCATTGTCCGAGAATAGGGCGAAGAGAAGGCGGGCGAGCCGAATAGCCGATCCCGCGATCTCAACCGGCCCGCGCTGCCGCTCTCGGCATCGCGACTGCGCGCAGACCGTCAACGGTTAGCGGCCGATTCGCCATTGCCGGCGCCAGTCAGTCGTTTCGGGCCATCCCGAACCGCGATCGCCCCTATCAGCCCCTGTCGGACGGCGGGCGGCAGGATCTGCTCATGTCTGATTGCTTCTAACTCCACTCGAACTATTTCCCATCATTTCGGCGCATTTAAAGTAAATCATTCATTACTAATAACATTCTATTTGCTCGTAATCGACTTACGCTCGATACACCCCACGGTGGGATGGTTATTGCAAATCAGAATTCTAAGGGCATACCATGCGTAACCCTGTGTTTGAGCGAGAGGCACAGTCATGAGTATCGAAATGTCTCAATTTCCAGATCTACTAGATGTATCTAGTCTAATGTCGCAGACATCGACATTGCGGCACGAGCGCCGAGACGCGCTGGCGCGGCAACTTGCGACGCTCTACGAGGTCTCCGCCCCTTACTTCGGCGAGCGGGAAGTCTCCGAATTCGACGTGCTGTTCGGCGAATTGTTCGACAGCACCTTGCCGGAGACCCGCGCCTACATGTCCGAACAGCTGGCGCCGATCCCCAATGCACCCCATGGCATCACGCTGCGCCTTGCCGGCGAGGACATCGAGATCGCCCGGCCGGTGCTGCTACATTCGGTCGTCCTGACCGATGAGGACCTGATCGTCATCTGCGAGGACAAGGGCACCGGTCACATGATCGCCATTGCCCAACGCGAGAAGCTGACGTCCAACGTCTCCGACGTGTTGGTCTTCCGCGGCGACGACAAGGTGCGCGTGCTCCTGGCGCAAAACCAGCGCGCCTCCATCTCGCCGCGCGGTTTCAGCCGGCTTGCCGGCCAAGCCCGCAACGATCGATCGATGGAACAGATCCTGGTAGGGCGCCCCGATCTACCGGGCGTGGCCGTCCATATCCTCGTCAAGTTCGGCAGCGACATTTCGCGCGAGGCCCTCGCTCCGGCCTCTGCCAAGCCGCTGATCGGTATGGCACTACCGCGTGGCCGCGAGCTGGACGAAATCGACTTCAACGCCGCCAAGGCGCGCGTCGAACAACTCTCGGCACAGGGCATCTACGGCGAGCCGCTGCTGATGCGGTTCATCGCGGAGGAAAAGCTGGCGGAAAGCCTCGTCGCTTTCGCCCGCATCGTCGGCGTCAACATCGGCGAGGTGAAGGCCTGGTACCAGTCCGACCGGCCGGACACGCTGCTGGTCGCCGCCAAGGCGTATGGGCTCGAATCCCGCACCGTGTTCGGGCTCCTGGGCCTCGGATGGTGGCGGCATGCGCTCGACCCGATTGCCCGGCAAAGTGCCATCCAGCGCTACCACGCCCTGACCAAGGTGCAGGCGGTGAAGATGCTCGGCCTCTGGCGCAAGACCCGTCACGCCGCCAGCCACCCCGCCGAACGGCCGAACTGAGCCGCCCGCTCGACGCGATTTCGGCACGGCGCCGGCAGTCCCCTGATGCCGATCGGATGACCTCGCACCGATCGGCAGCGGGCGCCGCCAGGGCTGACCTCCGGAGCCGCGATCCCCTCGCCTGGGGTTTTCATCGCCGGTCGATGCCGTTATCACTGGCGGCATGAAGCTCGACATCAGCGAACTCGTCCCCGCCTTTCCCGAATTCCGCGTCGCCGCCCTGGTGGCGACCGGTATGCGCCTTCCGGCCGGAAGACCGGAGGACCTGGGCGATTTGATTGCCGCGCGTGAAGCCGCGGTGCGCCGGGCCTGGGGCGGGCGCGAACTGGGCGCCATCCCTGGCATCAATGCCTGGCGACTGGCCTACAAGGCCTTCGGCATCAAGAAGACGAAGTACCGCTGCTCGGTCGAACGGCTGGTGAAGAACGCGCTTGCCAGCCGGCCGTTACCAGCCATCAACGGCTTCGTCGATGCCTATAATGCTGTCTCGATGACGCATGTCTTGCCGATCGGCGCCGACGATCTCGACAAGGTTTTGGGCGACCTCGCCTTCCGCTATGCCCGCGATGGCGACACGTTCGTCGACATGAGCGGTGCGGACGAGGCGGCCGAGAGCGACGGTGACGGCAGCGACAACGCGCCGAAGCCGGGCGAAGTGATCTTCGCCGACGGTGCGGGAAAGGCGCTCTGCCGCCGCTGGAACTGGCGCCAGGACGCCCGCTCGCTGGTCGGCCCTGAGACGACGCGGGCGGTGATGACCATCCAGTCGTTGGGGCAAGGCGAACTGGACGCGGCGATTGCCGATGCCATGGCGCTGATCGAGCGCTTCTCCGCCGGCCGGGTGTCGGTCACCGTGCTCGATGCGAAAATGCCGACGGCGGAACTGGCGGGAACGTGAAGCCGGCCAACCGCCAGCGACGGCCGCGGCACGCCCCGTCGACCGAACGTCGGGCGATCACGGCTCGTAGCCTTGCCCTGAAAAATAGTTCTCGCTTTCCCAGGTCATCGCCCCCCGCCAGAAGAAGCTGGACTGGCGCAAGATGAAGCCCTTGCCATCGCTCGCACCACCGGATGGAGCGATGCCGGTCTGGCTGTCCGGTTCGGCATCGTAAAGCTCGGCGCATTCGTCCACAGCCTCTTCGCCATCGGTGAATTGGCCGATGGTGACGAACTTGAACACCTTCTGATACAGGTTGTAGCGCCAGAACCGGTTCTGCGGCGGTGCGGCATTGCCAAGGGTGGGCCGGCCCGTCGAGTTGCTGCTTTGATAGGCCCACCGTCCCTGGAATTGGTAGCTACTATTGGCAAAACTCGCCAATTCCGCCAACGGATGGCCAGTCACGTCTGCCTTGTAGGCATTCAGGACCATCACGTCGGAATCGCTGCGGCGATCCCTGATATACTGTGAAATCACGACTCTGAAATTCTTGTGAAACATTTGAGTCATCCTTGAACTTGGAGTTAGCTGAATTCCTTTCAGTGATGATTTTCTTGCAGGCGAAAATGGATCACAGGTCTTGGCCAGAGCGTGTCCCGTTCGGATAGAAACGATCCGGACGATGAGGACACGCTCAAGCTCTTGAATCTGGAGCATTTCCTTATCGGACGCTCTCGACCCCGATCGACCAGGAGACGTCCGTCAAAGACCAGGCAATTTCCATCAGATCAAATTTCACGCCGGACAGCCGGCAGAACAGCAGCGATGCCTATATTTGACCGGCGTTTCTGAACAGCGTTTGAATTTGTGGACAGCTGTCGTTACGGCCGCCTTTTCTTCAGCGCAAACATGCTGAAGCGAACACCATTTCGTTTCGCATCTGGCACGACTGTATCGGGTGGCCGGTCGCCCAGATAGGTGAAATGACGTAGGAACATCGGCTATCGCGTCATTGTGATAGCTGATCTGTGTGCCAAGTGCCGGACTGGTTTCCAGCGGATCGGCCGCCTTCCGCATTGACGATCAAGGCTCCTTCCGAGCCGGCCGGCTTCGCCGCCGCCCGACCTGCCGACTACCCATCATCTGCCGTATAGGCGGCACCCCCTTGAAACGACATAAAGATATCTTTATACCGTTTCGCTATGAGCTATCTGTCTCCCCTCGCCGCCCCGGACCCGGCCGAACGCCTCTCCGCCGAAACCCTGGTGGAGATCCTGCGCGCCGCCGGCGAATCGACGCGGCTCAGGATTCTTGTCCTCCTCGAGAAGGGCGATCTGACCGTGAAGGACCTGACCGAGATCCTCGGCCAGAGCCAGCCGCGCATTTCCCGGCATCTGAA
>JARLIT010000017.1 GCA_031291575.1 Ancalomicrobiaceae bacterium
CCAGGGCGGACCGCCGAACGGATAGAGCGGCACGGCGCCGGCCTCGGCGGCGATGGCATCGACGACGCGTCGCGTCCAGCGGTCGAGCGGGTGCGGTTCGCCATCGGCATATTCGGGCGAGGTCGCGAATGTCGGCCAATGCTGCGGCGCCGGCCAGCCGACAACAGCGAGCGTGCCGACATCGGCAGAAAGATGCAGTGTCGCGTGCTCTCCGGCTGCGGGGTGAAACCCGCCGAGAAGGGTTAAGCCGGTCCGTTCGAGCATTTCGGCGAGCATACGTCCCCCTGGATACGACGACGGGGCCGAATTGGCCCCGCCGCACAGTCCGTATTCGGTCCCGCTCAGACCGCGGCTTCGTACAGTTCGAGCACGTAGTCCCAGTTGATCAGGTGGTCGACGTATGCTTCCAGGAACTTCGGCCGCGCGTTGCGATAGTCGATGTAGTAGGTGTGCTCCCAGACATCGACGCCGAGGATCGGCACGGCGCCATGGACGAGCGGATTCTCGCCATTCGGGGTCTTGGTGATGGAGAGCTTGCCGTCCTTCAGGGCGACCCAGGCCCAGCCCGAGCCGAACTGGGTGACGCCGGCCTGGATGAAGTCGGCGCGGAACTTGTCGTAGCCGCCGAGGTCGGAATCGACCAACGCCTGCAGCTTGCCCGGCAGGCTCTTGCCGCCGCCGTCCTTCTTCATCCACTTCCAGAAATGGAGGTGGTTGTAATGCTGGGCGGCATTGTTGAAGAGACCGGCATTCTTGCCGAAGCTCGCCTTGACCACATCCTCGAGCGACTTGCCCTCGAGGCCGGAGTCCTTCAACAGGTTGTTGCCGTTGACGACATAGGCGTTGTGATGCTTGTCGTGATGATATTCCAGCGTCTCAGCCGACATGTAGGTGCCGAGGGCATCGTAGGCATAAGGCAGCGGGGGAAGTTCGAAAGCCATTACCAGTCTCCTCTCAAGTCTCATTCAGCTGGGCCGCAATGCGGCCCGATACAACAATGCCAGTGCGCCGGCCCCTCTCCACCGACGACTTGCAGCAAAATCTCGATGGGCATCGTGCCCTTCGCCAAATCCCCCCGCGCGCCGGGCACATTCCGTTGTTGCCACGATTGCAATGACGCTGTGCCACGCCTATTCCGCCAATCCCGTCAACTTCGGCAGAACACGCACTTGGGGTTCAGGCCCAAGATAGGGTGCCGGAGGTGAGCCGACAACAGTCCCTTTGGCGAATCCCGGTCGGGGCGTCGCTTGAAATCGGGAAGCAGCAATGCCAAGAGACAAACGGACGACACCGGCTGCCGCTTCGCTCCGATCAGCGGCCGTATCGGCGCAGAACCATGGAGCGACGTATGTCGCATTCCCAGCATTCGATCTACGTGTTCGACGCCTATGGCACGCTGTTCGACGTGCATGCGGCGGTGAGAAAGCATGCGGCCGCGGTCGGGCCCGATGCGCAGTTCCTCTCCGAATTGTGGCGTGCCAAACAGCTCGAATATTCCTGGATGCTGACGCTGATGGGACGGTATCGCGACTTCTGGTCGCTGACCGAGGAGGCGCTCGACTATGCGATCGCCCGGGTGCCTTCGGCCGACAAGTCCTTGCGCGCCAAACTCCTCGACGCCTACTGGAGTTGCGATTGCTATTCCGACGTGCCGGAAGTGTTCCAGCAATTGAAGCACCGCGGAGCCCGGCTCGCGGTCCTGTCGAACGGCAGCCCGAAGATGCTCGAGGCGGCGATATCGAACGCCGGCATCGGCGACAGTCTCGACGAGGTGATCTCGGTCGACGAGATCCGCATCTATAAACCCGATCCACGCGTCTACGATCTGGTCACCACCCGCTTCCGCGCCTTTCCGGAGGCGATCTCGTTCCAGTCGTCGAACCGCTGGGATGCGGCCGGAGCCTCGGCCTATGGTTTCCGCTCGGTGTGGATCAACCGCCACGGCATGCCGGAGGAATACAACGACATCCGGCCGGCGGCGGTGTTGCCGAACCTGAACGGGCTCGTCACGCTGTAGTGGGCCACCGCCTTCGCCGGGAGAGGAGCGAGGGCTGCCGTCGAACCTCGAGCCATGACATGCCAGGGCAGCAACGATCGACCTGCGCGCAGGTCTTTCTGTTGCGGGCCGATACTGAAATCGCTATAGGGGGATCCCGCTGGCGTCGGCCCCTGTTCCGGGCCGGTGGCAGTTGTTGGGGCGTCGCCAAGCGGTAAGGCAGTGGATTTTGATTCCACCATTCGCAGGTTCGATCCCTGCCGCCCCATCCAATCGTTCAGCGTGGTCGATCGGTCATACGAAGCGATCGGCGCACCCGTCTCAGTCAGCCGGATTACTGCAGCGCTGCGTCCAGATCGTCGATCCGTGCGGGCGAAAACACAGCAATCCCATGTTGCCGCAATAGCGCCGCCGTCACGCCGCTGCCCTCGTGCCGGATCCCGCGAAACGATCCGTCGTAGACGAAGCCGCTGCCGCACGACGGGCTGCCGTCGATCAGCAGGGCAAACCGGCACGCGTTGGCAAGGGCCACTTTCAGTGCAGCTTGGGCACCGTCGATAAAACCAGCGGTAACGTCTGTGCCGGCCGAATCGATCACGCGCGCCAGACCCGCCAGCACGTGCGCCCCCGAGGCGCCACCGGCGATCTCGGCAGGCAGTCGCGGCACGCAGAAACCGGCCGAAATCTCCGGGCAGATGGTGACGATCCGCCCGTCCTGCCGCCAGCGCTCGAGCGCCGGATGGCCGAGCGCCCGGTCCGCCCCGTCGTAGCGGACGCGGGCGCCAAGAAGGCAGGCGCTCACGAGGATCCTGTCAGCGATCTCCCGCCCGCCAGCCGGAGAGCTCACTCAAACACCACCAACAGATCCTTGGCATCGATCGGCGAGCCGGCGTGGACGAGGACTTCGGCGACAATGCCATCGCGGTCGGCGTGGATCATCGTCTCCATCTTCATCGCCTCGATCGACAGCAGCACGTCGCCGGCCTTGACCGGCTGACCGGTCCTGACCGCGATCGACGACACGATGCCCGGCATCGGCGCTGCGACGTGGGTTGGATTGTCCTCATCGGCCTTGCGACGCGCCAAGATCTTCACCGTGGCCGAGCGGTCGGGCACGCGGATGACGCGCGGATAGCCGTTGAACTCGAAGAAGACCTTCTTCATGCCTTCTTCGTCGGTGTCGCCGAGGGCCTGACAGACCAGCACCAGGGTCTTGCCCTGTTCGAGCTGGAATTGGGCCTCTTCCTCCGGCTTCAGCCCGTAGAAATACACCGGCGTCGGCAAGATCTCGGTCGGACCGTAGAGCTCCTGGGTTCGGACGAAGTCGGTGAACACCTTCGGGTACATGATGTAGGAGGCAAGATCGTTGTCGCTGATCTCGGCCGGGCTCGGCTTACCGGTCTTCTGCGCCACCTCGGCCCTGAGTGCCTCGAAATCCGCCGGAGGCAGCAGCGCGCCCTGCCGCTCGGTCGACGGCTTCTGGCCTTTCAGCACTTTCGCCTGCAGCGCCGGCGGCCAGCCACCCGGCGGCTGGCCGAGATCGCCGCGCATCAATTGCACCACCGAATCCGGGAAGGCGACCTCGCGCGCCGGATCCTCGACTTCGGCACGGCTGAGCCCGGCGGACAGCATGGACAGCGCCATGTCGCCGACCACCTTCGAGGTCGGCGTCACCTTAACGATGTCGCCGAACATCCGGTTGACGTCGGCATAGGTCTGGGCGACCTCGTGCCAGCGGCTTTCGAGGCCGAGCGAGCGGGCCTGTTCCTTCAGGTTGGTGAACTGGCCACCCGGCATCTCGTGCAGATAGACTTCCGAGGCGCCGGACTTCAGATCGCTCTCGAAGGCCCGGTATTGGTTCCTGACGGCCTCCCAGTAGAAGGCGAGGCGCCGGATCACCGCGGTATCGAGACCGGTATCGCGCTCCGAGCCCTTGAGCGCCTCGACGATCGAGCCGAGGCAGGGCTGCGAGGTCATGCCAGAGAGCGTGTCCATCGCCGCGTCGATGGCGTCCACCCCCGCTTCAACCGCCGCGATGACCGAGGCCCCGGCGATGCCGGAGGTGTCGTGCGTATGGAAGTGGAGGGGCAGCCCGACCTCCTCCTTCAGCGCCTTGATCAATACCCGCGCCGCGGCGGGCTTCAACAGGCCCGCCATGTCCTTGATGCCAATGATATGGGCGCCGGAGCGCTCCAGCTCCTTCGCCAGTTCGACGTAGTATTTGAGGCTGTACTTCGCCCTGGAGGGATCGAGGATGTCGCCGGTATAGCAGAAGGCGGCCTCGGCGATGCGGCCGGTTTCATTGACCGCGGCGATCGCCGGCTTGATGTTTTCCACCCAGTTCAAGGCATCGAAGATGCGGAACAGGTCGATGCCCGAGTCTGCCGCGCGCTCGACGAAGAATTTGACGGCATTGTCGGGGTAGTTGGAATAGCCGACGCCGTTGGCGCCGCGCAACAGCATCTGCAACAGAATGTCGGGCGCGCCCTCGCGGATGGCGGCGAGCCGGTTCCACGGATCCTCGGTGAGGAAGCGCATGGCGACGTCGAAGGTGGCGCCGCCCCAGCATTCGAGCGACAAAAGGCCCTTCAGCCCGGCGTTGTAGGCCGGCGCCGCGGCGGCGATGTCGTAGGTGCGCATGCGCGTGGCGATGAGCGACTGGTGCGCGTCGCGCATCGAGGTGTCGGTGACGAGCACGCGCTTTTCCGCCTTCAGCCAGTCGGAAAAGCCCTTGGCGCCGAGCCGGGTGAGGATTGACTTCGTCCCTTCGATCGCTTGCGCGGGAAAGTTCGGCAGCGTCGGCTGGCGGATGTCGGAGAGCGGCTGGGCACGGCCGCGCGTCTCCGGGTGGCCGTTGACGGTCACGTCGGCGATGTAAGTCAACAGCTTGGTGGCCCGATCGCGCCGCTTCGGACCTTGGAACAGCTCCGGCGTCTCGTCGATGAACCGCGTCGTATAGCGGTTCTCCTGGAACTTCGGATGGGCGATGACGTTTTCCAGGAAATCGAGGTTGGTGGCGACGCCGCGGATGCGGAATTCGCGCAAGGCCCGATCCATACGCTTGATGGCTTCCAAGGGCGTCGGCGCCCAGGCGGTGATCTTTTCCAGGAGCGGGTCGTAGAAGCGGGTGATCACCGCACCGGAATAGGCAGTGCCACCATCAAGCCTGATGCCGAACCCCATGGAACCGCGATAGGCGGTGATGCGGCCGTAGTCCGGAACGAAATTGTTCTCCGGATCCTCGGTGGTGATGCGGCACTGCAGCGCATGGCCGTTCAGGTGGATATCCGCCTGCTTCGGCACGCCGGCGATGGGGCCGCCGATGGCCGCCCCTTCGGTGATGCGGATCTGCGCCTTGACGATGTCGATGCCGGTGACCTGCTCGGTCACCGTATGCTCGACCTGGACGCGCGGATTGACCTCGATGAAGTAGAATTCGCCCGTCGCCGCATCCATCAGGAATTCGACCGTGCCGGCGCAGACGTATTTGGCAGCGCGGGCGATCTTCAGGGCGTAGCCGCAGAGTTCCTGGCGCTCGGCTTCGGAGAGATAGGGAGCGGGGGCGCGCTCGACCACCTTCTGGTGCCGGCGCTGCACCGAGCAGTCGCGTTCGAACAGATGCACGATGGTGCCGAGCGTGTCACCGAGGACCTGCACCTCGACGTGGCGCGCCTGCTCGACCAGCTTTTCGAGATAGACCTCATCTTTGCCGAAGGCAGCCTTGGCCTCGCGCTTGGCGGCGATGACGTCGTTGACGAGTTGTGCCTCGTCGCGAATGACGCGCATGCCGCGACCGCCGCCACCCCACGAGGCCTTCAGCATCAGCGGATAGCCGACGCGCTTGGCTTCCGAGCGGACCACATCCATGTCGTCAGGGAGCGGATCGGTCGCCGGCATCACCGGCACACCGACCGAGATGGCGAGATTGCGCGCAGCCACCTTGTTGCCCAGCATGCGCATCGTCTCAGGGCTCGGACCGATGAAGGTAATGCCGGCCGCGGCACAGGCCTCGGCGAATTCCGGGCTCTCCGACAGGAAGCCGTAGCCAGGATGAATGGCATCGGCACCAGATTGTTTGGCGACCCTGAGAATCTCGCCGATATCGAGATAGGCCTCGATCGGCCCCAACCCCTTGCCGACCTGATAGGCCTCGTCCGCCTTGAAGCGGTGGAGCGCCAGCTTGTCTTCCTCCGCGAAGATCGCGACCGTCTTCAAGTCGAGTTCGTTGGCGGCGCGAAAGACGCGGATGGCGATTTCCGAGCGATTGGCGACAAGGATCTTGCTGATCTTCTTCACGGGAGTGGTTTCCTCGGTAGGATCCGGAAAGGCCCGCATAGGCTTCGGGGCGCGAGGCGCCGCTGTCAATACGATCGGCGACGCAAATGCGGGCTTCAGACCGATTTAGTGTGCAGTGCGGTAAAGACCATTCGACAAAGGTGGATGCCAGCCATTCTGTTGCTGCCCCGCCGGGCAGCTTGGCTGATCCGTCAACTCAAAACAAAGCGGGCGCGCCCGAAGGACGCGCCCGCAATCGTTTCTTCCGAGGCAGTTGGGCTCAGGCGGCGATTTTCGCAGCGAGCTTGGCGACGTGGGCGCCCTGGAAGCGGGCGGCTTCGAGTTCGACAGCGCTCGGCTGTCGCGAGCCGTCGCCGTCGGTAATGGTCGAGGCGCCGTAGGGCGAGCCGCCCTTCACCGCTTCCACGCCCATCTGGCCCTGGAAGGCGTAGGGCAGACCGACGACCGCCATGCCGTGGTGCAGGAAGGTGGGGATGAAGGAGAGAATGGTCGATTCCTGGCCGCCGTGCTGCGTGGCCGACGACGTGAAGACCGAGCCGACCTTGCCGACCAGCTTGCCGGTGAACCACAGGCCGCCGGTCTGGTCCCAGAAATTGCGCATCTGCGAGGCGACGGTGCCGAACCGCGTGCCGGCGCCGACGATGATGGCGTCGTAGTCGGCGAGTTCGTCGACGGTGGCGATCGGCGCAGCCTGATCGAGCTTGTAGTAGCTGGCCTTGGCCACTTCCGGCGAAACCAGTTCCGGCACGCGCTTGACGACGGCCTCGGCACCGGTCGAACGCACGCCTTCGGCAACCGCATTGGCCATGGTCTCGATGTGGCCGTAGGCGGAATAGTAGAGGACGAGAACCTTGGTCATGTCTATGCTCCGATCGTGACCCCACTTCAGCCGGACCGGCGAAGCGGGCGTTGAATCCATGCACCCAACGTAACCATCGGATTTGATTTGATTAGCCGCTAATGCGGCGAATGATAGTTCGATAATGATGAACGATACGGGGCGAAGTGCCGGGCAATTTGCGCCCAATCAACCCCTCAGATCCCCAACACGCCGGCGATCTCGTCCACCGCCAGGCTCGGCGCGATGGTGCCAGCAGCGACGCCGGCCTCAAGGTTAGCGAGGCGATCCTTCACCGCCGGATTGGTCTTCAGCGAGGCCATCAGTCGTTCTTCCAGCATCGACCACATCCACTCGACCTGCTGGCGGGCCCGGCGCTCGGCGAATTCGCCCGAGGCGGTCAAGGCGGCGCGGTGGCGCTCGACCTCGGCCCACAGGTCCTCGAGCCCCTCGTTGGCAAGCCCGGAGACGGCGACGACCGGGGGTCGCCAATTCGGGCTCTTCGGCGCCAGAATGGCAAGCGCGGCGCGGTATTCCGACACTGCGACGCGGGCGCGCAGGAGATTGTCGCCATCGGCCTTGTTGACGGCGATCAGGTCGGCCACCTCGATGACGCCCTTCTTGATGCCCTGAAGTTCGTCGCCCGCCCCCGGCAAAGCCAGCACCAGGAAGACATCGACCATGCCGGCAACCGTCGTCTCCGACTGGCCGACACCGACGGTCTCGACCAGGATCACGTCGAAGCCGGCCGCTTCGCACAGAAGCATCGTCTCGCGCGTCTTCGCCGCCACGCCGCCGAGCGTGCCCGACGACGGCGAGGGGCGGACATAGGCGTTGGCATCGACGGCGAGGCGGGCCATGCGGGTCTTGTCGCCGAGGATCGAGCCACCCGAACGCGTCGAGGACGGATCAACGGCCAGCACAGCGACCTTGTGGCCTGCGGCTGTCAGATTGACGCCCAACTGGTCGATGGTGGTCGATTTTCCCACTCCCGGCACGCCGGTAATGCCGACGCGGATGGCCCGCCCGGTCGCCGGCAGGATCGCCTGCAGCAGTTCGTGCGCGTGCCGCCGGTCCGCCGCGCGGCGCGATTCGACGAGCGTGATGGCGCGGGCGAGCATCGCCCGGTCACCCGCCCGAATGCGGTCGGCCAGATCGGAAATCGCAATATCGCGCGGCCGGTGGGCGGTGGCATGGACGGGAGGATGGGCGGAGGCGTGCGGCTTCGACATGCCCTCTCGTCGCGCAAAACCGCCCCCCGATCAAGCCGGGCATCCGTCGCATGGACGCTTGCCCGGTCAACGGGTGCGCCTGTGGATGATCGGTCATCGGTGATATCGCGGGGAGGAAAAGCCAAATCGGCGCTTGCGGGGACGGGTTTCGATCGCTATAAGCCCCACCTGCAGCGGCGGAGTGTAGCGCAGTCTGGTAGCGCACCTCGTTCGGGACGAGGGGGTCGCAGGTTCAAATCCTGCCACTCCGACCATCGCTTGGCCGAAACCAGATCGGCCCTTGATTGTTTTGACGGGCT
This sequence comes from Ancalomicrobiaceae bacterium, assembly GCA_031291575.1. Taxonomy (GTDB): domain Bacteria; phylum Pseudomonadota; class Alphaproteobacteria; order Rhizobiales; family Ancalomicrobiaceae; genus CAIYYN01. Next base: position 8,662 of record JARLIT010000017.1, read on the forward strand.
CCTATCTTTCGGGGTGGTATGGCAACCGTCGGCGCCCCGGGCGAATCGCCACGATGCGCAGTCCGAGTGCGGACATTCAGCCACCTGATGAGCCCTCAATGTCCGCTTCGCCCCAGTTCGACCTCGCCTTCGATCCACGCTACGGCGATGCCGTCAGGCTGTCGCCGCTCATACGACGGGTGACGGCCAACAATCCCGGCCCCTTCACCTTCCACGGCACCAACAGCTACCTCGTGGGCAACCGCCAGTTGGCGGTGATCGACCCCGGCCCATTGGACGCGGCGCATCTCAACGCGCTGCTCAGGGCAGTTGGCGATGCCGAAGTCGTCGCCATCCTCGTCACCCATACCCACCGCGACCATTCGCCGCTCAGCTACCGGCTGGCCCGGCACACCGGCGCGCCGGTCCTGGCAGAAGGTCCGCACCGGCTGGCGCGCCCGCTCGCCATCGGCGAGACCGAGCCGCTCGACGGCTCGGGCGATACGAGCTTTCGGCCCGACTGCCTGCTCTCCGATGGCGAGACCGTATCGGGTGACGGCTGGCGCCTGACGGCCATCGCCACCCCCGGCCACACCGCCAACCATCTTGCCTTCGCTCTCGAAGAAGAATCGGCGCTGTTCTCCGGCGACCACGTGATGGCCTGGTCGACGACGATCGTCGCCCCGCCGGACGGCTCGATGGTCGACTACATGGCCTCGCTGGACCGACTCCTGGCCCGGACGGAAGAGCGCTACTATCCGGGCCACGGCGCCTTCCTCCACACCGCGCAGCGCTTCGTCGCCGACCTCCGAGTTCACCGACTCGGGCGCGAGGCGGCAATCCTGAAGCGGCTCGAGGCGGGCGACGTGGCAATCCCAGACATGGTCCGGGCAATCTACGTCGGCCTCGACGCAAAGCTTGCCGGGGCGGCCGGCCTGTCAGTGCTGGCGCATCTCGAAGATCTGGTCGCCAGAGGGGTCGTCAGCTCGGACGGTGTTCCCGGCGTCGCGGCGCACTTCCGCCCGGCCTGACCAGACGGTCTATTGCCCGAAACTCTCCGCCACGGCGGCATCGAGCGCGGCGAAGAAGCGGCGGATGCGCGCGGCATTCTGGCCAAGGTCGTGGGTGCCGAACCGCGAGGACGAGCGCATGTCGAGATGGGCGCCAGCTGAATCGGCGAGGATGCGGATGACGACATCCTCCTGGGCGCCGAGCACCTGCGTGTGCGCCTCGGCCTCAATGCGGCCGCGATCGCCGTCCTCCTTCGGCACGACCTCCTGCAGCACCTTCCAGCCGTTGCGGTCGACCACCTTCTTGGCGGCGTTGAACAGCTGTTCGGTGCCGATGCCGAAGCGGCGGGTGACAATGTCGGGATAGACGGCCTTCTGCAGCTGGATCTTGTCGACCGAGGGTGGATCGACCCCGTTCGAGGAGCCAGCCCGGAGGAAGGCCACCTCACGGTAGAGCGGAGGATCGGTCCAGTCGGTGGAAATGTCGGAGAGGGTCGGATGCGTCGCCGCTGCATAGCCGCCGAGCATCGCCGGTGTCAGCGCCAACAGCCCATAGACGACGCCGAGGCTCGCCGACCTGGCGCCGACGAAGCCGCGATCCCAGATGATGTGGAAGCCGTAGGCGGACAGGAGCAGCGCCGCCAGCCCGAGCGCCGAGGCGACGCCGACGAGGAGCAGCGCATAGGCCGTCTCGATCAGGTCGGCGCGATGCTCGATCAGCGTCACCACCAGGATCGGCACGGCGATGCCGCCGAGGCGCCGGCTCCAGAGGGCGGCGCGGGAGGTGCGAACCTGGGGACGATAGAGCATCGGGCGGTTTCCGGCTGCGCGGCGAGCGCGCGAATGACATAGAGCCTTCTAGCCCATGTTCTCGTCCGACGGAATCGCCCGTTGCATCGGACCGGGAGCGCAATGGCGGCATGCGCCGGATCGCCAGATGGTCGAGGGCCGGCGGACGGCGCCGAAACTACGGGCAGATCGCCTTGACGGCGGCCCACTCCGCCTCGCTCAGCCGCGTCTTCGGTGGAACTGTCCGGGCCGCAGCCTTCAATCGGGCCACGCGATCCGGGGTGGAGGGATGCGACGACAGCCAGGTCAACTGGTCACCGATGTGCGGCGTGGCTTCGGCGATGTGGTCGAGCGCATCGCCGAGAGCGGCCGGGTTGCGCCCGATTCTCACCATGACGGTGACGGCGAAGGCATCGGCGGCCGCCTCGATCTCGCGGCTGTAGCCCGCGTCGGCGAGCGTGCGGCCGGTCAGGACCGCAATGGTCGAGCCGGAATAGTCGCCGACCACCAGTCCGAACAGCGCCGACAGACCGGCGGTTTCGATCACGTGCCGGATGGCGTCGCGGTGCACGACATGGCCGAGTTCATGCGCGAGGATGCCGCGCAATTCATCGGCCGTGGCAACCTTGTCGATGAGGCCGGACAACACCAGGATCGACCCGCCGGGCAGCGCGAAGGCATTGGGCACGGGCGTGCGGATGACCGCAATCTGCACCGGCAGCGGCGGATCGGCGGCTTCCACGAGTTCGGAGGACAGTTTCGCCAGGGCGGCGACGCCGGCGGGGCTGTCGCATGTTCCGCGCTGCTTGCTCCTGCCGAGAATGTCGAGGATCTGCGGCTTGACCTCCTCGCCGATGGCGATTTCCCAGCTGATCGGCACCAGCGGCGCGAGCTGCGAGGCGATCGCCGGAATGCCAAACACCACCAACAGTCCGACCGAGACGAGGGCCGCGACCACCAGACCGCCAGCAAGAAGTGCGCGCGAGCGGCGGGCACCGGGAGCCTTGGGCAGATCGCGCAAGGCGGCCGTCAACTCCGCCACAAGCCGGGGATCGCGGATTTCGAGCCGCGCATCGGGCTGGTCGGCCGAGCCGAGCCTGAGTTCGCTGCGCCGGACGTCGAGCTTCATAAGTCGAGCGAGCGGCCATGACACCAACACGCCGTCGAGATCGCGGATCGTCAGGTGATCGATGCCGAGGACGAGCGCCACCTCGTGCATCCTCGGCGTCAATCCGTCGTAATAGGTCGCCGGACCGCGGATTTCCATGCTTCCACCCTTTTGAGGCGCTGCCCCGCTTCAGCCTATCAGATCGCGCCGATATCGAAACCGCCAGAGAAATCGTCGCCGAGCGCTCCGACCTTGTCGCGCAGCGACAGGGTATCGCCGAGCCGCTCGAGGCCGATGACAGTGGTGGTGCGCACGAGCTTTCCCGTCAGGTCGAACAGGAAGATCTTCAGCCGCGCCACCGACAGGCCCCACAGCACCAGGAGATAGAGCCCGCCGATCAGAAGTACCGGCAGAAGCGACGTCTCCCTCATCTGCGCGGCCAAGGCGATGGCGAAGATGATGCCGGAGACGATGCCGACCGCCATCATGAGCCCGGTCGCAATGGCGAGGAAGACGAGATAGGTGGTGTAGAGTTCCCAGGCGGTGAAGTCGGAGCGGAAGCGGACGCCGCCGATCGACATCCGCTCGTTGAAGCTGCGCCACTCCGAGGCGCGGTAGATCGGCCAGCAAACGAAGGGCGCCGCGACGAGCCAGAACACGGCGAGGCCGAGGAAGAGGACCGCAAACGCCATGCCGATACCCGGCAATCCACGGCTGCGATCGCCGGTTTCGAAGAAACGGGCGAGATTGCCGAACTGGTCGCCGATGTGGTTGAGGCCACCGGCGGTGACGAAGGCCAGGATGGCGAGGAGCAGCGGCGGTCCGAGGCAGAGCCCGAGGTAGAGGAGAAACGCCGGCATCATGGCCGAGCCGGACGCCTCGCTCTCGAACCGCTTGTCGCCGAACCAGGTGTTGGTCATGCGGTAGCGCTCGAGCTGGGCACGGGCAAACGGGATCGACACGCCGCAGCTGAAGGGGACGAGCAGCCACCAGCCGAAGTTCATGAAGGCATAGGCGACGCCCGATCCGGTCTGGTGGAAGCGCACGCCGCGCCACAGCGTGCGGCTGACGCGATAACGGCGGGCGCGATAGGTGGCGAAATAGACGAAGAAGACGAAGCCGATGACCGCGACGAAGGTCATCAAGCCGGCAATGCCGGCGTATTGCCTGGACGGCAGCAGGAAGGTGCCGAGCGTGTAGAGCGCCCAGATCGGGGCGAGAATGACGAGGGCGACGAGGAAGCCCTTGACGATCTCCCAGACGGTACCGGTGTACTCGAAGGTGGAGCCGGCCAGAGCCGCCCGGCGCCAGAGTTCGCGCCTGATCTTGACCGTGAACCAGAAGCGGTAGATGCCGAGGGTCAGAAACGACAGGAGCGAGCCCCAGATCGCCATCGGCACGACACCGGGCGTGTCGCTGTCGAACGCCACCCGACCGAGGCTCGGCATCCCTTGCGTCGGCAGGGGCCCCCAGGCGGCCGCTCCGCCCCCCGGCCACGGCCCGACGGGAGGCACGGGCTGAACTGTCGGGCGCTGGACAGGGAGAGGCGGCAATCCCGCCTGAGACCGTTCGTTCATCGCAACCATTCCTCGAAATCAGCGAATTGAATGCCGCACTCCGGCTGAACGCCGAATGACCGGTCGAGCCCGGCGCGGCACGCGTACTTCAATTTCCCACCGCGCCCGCAGACATCAGTGATACCACGGTTCCCGGCGACCCGTCGCGCCTCAGGCATGCCGACCGAGGGATGGGTTCCGCCGCGCAAAACCGCTACAAACGTGGCTTGCGCCGATGCATGCCAGCCCTGCTCCAGCCTACGGCCGGCGCACAACACAACCGAACGCCGGACGGCCGATGGCTCCGCCGGACGTTGCCAGCGACGAAGAGGATGCGATGACCCAGCTCTCCAACGTGCAAGTCCGCGACATCGAGGCACTCGTCCACCCCTATACGCCGCAGCATCGCATCCGCGAAATCGGGCCACTGGTGATCGAGCGCGGCCGCGGCGTCTATCTCTACGATACGCAAGGCAAGGAATTCATCGAGGGCATGTCGGGGCTGTGGTGCGCTGGCCTTGGGTTTTCCGACGCGGAGATGGTGGAGGCCGGCATCGAGCAGCTGAAGAAGCTGCCCTACTACCACCTGTTCGGGGCCAAGGGCTTCGAGCCGGCGATCGAACTCGCCGAAAAACTGAAGGAGATCGCGCCGGTGCCGATCTCCAAGGTGCTCTACTCCTCCTCCGGCTCGGAGGCGAACGACACCCAGGTGAAGCTCGCCTGGTACTACAACAATGCTCTCGGGCGGCCTGAGAAGAAGAAGATCATCAGCCGGGTGAAGGCCTATCACGGCGTCACCGTGATGACGGCATCGCTCACCGGGCTTCCCGGCAACCACCGCGACTTCGACCTGCCGGTCGCCCGCGTCGTCCACACCGACTGCCCGCAATACTATCGCTTCGGCCTCGAAGGCGAGAGCGAGGCAGACTTCGTCGCCCGCATCGCCGCCAACCTAGAAGCCCTGATCGAGCGCGAGGGACCGGAGACCGTTGCCGCCTTCATCGCCGAGCCAATCATGGGCGCCGGCGGCGTCATCATTGCGCCCGATGCCTATTTCCCGGCGATCCAGCCGATTCTCGAGCGACACGACATCCTGATGATCTCCGACGAGGTGATCACCGGGTTCGGGCGCACCGGCAACTGGTTTGGCTGCGAGACGGTCGGCTACAAACCCCACACGCTCTCCGTTGCCAAGCAGATGACCGCAGCTTACGCACCGCTGTCGGCGGTTCTCCTGCCACAGTTCATGGTCGATGCGCTCGACAGCCAGTCGGCGAAACTCGGAACCTTCGGCCACGGCTTCACCTACGGTGGCCATCCGCTCGGCTGCGCGCTCGGCGTCAAGGCGATCGAGATCTACCAGAAGCGCGACATCCTCGGCAAAGTGCGCGCGCTGGCGCCGAAATTCGCCGAGCGCTTCGCCGGCCTCGCCGAGCATCCGCTGGTCGGCAACGTCCGCTCGCTCGGCCTCGTCGGCGGAGTGGAACTGGTTGCCGACAAGGCGACGAAGGCGCCGTTCGAGGCGAAATACGGCGTCGCGGCGAAGGCCGTCGCTTTCCTGCAGGAGCGCGGCGCGATTCTGAGGGCCATCGGCGATACGATCGCCGTCTGCCCGCCGATGATCATTTCCGAGGCCGAGCTCGACGAATTGTTCATCCGGCTAGCGAAGGCGCTCGATGATACCGAGGCCTGGGTCAGAGCTGAAGGGCTGCGCGGGTGACAGCGTCGCGGAGTTCCGCGGCACCCCCTGCCTCGTCCATGCGGCCTTAACCACATCCGACGATTGTACCTCCACCAGCCGTCGCGCGGCCGCGCAGCGGCTGGTGCGGTCTGCAATTTGCCATATTGCATCGCCACATCTGGGCGACCGTGCCAGTTCGTTCATTCCTGCCTGTCAAGCTGCGGCCGCGACCGGCAGGCGCCGGCCAGCGTTCCCCCGGCCATTGAGGTCCCATGATTTCGAGACGCCTGTTCCTCGGCACCTTCGCCACCGGCTTCCTCGGGTTGACCTCTTACGCCTCGGCGATCGAGCCGCTCTACCGACTGGTGGTGAAGCGCTACGACATGGCGCTTCCCGGCTGGCCGACCGGCGCCAAGCCGCTCACGGCGGCGCTGGTCGCTGATATCCATGCCGTCGACCCGTGGATGACGTTGCCGCGCATCGAGGAGATCGTCGCGACGACCAATGCGCTTCGCCCCGATATCATCCTCCTCCTCGGCGACTACATGGCCTCGGTGAGGATCAAGAACCGCTCGCTGATGCCGGCCGAATGGGCGCCGGTGCTCGGCAAGCTGAAAGCACCGCTCGGCGTGCACGCCATCCTCGGCAATCACGATTACTGGTGGAACGGCGGTCCCGAGCCGGTCCGGCACGGGCTCGAAGCCGTCGGCATCCCCGTCTACATGAACGAGGGCCGCAAGATCGCCGCCGACGGCCACGACTTCTGGCTGACAGGGACGACCAGCGTGCTGTCGAGCCCGCTCTACGACTTTCCCTTCGGCCCCGGCATCCACTCCGGTCAGGACGATCTGAAGGCCGCGCTGGCCGCCGTGACCGACGACGCGCCGATCCTGCACATGGCGCATGAGCCGGAGATGATCCGGCATATGCCCGAACGCGTCGCCCTGACGCTCTCCGGCCACAATCATGGCGGCCAGATCTCCCTACCGTGGCTCGGCGCTCCCGCCCTGTGGAGAGGCCACGATGAGAGCGCCCGCTATGTCTATGGCACCTACACCGAGGCCGGTCGTCATCTCCTCGTCTCCGGCGGACTCGGCTGCTCGATGTTGCCGATCCGGTTCGGGGTCCCGCCGGAAATCGTGCTCGTCCAGATTCGCTCTGCCGCTTCCGCGTCGGCCTGACCGGGAAGCGAGCCGGTTTTGACCGGTATTCAAATCCGCACCAGTACGGATGACAGTCGGATGCGACGGTATGTCACTGCCAAAAGTCAGGCTTTTCCGGCTGTTAGACCGGCTTTTCACACAAATCGACAGCAGGTGTGATCTTGCTGCACTTCTCCCGACCCGTGATTTAACCCAAATTTCGCACCACGGGTCGATGATATAAGTGTCTCTGCCCGTCCTCCTTCGATCGGCCACCTGGCCGGTGAAACGATGGACCGGAAAACCGAGTGAAAGAGGAATCCCATGTCCGCCCCTGAAGCCGAACGTCCGGCTAAGCAACACGACCAATCGATGCCCGGCTACGAGGAATGCGAGCAGCTCGACCGGCAGTACAAGACCATCGGCATCTCCGCTGTCAGCGCCGCTGCCCAGATGATCTCGCACAAGAAGAAACCGACGGATCAGATGTCCTGACCGATCGGCGTTCGGCTCAGACCGGGCCTTCTTGCAAGGTCGATGCCGACGCCCATCCGCTGACCGTCTTCGTTGTCGCTTACCTCCTGACGCCCTGGCGTTAAGCCAGTGGGGCGCCAAAGGGGGGTAATCGCCCCCAAGCTGACACCGCAGGCCCGAATCGCCCGGCCTTGGGGCGCAGGGTCCGGTTACGCCAGCGACAGCTCTCCACCGAGCCCTGGATGCACCGATGCCTGCCCCCCGTGGCGGCACCGGTGCCAGGTTCGTGTGATTTCTTTGCGTCGCCCCGCCCTCATGCCTGCCTAGCCCCACGCCTGTCTCGATTGCCGTTCGCCTCTGGCGATCGCGCGACGCACTTTGTCGTGCGCGTGAGCCCATGCCGCAGGCGGAGATCAGACTCCGAGCCAGACGCGACCGCCGCGCCGCGGCCGGCGCAATGCGCGCCGATACGCCCGGCCGCCGTCCCTCACGGATAGAGCCGCGTCTTTTCCCAAGGCGCGTCGTTCGCTGATCGGGTGAATTCGATCCGATCGTGCAGGCGGAACTGCCGATCGTGCCAGAATTCGATCAGGTCTGGCACGACGCGGAAGCCCGACCAGTAGGCGGGCCGGGGGATCGCGCCGATACCGAACTTCAGCGAATATTCGGCAACCGCCTTTTCCAGGGCGAAGCGGCTTTCGAGCGGACGCGATTGCTTCGATGCCCAGGCGCCGAGGCGGCTGCCGCGGGCGCGCGAAGCGAAATAGGCATCCGCTTCAGCATCCGACACCACCTCGACAGCGCCACGCACCCGAACCTGACGGCGCAGTGTTTTCCAGTGGAACAGAAGTGCCGCCTTCGCCGACGTCACGAGTTCCTGGCCTTTGCGGCTCTCGAAATTCGTATAGAAGACGAAGCCGGCGGCATCGAACCCTTTCAACAGAACCATCCGCACGTTCGGCATACCGGCCGAATCGGCGGTCGCCACCGACATGGCGTTCGGATCGTTCGGTTCGCTCTGTTCGGCCTCGCGAAACCACTCGGCGAAGAGCTTCAACGGCTCGTCCGCACCGGAAAAGTCACCGGACATTAACTCAGATGGTGGAGGCTGTTGGGTAGGTTCGGTCATGGCGGTCGCGGAGGTCTCATTGGCCGGGTGTTTGAGTAGAGTTGTATCCGGGCCGAGCGTTGGTCGCCAAGAGGGTGGCGGCGGAGGCTTGGTCGGATGGCTGTCGTGCAGCCTTCTGGCGTTTGGTCTGGCCGGCTGCGGCAATATCCACCTTTTTTCCGGCGACGTCACCGGTGCAACTGTGCAGACCGGCATCCTGTCCTACGCCGGTAGCGATCACAGTGACTGGGATATCATCCGGGCGGCGGTCGCCAAAGCGCCGGAGACGCCGCTCGAGGCGCGCATCGCCTGGCAGAACACCAGCACCGGCGATACGGGCACGATCTCCGATATCGCCAAGGCGACGCGCGAGCCAGGATCGAACTGTCGAGCCTTCTCCTCGACCATCGTCTCGGTCGACGGGGTACGGCTCTACTCCGCCGAGATCTGCAGGAGCGTGATGGATACCTGGGAATTCGCCAAGATCGAGCCAGCCGACTCCCAGAAAACCGCGCAGCAATGACGGCAATGAGGCACGGTCGCGCGGCGCGGCCGTTGGCGACGCATTATGGTAAATTCGCTCGGAGCCTGCCTGCCGCAGGTAGACAATGGGCTTGGCCGCTACCATATCTTGACCGAACGGTTCACAGGTCCGTGAGCACCCGGCCGGCGTTGCGGGTCGAGACGGCCGGTTCGGCCGCGACAGGCAGCCAATCGAATTTGGTGATCCGGCGACGTACGGCGGGCAAGCTTGGCGGCGCTTCCATCGACAAAGGCTTTGAGTGATGCGTGATCCTTACGACATGCTAGGCGTATCGCGCTCGGCCAGCGAGGACGACATCAAGAAGTCCTTCCGCCGGCTGGCGAAGAAATTCCATCCCGACCAGAACCAGAACGATCCGAAGGCCAAGGACGCCTTTTCGGAAATCAATGCGGCCTATGAGATCCTCGGCGATAAGGCCAAGCGCGCGCAGTTCGACCGCGGCGAGATCGGCGCCGACGGCAAGCCGCGCATGTCCGGTTTCGAAGGATTTTCGCAGGACTTCGGCAGCCAGGGCTTCCAGGGGTTCGCCGGTGGGCGGGCGCGCGGACGGGCCCATGCCGGTGCGGGCGTCGACGCCGACGACTTCATTTCCGAAATCCTCGGTCAGGCCTTCGGCGGACGGCGGGCACGGCCCGGCGCGGGTGCCAATGGCGGACGCGGCTTCGGCTTCGAGGCCCACGCCGGCGGTGCCGGTGTACGCGGCGAGGACGTGCAGGTGACGGTGGAAATCACGCTCGAGGACCTCGCCGGCCAGGGCAAGGTCCGCGTGGGACTGCCGAACGGCAAGACGCTCGACGTGCAACTGCCTGAAGCGGCCGCCAGCGGCCAGCAGATCCGCCTGAAGGGCCAGGGTCAGCCGGGGACGCCGGCCGGCGATGCCATCGTCACCCTGCAGATCCGGCCGCACGCGCAATTCCGCGTCGAGGGCATCGATCTGCGCCATGATCTTGCCGTCAGCCTCGAGGAGGCGGTGCTTGGCGCTCGGGTGCGCGTGCCGACGCTTGAAGGGCCGGTCGATCTGACGCTGCCGGCCGGTACGACCGGAGCCAAGGCGCTGAGGTTGAAGGGCAAGGGCCTGCCGGTCAAGGGCGGCAGCCGCGGCGACCTCTACGTCCATCCGCGCATCACCCTGCCGGAGGCCGGCGATGCCGAACTCGAAGCCTTCCTCAGAATGCGCAAGCGGCGCTGAGGCGCGTCGTCCCCATGTGCGGGAAATGACGCGATTGACGGGGCCGGTCGCGCCGCGACATTGTTTTGCCGCGGACGCTCGTCATTCTGGCCCCGTTCATCTTCGATCGGGTAGGGATAGGGCAGACGTACGTATCAGCGACGCTCCGTGGCATCGGCTGATCGATCGATTGGATCCCTGATGATATGATGAAGAAACTGGTAATCGTGGTGGTGGCGATCATCTTCGCGACCGGCTCCGTGGCCGCCCAGAACCGTCCGGTTCAGCGTCCGGCGTGGCCTGACCCCTGCTGCGGTGGGCCGTGCTGCGCCAAGATCCCGCCGCGGCGTTAGTGACGGAGCCCAACTCGCCGATGTCGAGCGCCTCCCTGGATGACGCGAACGCGTCCGCGGCCGACAAGTCGCAGGCGCGAGGGGGGAAGTTTGCGTTCATGCCGGTGCTCGCGCTCATCCTCGGTCTCTCGGGTTGGGCAACGGCCGCCTATCTCTACTTCGTGGCGATACCGAGCGCCGCCTCGCAGCAAAAGGTGGCCTATGCGCTCGACCTGGTCGACCGCTTCGGCGACAGTCAGGCCCATCAGGCCTACATGCGACTCGGCGACGAGATGAAGCCCTGGTGGGACGGAATCGACGAACTGCAGCGCCAGATCGCCGCGACCGCATCGGAGGATGCCCGCGCCATCCTGATCGCCAAGCGCGACGCGATGCTGCTGAAATTCATCCACGATCAGAACCTCGCCACCGACATCGACCTGTTGGTCGCCTCCTTCGACCAGTTCGAACGCTGCCTGCATGTCGACGCCTGTGACGAGGAGACGCTCCGCCGCTCGATTTCCGTCGACATCAAGCGCATCTACCGCACCTTCCGGCCGTATATCCAGACCGTGCGGGACTCCGGCAAACCCGGAGCCGAGGATTTCGGCCGCGACCTCGAAGACCTGTTCTTCCGCTTCGTCGGCTGACGCGGGCCGTGTTCAATCGAGGAGGCTCGCATGTTCA